>NZ_AKJC01000323.1 GCF_000282535.1 Pseudomonas sp. GM84 | reverse complement strand
TGTGGGCGCCGGCTTGCCGGCGATAGGGCCCGAGCGGGCGTTTGCCTGCCCTGGCCTCATCGCCGGCAGCCGGCTCCCACACCGATTGCACAGGCTCGTAGCCCTGCGCAGCCGTCAGGTCAATCTTCGCTGATGGTAATGCTCGGCATCGCTGGCGCTGCCGCCTCTTGCAACACGATCCGCGCCCCGACCTGACGGGCCAGCTCCTGATAGACCATGGCAATCTGGCTTTCCGGCTCGGCGATCGCCGTCGGCTTGCCACTGTCGGCCTGCTCACGGATCAGCATCGACAACGGCAACGAAGCCAGCAACTCGACCCCATACTGCGCCGCCAGCTTCTCGCCGCCACCTTCGCCGAACAGGTGCTCGGCATGACCGCAGTTCGAGCAGATGTGCACGGCCATGTTCTCCACCACGCCCAGCACCGGAATGTTGACCTTGCGGAACATTTCCACGCCTTTCTTGGCATCGAGCAAGGCCAGGTCCTGGGGCGTCGTGACGATCACCGAACCGGCCACCGGGACTTTTTGCGCCAGCGTCAGCTGGATATCGCCGGTGCCCGGCGGCATATCGATCACCAGGTAATCGAGGTCATCCCAGGCCGTCTGGGTCACCAGCTGCAGCAAGGCCCCGGATACCATCGGGCCACGCCAGACCATGGGCGTGTTGTCGTCGGTGAGGAAGGCCATGGACATGACCTCCACGCCATGGGCCTTGATCGGCACGAACCACTTCTGCTCGCGGATCTGTGGCCGAGTGCCTTCGGCGATACCGAACATCACACCCTGACTTGGCCCATAGATATCAGCGTCGAGAATACCGACCCGAGCACCTTCGCGTGCCAGGGCCAAGGCCAGGTTGGCAGCGGTGGTGGACTTGCCGACCCCGCCCTTGCCCGACGCCACGGCGACGATGTTCTTGACGTTGGCCATGGCCGGCACCTGGGCCTGGGCCTTGTGCGCGGCCACCACGCAGTCGATCGAGACCTGCGCCGATGCGACGCCATCAAGGTTCTCGATCGCGGTTTGCAGCACCTGGGCCCAGCCGTTCTTGAACAGGCCGGCGGCATAACCGAGCTGCAACTGCACAGCGACCTGCCCGCCCTGGATATCGATGGCGCGCACGCAACCGGCGCTCACCGGGTCCAGATTCAGGTAGGGGTCGGTGTACTGGCGAAGCGCGCCTTCGACGGCGGCACGGGTGACGACACTCATGGACACTCCCATTGGCAAACTGAATGTAAAACAGACGCCTATCCTAACCCGTCAATCGTCAGCAGATGCGCGCGCGGGGTGAAATATATTCGCGAGCCCTTTATAGTGGCCGATCACCCTCAATTTTACCCGAGCCGAATAAGTAGCCGAGCCACTATGTCCGAGCCACGTCAGATTCTCGTAACCAGCGCCCTGCCCTATGCCAATGGATCCATCCACCTTGGCCATATGCTCGAGTACATCCAGACGGACATGTGGGTTCGCTTCCAGAAACTACGCGGCAACCAGTGCATCTACGTCTGTGCCGACGACGCCCACGGCTCGGCCATCATGCTGCGCGCCGAAAAGGAAGGCATCACCCCGGAGCAGCTGATCGCCAACGTGCAAGCCGAGCACAGCAGCGACTTCGCCGATTTCCTGGTGGACTTCGACAACTTCCACTCCACCCACAGTGAAGAGAACCGCGAGCTGTCGGGCCTGATCTATTCGCGCCTGCGCGAAGCCGGGCACATCGCCACCCGTTCGGTCACCCAGTACTTCGACCCGGAAAAAGGCATGTTCCTGGCCGACCGCTTCATCAAGGGCACCTGCCCCAAGTGTGCGGCCGAAGACCAATACGGCGACAACTGCGAGAAATGCGGCGCCACCTACGCACCGACCGAGCTGAAGAACCCCAAGTCGGCGATCTCCGGCGCCACCCCGGTACTGCGCGACTCCCAGCACTTCTTCTTCAAGCTGCCGGACTTCCAGGCCATGCTGCAGCAGTGGACCCGCAGCGGCACCCTGCAGGACGCCGTGGCCAACAAGCTCGCCGAGTGGCTGGACTCGGGCCTTCAGGAGTGGGACATCTCGCGCGACGCGCCGTACTTCGGCTTCGAGATCCCAGGCGAACCCGGCAAGTACTTCTACGTCTGGCTGGATGCGCCGATCGGCTACATGGCCAGCTTCAAGAACCTCTGCGCCCGCCGCCCGGAGCTTGACTTCGATGCGTTCTGGAACGAAGGCTCCAAGGCCGAGCTGTACCATTTCATCGGCAAGGACATCGTCAACTTCCATGCCCTGTTCTGGCCGGCCATGCTCGAAGGCGCAGGCTTCCGCAAGCCGACCGCGGTCAACGTGCACGGTTACCTGACCGTCAACGGCGCCAAGATGTCCAAGTCGCGCGGCACCTTCATCAAGGCCCGCACCTACCTGGATCACCTGCAGCCGGAATACCTGCGCTACTACTACGCCGCCAAGCTCGGCCGTGGTGTCGACGACCTCGACCTGAACCTCGAGGACTTCGTGCAGAAGGTCAACTCGGACCTGGTTGGCAAGGTGGTGAACATCGCCAGCCGCTGCGCAGGCTTCATCCACAAGGGCAATGAAGGTGTCATGGTTGCCGGTGATGCTGCACCGGACCTGACCGAAGCCTTCCTTGCCGCTGCGCCGTCCATTGCCGATGCCTACGAAGGCCGCGACTTTGGCCGCGCCATGCGCGAAATCATGGCCCTGGCCGATCGCGCCAACGCCTGGATCGCCGACAAGGCGCCCTGGTCGCTGGCCAAGCAGGAAGGCAAGCAGGAAGAAGTCCAGGCGATTTGCGCCCAGGGCGTGAACCTGTTCCGCCAGCTGGTGATTTTCCTCAAGCCGGTACTGCCGGTGCTGGCTGCCGACGCCGAGGCCTTCCTCAATGTCGCGCCGCTGACCTGGAACGATCACCTGTCGCGCCTGGAAAACCATACGCTCAACCCGTTCAAGGCACTGATGAGCCGTATCGAACCCGCCAAGGTCGAGGCCATGGTCGCAGCCAGCAAGGAAGACCTGCTGGCTACCGAAGCCAAGGCCCCGGCCGGCAACGGCGAATTGGCCAAGGACCCGCTGTCGGCGGAAATCGAGTTCGACACCTTCGCCGCCGTCGACCTGCGCGTTGCGCTGATCGTCAAGGCCGAAGCCGTGCCCGGCGCTGACAAGCTGCTGCAATTGACCCTGGATATCGGCGACGAGCATCGCAACGTGTTCTCGGGCATCAAGTCGGCCTACCCGGACCCCTCCAAGCTGGAAGGTCGCCTGACCATGATGGTGGCCAACCTCAAGCCACGCAAAATGCGCTTCGGTGTGTCCGAAGGCATGGTCATGGCCGCCGGCCCAGGCGGTGAAGAGATCTACCTGCTGAGCCCTGACAGCGGTGCCAAGCCAGGCCAGCGCATCAAGTAACGCCCTCTGCCCCGGCCTTCGCGCCGGGGCATTCGTATCCCCTCTCGGATGGCCGGACGCCCTGGCGAATCACGGCTATCGTCATGTATATGAACGATTATGTCCTGGTCCTGGTCAGTGCTGCGCTGGTCAGCCACATGCTTCTGCAACAACAGCCGCCATCGCGCCTGCGCGTGCAGGTGTGCGGTTTGGCGTGCGCACTGACGATTGCCCTCGGGATAACCGGCGGCCAGGCACTGGAGCGCTGGGTAGTAGCACCTTGGCAGCTTGAAGACCTGCGCCTGTTCCTGCTCCTGCCCTGGCTAGGCTTGCTGGCGTGGAGCGTGCCGCAGGCATTGGCAAGGCTACGTCCGCAATGGCCCAGCGAGGGGCTGGCACTGCCCTTGCTGGGCAATGCCGTGGTACTCGGTTTGTCCCTGCAGGCCATGGTTGAACGGCAGGAATGGCTCGCCACGCTGGGCTGCAGCGTCATGGCCGGTCTTGGCTTCTGGCTGGCGCTGGCACTGTTCGACGACCTGGTGCAACGCAGCGATCACGCCGACATCCCGGCGGCATTGCGCGGCCTGCCCATCACCCTGGTCGGTGCCGGCGTGATGGCCATGGCGTTCTCCGGATTCAACGGATTGTTCACACAATGAGCCTGAATCATCCCATTGACGCTTCGCCGCGGCACGACCATGGCATTACCTGACCCGCGCTTGCGCACTGCCATGGGCCTGGTGCTGCTGGCATGCATCCCGGGTCTCTTGGCATCGTTCTGGCTGCACGGATGGGGCCTGCTGTTCAGCCTGGCGTTGTGCGCCAGTAGCGCGGTGTGCTGCGAAGCCGCGCTGCTGGCCCTGCGCGGCCAGCCAGTGGCGGCCACCTTGAACGATGGCAGCGCCTTGGTGACGGCGGTGCTGCTCGCCGTCGCCCTGCCCACCCAAGCGCCCTGGTGGCTGCCGATGACCGCAGCGGCGATTGCCATCGGCTTCGGCAAGCAAGCGTTCGGTGGGGTGGGCCGCAACCTCTTCAACCCGGCGATGCTGGGCTACGCCTTCGTGCTGCTGAGTTTCCCCCTGCAGATGAACCATTGGCCAGCACAACCACCGGGGTTCGTCGACAGCCTGCACCTGGTGTTTGGCGGGGGTGAGCAGATCGACGCCTGGGCCCGACCAACCGTGCTGGACGGCCTGCGTCACAACCGCAGCCTGACCATCGATGAACTGTTCGCCAGCCACCCGGGCTTCGGCACCGTTGGTGGGCGTGGCGTCGAGTGGGTCAACCTGGCATTCCTGCTCGGCGGGTTGTTCCTGTTGCAGCGCAGGGTATACAGCTGGCACGCACCTGCGGGCTTGCTGGCAGGGCTGATGCTGTTCAGCCTGCTGGCATGGAATGGCTCCGGCTCGGATTCGAATGGCTCACCACTGCTTCACCTGTTCTCCGGCTCGACCATGCTGGCAGCCTTTTTCATCGCCACCGAACCCGTGTCCGGCCCGAAGGCCGGCTTGGCCAGGCTACTGTTCGGGCTTGGTGCGGGCATGCTGATCTACCTGATACGCACCTGGGGCAGCTACCCGGACGGCACGGCATTCGCCATCCTGTTCATGAACCTCTTGGCCCCCGCCCTTGATCGGCTCGCCCTGCGACGCCAGCAGGCCGCGCCATGAGCCCGCACATTCGCAATACCGCCTGGCTGCTGCTCGTGGCCGGGCTGGCCGTGGCGACAACCTTGGCATGGAGGCAATGGACCCGCCCGACCATCATCGAAGCCGAACAGCAGTTGCATGCGCGCCAGTTTCTCGCGGTCCTGCCTGAGCAAACCTACGACAACCAACCCCTGAACACGCCGCTGCCGCTTCCTGGGGAGCAACCGTTGCACAGCCGGATAACGGCTGCCTACCGCGCCACCCTGGGGACGCTGCCCACGGCGGTGGTAATGGTGAGCCAGGTCCAGGGCTACAACGGGCCCATCCGACTGACCATCGCCATCAGTGCGGATGGGCGGTTGATCGGCACGCAGGTGATCGAGCAACAGGAAAGTCCTGGCCTTGGAGCCCGCATCAGCGACCCACAGCTGAACTGGCTGGGGCAATTTTCCAACCGTCGCCTGGACGACCGCTGGGCGCTCAAGCGCGACCAGGGCGACTTCGACCAGCTGGCTGGGGCGACGGTCACCTCTCGTGCCGTGATAGCAGCGCAGCAGGAGGCACTGGTGTATTTTGACCAGCATCGCACGCTGTTGCTCGGAAGCCCCGCCCATGAATAGGCATTGCCTGCTGGTGGCCGGCCTTGCGCCGCTGCTGGGCGCCACCCAGACCTTCTCCCGGGCCGCCACACTGGGCGTGGCCATGCTGACGTTGAGCCTCCTTCACCAGGCGTTGCTGGCCCCCTTGCGCGGCAGGCTCAGCGGTGCGACGTACTGGCTGGCAAGCCTGTTGCTCCTTGCTGCCCTGGCCAGCTGCCTGCAGCTTGCGCTGCGCGCCTGGGCACTGCCGCAGGCCTTGTCGCTCGGTTACTTCCCCGCCCTGATCTGCCTGCAATGCCTGGCTGCAGACCAGCTGTTGCCTGCCGAGGGGCGCTGGCGCCAACTGCTCGTGCACCTGGCTGGCCTGCTACTGCTCTATTTGCTGCTCGGCGCCAGCCGTCAATGGCTGGACCAGGGGTTGGGCCTGCACACCGCCGCCCTGTGTTCCGGCGCGCTGCTACTGCTCGGCGGACTGTTGGCCTTGTACAATCGCCTGCGTCTGGGCCGCGCCCCCTCTCGTCGTCAAGGAACCCGTTGACCCCATGAATGCCGCCAAACGCCTGGAGATCTTTCGCAGGCTGCACGAAGACAATCCCGATCCAAAGACGGAATTGGCTTACACCACCCCTTTCGAGCTATTGGTCGCCGTCACGCTGTCGGCACAATCCACCGACGTTGGCGTCAACAAGGCCACCGCACGTCTGTTTCCAGTCGCCAATACCCCGCAAGCCATCTACGCACTCGGCGTCGAAGGGCTGAGCGAGTACATCAAGACTATCGGCCTTTACAACAGCAAGGCCAAGAATGTCATCGAAGCCTGCCGCTTGCTGATCGAACGCCATGGCGGCGAAGTACCGCAAACCCGTGAGGCGCTAGAGGCGCTACCGGGGGTTGGCCGCAAGACCGCCAACGTGGTCCTCAACACCGCTTTCCGTCAGCCAGCCATGGCCGTGGACACACACATTTTCAGGGTCAGCAATCGCACCGGTATCGCGCCAGGCAAGACCGTGCTTGAGGTCGAGAAGAAACTCCTGAAGTTCGTGCCCAAGGACTACCTGCTCGATGCGCATCATTGGCTCATTCTGCACGGGCGCTATGTGTGCCAGGCGCGCAAGCCTCGATGCGGCAGTTGCCGGATCGAAGACTTGTGCGAATACAAGCAGAAGACTTCTGACGATTGATTCGATAGCGAACAGGCATGGGTTGCGATTGAAAAAATCTTTTTTACCACGCTTCGCTTTCTGGTTATAAGGACGGCCAATGGCCCATTGGCTTGGAGCGACCCATGAGTACCGACAAAGACGACCTCTCGATCGAAGATGACTTTGCCACCGCTGACGACGACGCGGAACCGCAGGTGGAACCCGCAAAAACCAACCTCAGCAAACGTCGCACCATTGACAACCTCCTGGAAGAACGCCGCCTGCAGCGGCAACTCGCCGAGTTCGACTACGACCTGTAGCCCTGACGGAAAGCCTCCATACGGAGGCTTCCTGCATTCAGGTTTCACGTCAGGCCGTGTCGCCGGGCCAGCTCGATCAGATCCACCAGCGAGTGGGCGTTCAGCTTCAGCAACAAGCGGGTCTTGTAAGTACTGACTGTCTTGTTGCTGAGGAACATGCTCTCGGCGATTTCCTTGTTCGACCTGCCACGCGCCAGTTGCTGCAACACCATCATCTCCCTTGCCGACAGGCGATCGACCATCTCCATTTCACTGCCCGCGCCCACTCGGCCACGAGACTTGTGCAAAGCCTGATTGGGAAAATAGCTGTAGCCAGACAACACGGCTTTGATGGCGCTGAGCAGTTCGGTGAGTTCCTGCTGTTTGCACACGTAACCTGCAGCACCCGCCTGCATGCAACGCATCGAGAAGTGCCCGGGTGCCTGTGACGTCAACACCAGCACTCGGCTGCCGGGACTGGCTGATGATAAACGGGCAATGACCTCCAGCCCGTCAAGTTTGGGAATACCGATATCCAGCACCACGATATCGGGGAGGTGTTCCCGCGTAAGCTGCAAGGCTGCCACTCCGTTGTCGGTTTCCGCGACCACATCGTAGCCATGCCGCTCCATCAGCATGCGCACTGCCAGGCGTATGACCGGGTGGTCATCCACGATAAGGACTTTATTCATGCGATATCCATTCATTCATTATTTTGCTTTAACGACGCTTCACCATAACCGAGCCGCACGCTCAGTGGCGTGTCAAATACCAGAGCAAATACATGAATAGATGAGCCTTACGTCGCTTTAGGAATTTTCCTACAAGTAAGAATTTACAACTTCCTTGCCCAGTCGATTAGCACCAGGGCAAGCCAGTTACTTTTGCAACAACGACATTCAACAACAAAGAAGATAGCGGGATCATTTTCATGGCGCGGAAAGAGTCCAGCCTTCGGCTGAGAGGGACACTCTGGTATTGATGGGCAAAACCGCAGGAGGCCGCCACCTTGACCAGCCAACCCGCAGCCCCGCTGACCATCATCGCCATCTTCGCCGGCATCATTGAATCCTCTGCCCTGGCGACACTACCTTTCCTGAGCGAGGAAAGTCAGACCCTATACACCTGGTTTCTGGTGGGTTTTCCGTTTTTTTTGACTGCGCTTTTTTTTCTGACGCTTAACTTCAACTACAAATCGCTGTACAAGCCCGAAGACACCAATCCCCTGAAAGTAGAGGCCACCCGTACGCCTGCAAGTAATGGCCAGCTACGGTCCTCGACTGAAGCAGATCCTGTCACTGTCATGCTTTCCGGCCCTGATGTGCAAAAGAGGATTGCCGAGCAGTTACTTCACGCCATGGCTCAGCCTCATGAGTCGGGCCGCACCTGGCTATTCTGCAACCTGGAGAATCAACAATATTTTCGGTTGTCGGTTGGCGACCTTTCGGACAACACGACATCACGCATGAAGTGACCACGCAAAAAAAACCCCGACCTGAGTCGGGGTTCTTTACTGCCTGCAGCTCAGCTCTGCGTTAGAGCATGCCACGGCCTTTGTTGGCCGCGATGCGCATGCGCAGCGCATTGAGCTTGATGAAGCCTGCGGCATCGGCCTGGTTGTAGGCGCCGCCATCTTCCTCGAAGGTCGCAATGTTGGCATCGAACAGCGAATCGTCCGACTTGCGGCCGACCACGGTGACGTTGCCCTTGTACAGTTTCAGGCGTACCACACCATTCACGTTGACCTGCGAAGCGTCGATCATTTTCTGCAGCATCAGACGCTCCGGGCTCCACCAGTAGCCGGTGTAGATCAGGCTGGCGTACTTCGGCATCAGCTCATCTTTCAGGTGAGCGACTTCGCGGTCCAGGGTGATCGACTCGATGGCACGGTGGGCCCTGAGCATGATGGTGCCGCCTGGGGTTTCGTAGCAGCCACGCGACTTCATGCCTACGTAACGGTTCTCGACGATGTCCAGGCGACCGATGCCGTTGGCACCGCCAATACGGTTCAGGTCGGCCAGCACGGTGGCGGGAGACTTCTCGACACCGTCGATGGCGACGATGTCACCGTTGCGGTAGGTGAGCTCGATGTAGGTCGCCTGGTCTGGGGCGTTCTCCGGCGAGACGCTCCAGCGCCACATGTCTTCTTCGTGCTCGGTCCAGGTATCTTCCAGGACACCGCCTTCATAGGAGATGTGCAGCAGGTTGGCGTCCATCGAGTACGGCGACTTCTTCTTGCCGTGGCGCTCGATCGGGATGCCGTGCTTCTCGGCGTAGTCCATCAGCTTCTCGCGGGACAGCAGGTCCCACTCGCGCCATGGCGCGATGACCTTGACGCCCGGCTTGAGCGCGTAGGCACCCAGTTCGAAACGTACCTGGTCGTTGCCTTTGCCGGTGGCGCCGTGGGAAATGGCGTCGGCGCCAGTTTCGTTGGCGATCTCGATCAGGCGCTTGGCGATCAGCGGACGGGCGATGGAAGTACCGAGCAGGTACTCGCCTTCGTAGACGGTGTTGGCGCGGAACATCGGGAAGACGAAATCACGCACGAATTCTTCGCGCAGGTCGTCGATGTAGATCTCTTTGACGCCCATAGCCTGGGCTTTGGCGCGAGCCGGCTCGACTTCTTCGCCCTGCCCCAGGTCAGCGGTGAAGGTCACCACTTCGCAGTTGTAGGTATCCTGCAGCCACTTGAGAATCACCGAAGTATCAAGGCCGCCGGAATACGCCAGTACGACCTTTTTTACGTCCGCCATGCCATCACTCCACGGGGTTGTACGGAAAAGGCCCGATTCTACCGGCGTTGCGGAAAAATTTACAGTGGGGCGACAGCTTCTGACGACAAAGCGACAGGAATTGTCGAGGGCGCGACGTCCTGTCGCACTCAGGAGGCTTTCGCCCCCGTTGCATCAGGGATGGTGCCTGGGGCAGTGGCCGCAGGGGCCGCAGCGGGCGCCGCAGAGGGCGCCGGAACGGATTGCTGGGCCGGCTGGACGCCAGGCTTGTCGACCGGAGTCACGCGGTCCAGTTCGATATTCACGCGTCGGTTGCGTGCGCGGTTGCCAGCGCTGTTGTTTTTCACCAACGGATACCGCTCGCCATGGAAGCGCACGGTGATTTGATCTTCCGCTATGCCATGGGCAACGAAGTAGTCGGCTACCGCCAGCGCGCGGCGGCGCGAGGTGTCACGGTTGGTCAGGCGATTACCGCTGTTGTCCGAGTGGCCGTTGAGTTCGATGTGATTGACCGTCGGATCGGCCTTGAGATAGTCGACGATCAGATCCAGGCGCGCCCGGGCCGCAGTGTCCAGGTCGATCCCCCCTCCAGGGAAGCTGACCTGGGTCTGGCGCACCTGGTCATAGTTCATCGCCAGCATCTTGCCGGCGCACGCCTGATAATCGCTGTAGGCCTTGGCAAAACTCACCGGCAGCACCCGCACTTCCATCGCCCGCCCGCCTTCGCCGGCGTAACTGCGTACCACGGTGCTGCGCCCATCGAGCAAGCCACTGATCAGACGGCTGGCCTGGCCTTGAGAAGAGGTGAACAACACACCGTTGCGCGCCATGCGCACGGCGCCGAGGTTGATATCGCCCCGCACTGGCTGCCAGGGTGCTGCCGCCGCCAGCAAAGTGGCCGAGCCGGCGCCGAGGACATTGCTGTCCGAGCGCAGCTGGAACACCGGCTGCTCGCCCGCCCGACGCACGAACTCGCCACTGCCGAAACCGTCGATCGACTGGATCAGACGGCATTCGAACTGGTCACCCTCGACCTTCCAGGCGATGTTCTCCATGCGGGTCTGGAAAGTCAGTGCGCCGGCCGGCAGGCTGGCGAACAGGGTCAACAGGGCTAGGTAACGCTGGCGCACGGGCGGCTCCACTCTTTCTGACGGCTTACCTGCAGGCTATCGGACGCTCGGCGGAAAACTTGATAGCCGTGCTCCGCCCAGGGTTTTCCGGTAGCATTGGCGCTTGAGTTCGACCCGCCTGGAATCCCCAATGTCCGATCGCCTGACCCTCCTGCGTCCCGACGACTGGCACATCCATCTGCGCGATGGTGCCGTCCTGCCCCATACCGTTGGCGATGTGGCGCGTACCTTCGCCCGTGCCATCATCATGCCCAACCTGGTTCCGCCGGTGCGCAATGCCGTCGAAGCTGGCGCCTACCGCGAGCGCATCCTTGCCGCCCGCCCGGCCGGCAGCCGCTTCGAGCCGCTGATGGTGCTGTACCTCACCGACCGCACCAGCCCCGAGGACATCCGCGCGGCCAAGGCCAGCGGCATC
This sequence comes from Pseudomonas sp. GM84, assembly GCF_000282535.1. Classification (GTDB taxonomy): domain Bacteria; phylum Pseudomonadota; class Gammaproteobacteria; order Pseudomonadales; family Pseudomonadaceae; genus Aquipseudomonas. Next base: position 7,921 of record NZ_AKJC01000323.1, on the reverse strand, counting down.
GTGTACGCCGCCAAGCTGTACCCGGCCGGCGCCACCACCAACTCCGATTCGGGCGTGACCAGCATCGACAACATCTTCCCGGCCATCGAAGCGCTGGCGGAAACCGGCTTGCCTTTGCTGGTACACGGCGAAGTGACGCGCAGCGAGATCGACGTGTTCGACCGCGAAAAGCGCTTCATCGACGAGCACATGCGCCGCCTGGTCGAGCGCTTCCCGACGCTGAAAGTGGTGTTCGAGCACATCACCACGGCGGACGCTGCGCAGTTCGTCACCGAGGCTCCGGCCAACGTCGGTGCGACCATCACCGCCCAGCACCTGCTGTACAACCGCAACCACATGTTGGTCGGCGGTATCCGCCCGCACTTCTACTGCCTGCCGATCCTCAAGCGCAACACCCATCAGGTGGCGTTGCTGGACGCAGCCACCAGCGGTAACCCGAAGTTCTTCCTCGGCACCGACTCGGCACCCCATGCCCGTCACGCCAAGGAAGCCGCCTGCGGTTGCGCCGGTTGCTACACCGCCTATGCGGCCATCGAGATGTACGCCGAAGCCTTCGAACAGCGCAATGCGCTGGACAAGCTGGAAGGTTTCGCCAGCCTGCACGGCCCAGCCTTCTATGGCCTGCCGGCAAATACCGACACCATTACCCTGGTCCGCGAAGAATGGACCGCCCCGGAGAGCCTGCCATTCGGCGAGCAGACCGTGGTCCCGCTGCGCGCCGGTGAGAAACTGCGCTGGCGCCTGCTGGAGGACAATGCGTGAGCGAAGACCTCTACGAAGACGACCAGGACGGCCAAACCGGCAGCGGCTCGCGCCACCCGATGGCCGAGCGCTTCCGTGGCTATCTGCCAGTGGTGGTGGATGTCGAGACCGGCGGCTTCAATAGCGCCACCGACGCCCTGCTGGAAATCGCCGCCGTGACCATCGGCATGGACGAGAAAGGCTTCCTGTTCCCCGAGCACACCTACTTCTACCGGGTAGAGCCGTTCGAGGGCGCCAACATCGAGCCCGCTGCCCTGGAGTTCACCGGCATCAAGCTGGACCACCCGCTGCGCATGGCGGTGAGCGAAGAAAGCGCGCTCACCGACATCTTCCGTGGCGTGCGCAAGGCCCTCAAGGCCAATGGCTGCAAGCGGGCGATCCTGGTCGGCCACAACAGTAGCTTCGACCTGGGCTTCCTCAATGCGGCGGTGACACGCAACGACCTCAAGCGCAACCCGTTCCACCCGTTCTCCAGCTTCGATACCGCCACCCTGGCGGGCCTTGCCTACGGCCAGACCGTGCTGGCACGCGCCTGCCAGAGCGCCGATATCGACTTCGACGGGCGTGAGGCGCACTCGGCGCGTTATGACACCGAGAAGACCGCCGAGCTGTTCTGCGGCATCGTCAATCGCTGGAAAGAGATGGGCGGCTGGCGCGACTTCAACGATTGAGTCGAGGTCCCCATCGCCGGCAAGCCGGCTCCCACAAGAACTCCACAATGCTCAAGCCTGTGGTGATCCTGTGGGAGCCGGCTTGCCGGCGATGAGGCCAGAACAGGCACTGGAAGCCTTGAATTCCAAGCATAAAAAAACCGGCCACGAAGGCCGGTTTTTTTATGCGCTCGGCAATTACAGCTTGCCAGCGTTCTCGCTCAGGTAAGCAGCAACACCTTCCGGCGAGGCATTCATGCCCTTGTCGCCTTTCTTCCAGTTGGCCGGGCAGACTTCGCCGTGCTCTTCGTGGAATTGCAGGGCGTCAACCAGACGCAGCAGCTCGTCCATGTTACGGCCCAGTGGCAGGTCGTTGATGATCTGCGAGCGAACAACACCGTTGGTGTCGATCAGGAAGGCGCCACGGAAGGCCACGCCGCCTTCGGACTCGACGTCGTAGGCCTTGCAGATTTCGTGGGTCATGTCGGCCGCCAGGGTGTACTTCACCTGACCGATGCCGCCGTTGTTGACCGGGGTGTTACGCCAGGCGTTGTGGGTGAAGTGCGAGTCGATCGACACGCCGATCACTTCGACGTTGCGCGCCTGGAAGTCCGGGATGCGGTTGTCCAGGGCGATCAGCTCGGACGGGCAGACGAAGGTGAAGTCCAGTGGGTAGAAGAACACCAGGCCGTACTTGCCCTTGATGGCCGAGGCCAGGTTGAAGCTGTCGACGATTTCGCCGTTGCCCAGCACGGCTGGAACGGTGAAGTCGGGGGCTTGTTTGCCAACGAGTACGCTCATTGTAATCTCCTGATGAGGGTGAAGAACCGTTTGCCGGGCCAAGCAGGCTTGCCCGACATCCAACAAAGGCCGACCATCATACACGGCTTCTGATGACAGGCCGAATTCAACCGCCGGTCGCTCAAGCACGGCCATCTCAGAAAGTCCTTTGACAAGCATTCTCATTAACATTAAGCTCCAATCCATCGACTCAACCGCGATGGTCAGCCCTTATGTATGTGTGTCTTTGTGTCGGCGTTACCGACGGACAGATCCGCGATGCGATCTATGAAGGATGCTGCAGTTACAAGGAAGTGCGCGCTGCGACCAATGTCGCCAGCCAATGTGGCAAATGCGCCTGCCTGGCCAAGCAGGTGGTTCGTGAAACGATCACCGAGTTGCAGGTGAGCCAACAAGCCGCCCTGCCCTACCCGGTGGAATTTACTGCCGCTTGATGTTACCGAATTTGAAGAACCGGACCTCGTGTCCGGTTTTTTTATGCCTAAAATTCAATAAGTTAGCGTTCCAACGCGGTTCACAAACATTCTTATTCCTATTAATTTTCACTTATTATTCAAGAACTTAGGTTTGACAGGCCTATGTATCGGGCTCAAACTTCTCTGTATTGGCATACTTCAACAGGGCAGGAACCCGAAATGAAAGGCGACGTAAGCGTCATCCAGCATCTCAACAAGATCCTCGGAAACGAGCTGGTCGCGATCAACCAGTACTTCCTGCACGCACGCATGTACGAAGATTGGGGCCTGAACAAGCTCGGCAAGCACGAGTACAAGGAATCCATCGACGAGATGAAGCACGCTGACAAACTGATCAAGCGTATTCTCTTCCTCGAAGGCATCCCCAACGTCCAGGACCTGGGCAAGCTGCTGATCGGCGAGCACACCAAGGAAATGCTCGAGTGCGACCTGAAGATCGAAAAGCAGGGCCTGGTCGACCTGAAAGCCGCTATCGCCCACTGCGAAACCGTCGGTGACTTCGGCTCGCGTGAAATGCTGGAAGACATCCTCGAATCCGAGGAAGAACACATCGACTGGCTGGAAACCCAGCTGAGCCTGATCGACAAGATCACCATCGAGAACTACCTGCAGTCGCAGATGGGCGAAGAGTAATTTTCGCAGGCAAAAAAAAACCCGCCTTGAGCGGGTTTTTTATTGCCTGCCTGATGATCAGGCTTCGGCAGCCTTGGCCTTGGCGGCGGCTTCCTTGATCAGGGTCTGCAGCTCACCCTTCTCGAACATTTCCAGCATGATGTCGCTACCGCCGACCAGCTCGCCCGCTACCCACAGTTGCGGGAAGGTTGGCCAGTTGGCGTACTTGGGCAGGTTGGCGCGGATTTCCGGGTTCTGCAGAATGTCGACGTAGGCGAACTTTTCGCCACAACCCATCACAGCCTGCGATGCCTTGGCCGAGAAGCCGCACTGCGGGGCATTCGGCGAGCCTTTCATGTAAAGCAGAATGGTGTTGTTGGCAATCTGCTCTTTGATCGTTTCGATGATATCCATGTAGCACCTCGGCTGAACTTTCCGACATGGTCGTCGGCACGGTGACGCATTGTATCGGAAAGCCGAGCGGCGTGCTCGGCCTCTGCCATCGCTCAGGCGGCCTCCACCTGCACAGGCACGCCATTGAGCGCGGCGTTGCCGGAAACCTGGTCGCGCAAGCTCTCATCGGTCAGGTCGTTGGCACTTACCCCCGGCTGCGACTGGGCAATCTGCAGGTGCACGCCCAGGCGACCATGGCCGAATCCATGGGGCAGGCTGACCACACCGGGCATCATGTCTTCGCAGGCTTGCACTTCGACTTCCAGCACGCCGGTGCGCGAACGGATACGTACTCGCTGGCCATCCTCCAGGTGTCGTTGCTGCAGATCCTGCGGGTGCATCAACAAGTGATGGCGCGGCTTGCCTTTCACCAGGCGATGGAAATTGTGCATCCATGAGTTGTTGTTACGAATGTGTCGACGGCCGATCAAGAGCAAATCACCTGCCGCCGGTGGTGCCTGACAGGCAAGCCGGTGCAAGTCGTCCAGCAGCACCTGAGGCGCCGCCTCGATCATCTTGCTGGCGGTCCCCAGACGCGGGCCGAGGTTGGCCCGCAGGGGGCCGAGGTCAAGACCGTGGGGATGCTGGTCCAGGGTCTCCAGCGAAAGCTTGAAGGCGCAGGCATCACCGTAGCGCCCCTTGCGCAATGCCAGGTCTATCATCTGTGCCGGCGGCTGGGTCGGCTTCAGTTCCAGCCCCGCACGCTCGACAAACGCCCGCGCCAGGCCTACGAAAATTTCCCAGTCATGCAGCGCTCCGTCCGGCTTGGCCAGAATGGCCCGGTTGAAGCGCGTGACGTTGCGTATCGCCAGCAGGTTGAAGGTGCTGTCGTAATGGTCGTTTTCCAGCGCCGAGGTGGATGGCAGGATCAGGTCGGCGTGGCGGGTTGTTTCGTTGATATAAAGGTCGATGCTGAGCATGAACTCCAGCCCCTGCAGCGCCCTGTCGAGTTGACGACCGTTGGGGGTCGACAGCACCGGGTTACCCGCCACGGTCACCAGTGCGCGTACCTGACCTTCGCCAGGCGTGAGCATTTCTTCAGCCAACGCCGCCACCGGCAGCTCTCCACCGTATTCGGGCAAGCCCGACACTCGGCTCTGCCACGCATTGAAGTGACCGCCAGACGTGCTCGCCACCAAGTCGACGGCAGGCTCGGTGCACAACGCCCCGCCCTCGCGATCAAGGTTGCCCGTGACCAGGTTGATCAATTGCACCAGCCAATGACACAAGGTGCCGAAGGCTTGGGTGGAGACCCCCATGCGGCCGTAGCAGACGGCTTTGTCGGCAGCGGCGAAATCCCGTGCCAACTGGCGAATGTCCGCTGCGTCGATGCCGCAGTGCGCACTCATGGCCTCGGCGCTGAACGGCACGATCGCCTCGCGAACCTGCTGCAGGCCATTTACCGGCAAGTGGGTGCCGCGCGCCAGGCCTTCGTCGAACAGGGTATTCAGCAGGCCGCACAGCAAGGCCGCGTCGCCACCGGGGCGCACGAACAGGTGCTGATCGGCCATCGCCGCCGTTTCGCTGCGCCGCGGATCTATCACCACCAGTCGCCCACCCCGTGCACGCAGGGCCTTCAGGCGTTTTTCCACGTCCGGCACGGTCATGATGCTGCCATTGGAAGCCAGTGGATTGCCCCCGAGAATCAGCATGAACTGGGTGTGATCGATATCGGGGATCGGCAAGAGCAGGCCGTGGCCGTACATCAAGTGACTGGTCAGGTGCTGGGGCAACTGGTCCACCGAAGTGGCGGAGAAACGGTTGCGGGTCTTGAGCAAGCCAAGGAAATAGTTGCTGTGGGTCATCAACCCGTAGTTGTGCACGCTGGGGTTGCCCTGGTACACCGCCACGGCGTTGCGCCCATGGGCCTGTTGTATCGCCCAGAGCTTGTCGGCGGCCAGGGCGAACGCTTCGTCCCAGCTGATAGCCTGCCATTGATCGCCAACCCGTTTATGCGGTTGGCGCAGGCGGTCGGGATCCTGCTGGATATCCTGCAGTGCCACGGCCTTGGGGCAGATGTGGCCACGGCTGAAAGGATCGTCTGGGTCGCCCTTGATCGAGCTGATGCGCGCGGGTTCGCCCGGCTCATGGCTGACTTCGATGTTCAGCCCGCAGATGGCTTCGCACAGGTGACAGGCACGGTGATGCAGGGTCTTGGTCATGGCCGCCTCTGCCTTGTTGTTGTCGAAGGGTGACTATGCGCCCTGCACCGGTGCCCATCCAGCCAGCTTCGTGGCGTGAATCCCGCGACATCAGGCACACGATTCACGCCAGCCTACGGCAAAGCCATTTGCCAAATTGCCAGCAAGCCGTGTACAACCCCTGTAGCAAATAAAAAACAGCAAGGGTTCAACGGGTAAATACACCCTTTACAGCAGAGCCGCTGTTTCCCCTCTTGGTTTTAGGCGACATTTAATTATAGTATTGCGCCTTTCCCTATTTCGTCCGCCCCGTGCGGCTTACGCCGCAGGTCACTCCCGTTGTCAAAAAAAACCATACGGTCGACCTGCATACCGTTGCAGATAAGGTAGTCAATCATGAGCGCTAGGCACTTTCTCTCCCTGCTGGACTTCACCACCGACGAATTGCTCGGGGTGATCCGCCGAGGCATCGAGCTGAAGGACCTGCGCAAGCGAGGCGTGCTGTTCGAGCCGCTGAAGAATCGCGTACTGGGCATGATCTTCGAAAAATCCTCGACCCGTACCCGCGTGTCGTTCGAGGCCGGCATGATCCAGCTCGGTGGCCAGGCCATCTTCCTGTCCCCACGCGACACTCAGCTGGGCCGTGGCGAGCCGATCAGCGACAGCGCCATCGTGCTCTCGAGCATGCTCGATGCGGTCATGATCCGTACCCACGCCCACAGCACGCTCACCGAATTCGCCGCCAATTCGCGGGTACCGGTGATCAACGGCCTGTCGGACGAATCGCACCCTTGCCAGCTGCTGGCCGACATGCAGACGTTCCTCGAGCACCGAGGCTCGATTCAGGGCAAGACCGTGGCCTGGATCGGCGACGGTTTCAACATGTGCAACTCGTACATCGAGGCAGCCCGGCAGTTCGACTTCCAGCTGCGCATCGCCTGCCCCGAGGGTTATGAGCCGGACCCACGCTTCATGGCACTGGGCGGTGACCGGGTACAGATCATCCGTGATCCGAAAGAAGCCGTGCGCGGCGCCCACCTGGTGACCACCGACGTCTGGACTTCCATGGGTCAGGAGGAGGAAACTGCACGGCGCCTGGCGCATTTCGCGCCTTACCAGGTCACCCGCGAACTGCTTGACCTGGCGGCACCCGATGCCCTGTTCATGCATTGCCTGCCCGCCCACCGCGGTGAGGAAATCAGCCAGGACCTGCTCGACGACCCACGTTCGGTCGCCTGGGACCAGGCTGAAAACCGGCTGCATGCGCAGAAGGCCCTTCTCGAATACCTTGTCGAACCGGCTTACCACCACGCATGAGTCAACCCCTACTGCTCAACCTGCGCAACCTCGCCTGCGGCTACGGCGACCAGCGCATCGTCCAGAACCTCAACCTGCACCTCAATGCAGGCGACATCGGTTGCCTGCTGGGGTCTTCGGGATGCGGCAAGACCACCACCCTGCGCGCCATCGCTGGCTTCGAGCCGGTGCACGAGGGTGAAATCCAGCTGGCCGGCGAGGTCATTTCCCGCGCCGGCTTTACCCAGGCACCGGAAAAACGTCGAATCGGCATGGTGTTCCAGGACTATGCGCTGTTCCCACACCTGACCGTGGCACAGAACATTGCCTTTGGCATCGCCAAGCACCCGCGCCAGGCGCAGGTGGTCGAAGAGATGCTGGAGCTGGTCAAGCTCGGCGGTCTGGGCGGTCGCTACCCGCATGAACTGTCCGGTGGACAGCAACAGCGCGTCGCACTGGCCCGTGCACTGGCCCCGGAGCCGCAACTGCTGCTGCTCGACGAGCCGTTTTCCAACCTCGACGTGGAGCTGCGCCGGCGCCTCAGCCATGAGGTCCGCGACATCCTCAAGAGCCGCGGCACCAGCGCCATCCTGGTCACCCATGACCAGGAAGAAGCGTTCGCGGTCAGCGACCATGTGGGGGTGTTCAAGGAAGGTCGCCTGGAGCAATGGGACACGCCCTACAACCTCTACCACGAACCGCAGACACCGTTCGTCGCCAGCTTCATCGG
>NZ_AKJC01000322.1 GCF_000282535.1 Pseudomonas sp. GM84 | reverse complement strand
TTTTTTGCGAGAAACTCGTTTAGCTTCAAACACTTGGCTCGCTTCGATCTCTCGTAGCGGGAGGCGAATCATACAGCATTTAGAAGCGCTGTCAACCACCTTTTCAACCGCTATCGATCGTTCGATCGAAGCAACTTCCAGTACTGCCTGGCTCGATTAACTCTCTGAATTTCAAGGAGTTTTTCGTTCCGACTACGCTGGAAGTGGGGCGCATTATAAGGGGATCTGAAACTTGGTCAAGGGTTAATTTCATTTATTTGAAATATCCCCAGTCAAGACCGCATCAAGGCCGCCAGGTGCTTGCCACAACATCTTCTGCGCCACTGAGATCGAGCGCCGCGCGGGCGGTGCTCGATCTCAAAGGTGCTAGAGAACCGGTGCACACCCTTGCCCCTACCCCAGCAATTGCGCACTATAGTGCACAACCGCCCCACCCTCCTCAAGGATTGCCACCCGCAAATGAACACCCAGCCTCGCAGCCTGGCCACAACGCTTTTCCCCATCGGCCTGCTGCTCATCGCCATGGCATCCATACAGTCTGGCGCCTCATTGGCCAAAAGCATGTTCCCGATCGTTGGCGCACAAGGCACCACGACCCTGCGCCTGGTTTTCGCCAGCATTATCATGCTGGTGATCCTGCGCCCGTGGCGTGTACGCATGACGGCAAACACACTGCGCAATGTGGTCATCTACGGCATGGCCCTGGGGGGGATGAACTTCCTCTTCTATATGGCCCTGCAGACCACGCCACTGGGTATCGCCGTTGCCCTGGAGTTCACCGGACCATTGGCCGTGGCGCTTTTCGCCTCGCGCCGCGCCATCGACTTCCTGTGGATTGCCCTCGCAGTTGCCGGCCTGCTGCTGCTCATTCCGGTCGGTCAAACCGGCCAATCCCTCGACCCGGTTGGCGTGGGTTATGCGCTGGGGGCCGGTGTCTGCTGGGCACTGTACATTCTATTCGGTCAGCGCGCCGGCGCAGAGCACGGTATTCAAAGCGCTGCACTGGGGGTCGTGGTCGCCGCTCTGTTCGTAGCGCCCATTGGTATCGTCCATGCCGGCAGCGCATTGCTCACACCTGCGCTCATCCCGATGGCGCTCGGTGTTGCCATTCTCTCGACGGCATTACCCTATAGCCTGGAAATGGTTGCCCTGACCCGCATGCCGGCACGCACCTTCGGCACATTGATGAGCATTGAACCTGCAATTGGCGCACTTTCAGGGTTGCTGTTCCTCGGCGAAGTACTGACTACGACCCAATGGCTGGCGATTCTTGCCATCATTGCGGCTTCGGCAGGCGCCACGCTTTCAATGCGTCGCGACACCCACCCAGCCGTAGCTGCCGACTGAATTGAGAAATATTTCCATTTGCCGCAGGATTAACCATTGTGGCGACTCGCCCCGCTGATTAAGCTGTCACACAAGCATCATCCTCACGCTATCTACTTGATGCACATGGATGCCGGGGAATATTCAGGAAGCACCGAAGCGATAACGACAGGGTAAGGCGTATGCTCTGCCCTGCAATTAAGGACAGGAATGAAACGTATTTTGCTCATCCTGGCGGTCCTGGTCATTGCTGGATGTGCCGCAACGGCCAAGACCGAGGTCAAAAAAGGGAAAAAGGGCCTGCATATCAACTGCTCGGGCCTGTCCTCGTCGTGGGACAAGTGCTACAGCAAGGCTACCGCGGCCTGCAGCACACGAGGCTACAAGGTCATCGCGCGTTCTGGGGATACCGACGAAGAGCCGGGCGATTACCTGTTCGGCATCAACCCGGCCGGTTATACCAGCCGTAGCATGATCATCATCTGCAAGTAACAAAAGGGCAGCCTGTGAGCTGCCCTTCTTTCATTCGATTCCCGCCACGCCCTTCACAACGGTGCTGTGCGAACTTGCAGCCATTCCAGTGGCGCACCTTCAAGTAATGGCGCGAGGCGCTCGCGCACGGTCGCGTGATAACGATTGAGCCAGTCGAGCTCTTCTTGTGCCAGTAGCTCCGGCACCAGACAGCGAGTATCGATAGGGCACAACGTCAAGGTCTCGAAACTCAGGAAGTCGCCGAACGCCGTTGTACCGGCCTCACGGTTCACTACCAGGTTCTCGATACGCACACCCCAGGCGCCTGGGCGGTAAGTGCCTGGCTCGATCGAGCTGATCATCCCGGCCTGCATGGCTGTCTGGGGAGTGGCTGCTGCCTGGTAGGCGATCACCTGCGGTCCTTCATGCACGTTCATGAAGTAGCCCACGCCATGCCCGGTGCCATGACCATAGTCGACCTGATCCGCCCAAATCGGTGCACGCGCAATGGCATCGAGCAGCGGAGAGAGGATGCCGCGAGGAAACGTGGCACGCGACAGTGCGATCATCCCTTTCAACACCCGCGTGCAATCCTGCTTCTGCTCAAGGGTCGGCGCACCCACCGGGATCATCCGGGTGATATCGGTGGTTCCGCCCAGGTACTGCCCTCCCGAATCGATCAACAGCAGGCCGTTACCTTCGATCACCGCATGGGACTGCTCGGTTGCTCGGTAATGCGGCATCGCGCCGTTTCCATTGAAGGCGGCAATGGTGGAGAAACTCAACGAAACGAAATCAGGTCGACGGGCCCGCGCAGCACTCAATTGCTCGTCGACGGTCAGCTCGGTGATGACCTGCTCGCCCTGATGCGCTTCGAACCAGGCGAAGAACTCGCACAGCGCCGCGCCATCCTGCTCCATGACCCGGCGGATATGCACCAGCTCCTCTTCGGTTTTACGTGATTTACTCAGCGTGGTCGGGTTCAGCCCCTCTACCAGGTGCACCTGGGCATCCAGGTTTTTCAGCAACCCGCAGGTCACCCGCGCGGGGTCGACCAGCAAACGGCTGGGCGGTGCCAAGGCTGCGAGTGCCTGGTCAACCTGTGAGTAATCACGCACTTCAATACCATCGGCCTGAAGCACATGACGCAAGTGCTCATCGAGCTTATCCGCCCCGACGAACAAAACGGCCTGCGCCTGCCCGATCAGCGCGAAGGAAATGAACACCGGATTGTAGGAAACGTCACTGCCGCGCAAGTTGAACAGCCACGCGATGTCATCAAGGGTCGCGAGGAAGTGCCAATCGGCCCCCTTCTCCTTCAAGGTGCGGCGCAACTGGGCGAGCTTTTCTGCCCGACTGACCGTGGCGTGGGGCGCAAGGTGCTGGTAGACCGGGTTACCTGGCAGTGCCGGACGCCCCTCCCAGACCTTGGCCAACACGTCGTTGTCAGTCACCAGACGGATGCCACGAACGGCCAAGCGCTCTTCGAGCTGACGCGCCGAGGCCAGGGCCATGACCGCGCCATCCACGGCCACGGTGCCCTGGGTGACGACATTGTCGCCCAACCATTCCAGTGCACCCGGCTTGCCTGGCTGCAGCTTCATGAGTTCGATACCACTGCCAGCCAGCTCTTTCTCGGCTTGTTCCCAGTAACGGCTGTCGGCCCACAGACCGGCAAAATCAGCAGTGACCACCAGGGTCCCCACCGAGCCATCGAACCCGGACAACCAGCGGCGCCCCTGCCAATAGCCCGGCAGGTACTCGGACAGATGGGGGTCGGCCGAGGGCACCAGCAGGGCATCGATGCCCTCCTCGGCCATCACTTGGCGCACACGCGCCAGGCGCTCCGGCACACTCTGCTGAATCGTGGTCTGAACGTTCATGCGCACTCCTGCGGATACATCGTGGTTAATCCAGAATGACGATAATGGAACAGCCACCCCAGCGCTGCAATCGTGGCGACCTGGGCACGGCCCGCGAAGCCAGGGCACCACCTGCAAATAGGATCATTCCTACAAGTACACCGATACCTTCGATCGACTTCAGTTGAACTTCCCGCCAACCCAAGCTTCACAACCAGTACATTCCTTGCAGACAGGTCGACGCCCATGCCCAGCGCCTGCGACCCGAAGAATGCTGTCGTTCTCCTCGATACCCGCGAGCACACCCCGGAGCACGAACACGCGGTTCATCTCAAGCTCGCTGCCGGCCTGGCGCAATTGCTGGGTTGCGCAGTCGTGCAACCCGCGCAACCACCCAGCAGTGCGGACAACTACTATTACCTGCCTACCGAAACCTTGATCGGCCCGGACCGCCATGCCGCGATGGGGATCCGCACCGAACAGGACATGTTCGGTGGCCTGGTCAGTCATCCGTACATGGCCACCAAAGCGATCTCCCACCCCTTGCCGGCTAATGCCAGCTTCCCGCCTGGCTGGACCGACGCCTTCGCGCAGCAGGCCAGTGATGCCCTGCTGCGTGGCTACACCGTGTTCAGTAAAGCCGATGCCCGCCGCGCCGCGCAGCTACTGCTGCTCGAAGGGCCATTGCGGCTCAAACCCGTGCTGGCCTGTGCCGGGCGCGGGCAGCAGGTGATCACCCAACTCGATGAGCTGGATCCCCTGTTGGCCAACATCGACGACCACGAACTGGCGCTCTGGGGCCTGGTGCTGGAGGAGGACCTGAGCGATGTGCAGACGTTCAGTGTCGGCCAGGTCAGTGTCGCGGGGCTGACGTGCAGCTACCACGGCACCCAGCAATTGACCCATGACCACCAAGGTATCGAAGTCTACGGCGGCTCCGAGCTGGTGGTGGTACGCGGCGGTTACCAGGACTTGCTGCAGCTTGCGCTGGAGGACCACCTGCGCCTGGCAATCAACCAGGCCATCACCTACGAGCAGGCAGCAGAGCAGCACTTCCCTGGGTTCATCGCATCCCGGCGCAACTATGACATCGCCCGTGGCAACAACCCGCAGGGCCATCTGCGCAGCGGCGTGCTCGAACAGTCATGGCGCCTGGGCGGGGCGAGCAGTGCAGAACTGCTGGCCCTGCAGGCATTTGCCGCCGACCCCGCATTGCAGCGGGTACGTGCGTCCACCCACGAGGTGTTCGGGACGCCCGATCTACCTGCTGACGCCACCCTCTTCTACCAAGGAAACGACAGTGAACTCGGACAACTCAGCAAATTCGCGCGGATTCGCGAGCATGACCATTCAGAGTGAAACCGTAGAATTGCAAGTGGAAAACGACAGCATCGTCGGCACGCTGGTCAGCCCCGGCAGCAAGATGCCGGGCATTCTGTTCGTCCACGGCTGGGGCGGCAGCCAGCAGCGAGACCTGGCCCGTGCCCGGCATATTACCGGGCTGGGATGCGTATGCATGACGTTCGACCTGCGCGGCCATGAGAAGACAGAAAGCCAACGGCTTACCGTCACCCGCGAGCAGAACCTCAATGACCTGCTTGCCGCCTACGACTGCCTGGCCAATCACCCGTCGGTGGACAGCACCGCCATCGCGATCATCGGCAGCAGCTATGGCGGTTACCTGGCCACCCTGCTGACCCTCCACCGACCGGTGAAATGGCTGGCATTGCGGGTACCGGCGATGTATTGGGATGAGGAATGGAACACCCCCAAGCAGACCCTCGACCGCCAGCGCCTCAATGCCTACCGCCAGCGCCAGCTCGGCCCGGCCGATAACCGAGCGCTTGCGGCCTGCGCGGAATTCACTGGCGATGTGCTGCTGGTAGAGTCCGAGCAGGACGATTATGTGCCGCACACCACGCTGATGAGCTATCGCTCGGCATTCGTCAGTGCCCACTCGCTCACCCACCGTATCGTCGATGGTGCAGACCACGCGCTCTCCAGCGAAGAAAGCCAGAAATCCTACAGCTCAATTCTGGCTGCGTGGATCAGCGAGATGGTGATTGGTGCACGCCTGGACCGCTACCCGCACTACGCACCGTGGTACGCCTGAAGCTCGCCCACCTGGCAATGCAAGCCGCCATCGACGCCGCGCACCAGGCTGCGTAGTGCCTGATAGGCGGTAAAGTTCACGCCGCGCGCCTGATGCCGGCTGAGCAAGTCGAGAAAAGGCTCATCGGCAAAACTTTGCGCCGCCGTCGCCCACGCCTGGCGCGACTGCCACTGCAAGTACTGCAGCACCCGACTGCCGTCATCACTGGCCTGGACACTGACACCTTGCAGCCCTTCGCAACGCAAGGCCAGTTCTTCGCTGCGCGTGACCAGAGCCTCGGCCAACGCCGCCTGGCGCGAAACCGGTACCTCGTATTCGATCATCTGGGTAAACCACAGGGAATGCGGCGTGGCCGTCATGGTCAGTCTCCTTGCTTTGAACGCTTGCAGCGCGATGGCCAGCAGGGTAAAACCTCGAGTTAACTCAAGGTCAAGAGCTTTTTCCACATGCCACGCAAATCGTCCCAAGCCCAGGAAAAGCAGCTCAGCGTCGGCCAGTTGGCCGCACGCAGCGGCGTGGCCGTCACCGCCCTGCACTTCTATGAAACCAAAGGGCTGATCCACAGCAGCCGCAATACCGGAAACCAGCGCCGGTACCCGAGAGCGATGCTGCGGCGCGTGGCGGTCATCAAGATGGCCCAGCGCCTGGGTATCCCGTTGGTGGATATCGCCACCGCGCTGGCCACGCTGCCGAACGACCACACGCCCACAGCCGAGGACTGGCAACGATTGTCAGCGCGCTGGCGTGAAGACCTTAGCCGCCGCATCGATGAGATGACCCTCCTGCGCGACCAGCTGGACGGCTGCATTGGCTGCGGCTGCTTGTCACTGAAAGAGTGCCCACTGCGCAACCGCCAGGATCATCTGGCCCAAGTGGGGCCTGGGCCGCATCCGCCAGCGCATCCAGAGCCGCTGTGAAGGTGCCATTACTTTGCGGCAGCGCGGCTGTGAAGCGCCTATAACTAGCGACTAGCCACAACGATTGCCTCAGGAGGCAACATGAACAAGCAGGCGTTGATCATCATCGACATCCAGAATGACTATTTCCCCGGCGGCAAATGGACCCTCGACGGTGCCGAGCAGGCGGCCGACAACGCCGCCCGCCTGCTGGCGGCGGCGCGCCAGCGGGGCGACCTGGTGGTGCATGTGCGGCATGAGTTCGAAAGCGCCGACGCGCCGTTCTTCGCCCCCGAATCGCAAGGCGCGGCCATTCACAGCAAAGTTCAACCACGAGAAGGCGAACCCGTGGTACTCAAGCACAAGGTCAATGCGTTTCGCGATACCCCACTCAAGAGCACCTTGGACCAGCACGGCATCCAGGCGCTGACCATCGTTGGCAGCATGAGTCATATGTGCATCGACGCAGCCACACGAGCCGCCGCCGATTATGGTTATGACGTCACCGTCGCACACGACGCGTGTGCCACGCTGCCGCTGGACTTCGACGGCAAGCAAGTGCCGGCGGCTGATGTGCATGCCTCGGCAATGGCCGCACTGGCGTTTGCCTATGCCAAAGTTGTGAAGACTGACGAGTTGCTGGGCCACTGAACGCGAGTACCGTCCGTGCCGCCCCCTTCACGGGCATGCCCGCGAAGCGGTCGGCACAGAATCGCGGTCAAATCACCACGTTGCGCACGAAGCGCGTAATCACGGCGCCATCGTTGCGGTAAGCGTAGTGGCAATCGCTGGGAAACACGTGGAACTGGCCAACCTGCAGACAACGCTCGACCCCTTCGATGATCAACGTAAGCTGCCCTTCGGCCACGTAGATCTGCTCGCTCCAGCCCTCGGCATCGGCTTCGCTGACATAGCATTCCCCGGGAGCCAGGGTCCATTCCCAGATTTCCACTTCCCGCCGGGCCGCGCTGCTGGCCAGCAACACCGCCTTGCTCTGAGGATGCACTCCAGCCCAGGCGAGTTCGTCGATGCGACCAGGGTCACGCTGGTCGGGCGCCTGGATCAGCGTGCTGAAGGCTACACCAAGGGCTTCGGCAATCAGGTCAAGGGTCGTCAGGCTGACGTTCTTCTCACCTGCCTCGATCGCCACCAGCATGCGCCGGCTGACGCCCGAGCGCTCCGCCAGGGCTGTCTGGCTCATCGAAGCGGCGTTGCGCAGGCTACGAACATTGAAGCTGACATGCTGCAACACTGACGCGCGATACGTGGAATCTTTGTGCACTATATTGCTCACTTACCCGGATTGCGCAGTATACTGCCCACTTTGCGCCGATTGTGCGCCGACCCCTTCGAGTGTGCAAGCGCATGAGCCAGCCGACCAGTAGCCCAAAGACCTCCCTGTCCTTTCGCCTGAGCAAGGCCGAGATGGTGCTGGTATTCATCACCATGCTGTGGGGCGGCACCTTCTTGCTGGTGCACAACGTCATGACCGTCAGCGGCCCGATGTTCTTCGTCGGCCTGCGTTTTGCCGCAGCGGCATTGTTCGTGGGCATGGTGTCGGCGCGCTCGCTGCCCGGGCTGACCTTCACCGAACTGAAGGCCGGTGTGCTGATCGGCATCACCATCATGCTCGGTTACGGCTTGCAGACCATGGGCCTGCAGACCATCAGCAGCAGCCAGTCGGCGTTCATCACCGCGCTCTATGTGCCGTTCGTGCCGCTGCTGCAGTGGCTGGTGCTGGGCCGACGCCCAGGGTTGATGCCGAGCATCGGCATCTGCCTGGCGTTCATCGGCCTGATGCTGCTGGCCGGTCCCGAGGGTGGGGCACTGCACTTCAGTGAAGGCGAAGTGGTAACGCTGGTAAGCGCCGTGGCCATCGCCGGCGAAATCATCCTGATCAGTCGCTACGCCGGCCAGGTCGATGTCCGACGGGTCACCGTGGTGCAATTGGCGACCGCATCGTTGCTGTCTTTCCTGATGATCGTTCCGACCCAGGAGCGTCTCCCGGACTTCTCGTGGCTGCTGCTGCTCAGTGCGCTCGGCCTGGGCGCGATGAGCGCGGTGATCCAGGTAGCGATGAACTGGGCCCAGCAATCGGTTTCGCCAACCCGCGCCACGTTGATCTACGCCGGTGAACCGGTATGGGCCGGGGTCGTCGGGCGCATCGCCGGCGAGCGCCTGCCAGGCGTGGCGCTACTGGGCGGACTGTTGATCGTGATGGCCGTTGTGGTAAGCGAACTGAAAATCCGACGCACGCGTGCAACTGCCGAAGAAATCGAAATCGCGCATGACCGAGAACGCGAACCCGGCCTGTAATCAGCGCAACTGCAGCTATGCTTCGTAAAAAACTGTTATAAAAAAGCTGCGTGTCACACCCTGTTTGTATGATTCTGCGACAGCTTGCGTGTTGGTGATCAACTGCTCGGCACGTATGATCCTTGCAAACCTCTCCAGAATAGAACGCTATGTCATTGATAGTGCTACTGCTTCTGCCGTTCGTGGGCAGTTGCCTGGCAGCTGTGCTGCCGCACAACGCACGTAACGCCGAGTCCATCCTCGCAGGACTCGTGGCCCTGGTCGGCACTGTCCAGGTAGCACTGCTGTACCCCCAGATCGCCCATGGCGGGGTCATCCGCGAAGAGTTTCTCTGGTTGCCCAGTCTGGGGTTGAACCTCGTGCTGCGCATGGACGGCTTCGCCTGGTTGTTCTCGCTGCTGGTACTGGGCATCGGCGCGCTGGTGTCACTGTATGCGCGCTACTACATGTCGCCGCAGGACCCGGTACCGCGCTTCTTCGCATTCTTCCTGGCGTTCATGGGGGCGATGCTCGGCCTGGTGATTTCCGGCAACCTGATCCAACTGGTGTTCTTCTGGGAACTGACCAGCCTGTTCTCGTTCCTGCTGATTGGCTACTGGCACCACCGCGCTGACGCCCGCCGCGGGGCCTACATGGCCCTCATGGTTACGGGCGCCGGCGGGCTGTGCCTGCTGGTGGGCGCCTTGCTGCTTGGGCATGTGGTCGGCAGCTACGACCTGGACAAGGTCCTGGTCGCCGGCGAGACCGTCCGCCAGCACGCGTTGTATCCGGTATTGCTGCCCTTGATCCTGATTGGCGCGCTCAGCAAGAGCGCGCAGTTTCCCTTCCAGTTCTGGCTGCCCCACGCCATGGCGGCGCCGACACCGGTTTCTGCCTACTTGCACTCGGCGACCATGGTCAAGGCCGGGGTATTCTTGCTGGCGCGGCTGTGGCCAGTGCTTTCCGGCAGCGAAGAGTGGTTCTGGATCGTCGGGGGTGCCGGCGCGCTGACGCTGCTGCTGGGCGCCTTCGCGGCCATGTTCCAGAACGACCTCAAAGGCCTGCTGGCCTACTCCACCATCAGCCACCTCGGCCTGATTACCCTGCTGCTGGGCCTCAACAGCCCGCTGGCAGCCGTCGCCGCAGTGTTCCACATCCTCAACCATGCCACTTTCAAGGCCTCGCTGTTCATGGCCGCCGGCATCATCGACCACGAGAGCGGCACCCGCGACATTCGCCGCCTGAGCGGCCTGATCCGACTGGTTCCGTACACCGCGACGCTGGCCATGGTGGCCAGTGCCTCGATGGCGGGAGTGCCACTGATGAACGGTTTCCTGTCCAAGGAAATGTTCTTTGCCGAAACCGTGTTCATCTCCTCCACTGCCTGGGTCGAAGCCACGCTTCCAGTCATCGCCACCCTTGCCGGCACCTTCAGCGTCGCCTATGCCCTGCGCTTTACCGTCGATGTGTTCTTCGGCCCTACCGCGCAAGATTTGCCGCACACGCCCCATGAACCGCCACGCTGGATGCGCGCCCCCGTCGAACTGCTGGTACTCACCTGCCTGGTGGTGGGTATTTTCCCTGCCCAGTCGGTCGGCCCGTTGCTGGCGGCCGCTGCATTGCCCGTGGTAGGCGGCACGCTGCCGGAATACAGCCTGGCCATCTGGCATGGCTGGAACGCCCCGCTGATCATGAGCCTGGTGGCCATGAGCGGTGGCGTTGTGCTGTACCTGCTGCTACGTAACCAGCTGCGCCTCGGTCGCTTCCCCTACCCGCCGCTGATCGAGCGCTTCAATGGCAAGCGCCTGTTCGAACACGGCCAAGCGCGCCTGATGCTGTTGGCCCGACGGGCCGAGAGGCTGCTGACCAGCCGCCGGCTGCAATCGCAGCTGTTCATGCTGGTATTGGCAGCGTTTCTCGCCGGGCTCACGCCCATGCTGTACAGCGGCCTTAGCTGGGGGGATCGACCGAAGATTCCAGGCTCCGGCGTGTTCGTCGCGCTGTGGCTGATCGCCATCGCCTGCGCCATCGGGGCCGCCTACCAGGCCAAGTACCACCGCCTGGCCGCCTTGATCATGGTCGGCGTCTGCGGCCTGATGACCTGCATCACCTTCGTGTGGTTCTCGGCGCCCGACCTGGCGCTGACCCAACTGGTGGTGGAAGTGGTCACCACGGTGCTGATCCTGCTCGGCCTGCGTTGGCTGCCACGCCGAATCGAAGGCGTCTCGCCCCTGCCCGGCAGCCTGGACCGTGCGCGCATTCGGCGCCTGCGCGACCTGTTGCTCGCCGTGCTGGTCGGCACCGGCATGGCCGTACTGTCCTACGCCATGCTGACGCGGCCGACACCCAACGATATTTCCTCGTTCTATCTGAGCCGGGCCCTGCCTCAAGGCGGCGGCACCAACGTGGTCAACGTGATGCTCGTTGACTTCCGTGGCTTCGATACCCTCGGCGAAATCACTGTGCTGGTAGCCGTGGCGATCACCGTATTCGCCTTGCTGCGCCGCTTCCGCCCACCCAAGGAGAGCATGCAGCTGCCAGCCCAGCAGCGCCTGCTGGCGCCCGACGTGGTAACCGACCTGATCAACCCGCGGCATGCCAGCGACACCGCGCTGGGCTTCATGATGGTGCCCGCGGTGCTGGTGCGTTTGCTGCTGCCGATCGCCCTGCTGGTTTCGATGTACTTGTTCATGCGTGGCCACAACCAACCGGGCGGTGGTTTCGTCGCCGGCCTGGTCATGTCGGTGGCGTTCATTCTGCAGTACATGGTCGCCGGCACCCAGTGGGTCGAGGCCCAGATGAGCCTGCGGCCGCTGCGCTGGATGGGCACCGGCCTGCTGTGCGCCACCCTGACCGGGGTGGGCGCCATGCTGCTGGGCTACCCGTTCCTCACCACCCATACCGCCCACCTGCACCTGCCGTTGCTGGGCGATGTTCACGTGGCCAGTGCGCTGTTCTTCGACATCGGCGTGTACACCGTGGTGGTCGGCTCGACCCTGCTGATCCTCACTGCCCTGGCGCACCAGTCGGTACGCGCCTATCGCCCGGGCAATCCGTCGAAAACCAGTCAAGCAGGAGCCGCCTGATGGAAGAAGTCATCGCAGTCGCCATCGGCGTACTGGCCGCCTCGGGGGTGTGGTTGATCCTGCGCCCGCGAACCTACCAGGTGATCATGGGCCTGTGCCTGCTGTCGTATGGAGTCAACTTGTTCATCTTCAGCATGGGCAGCCTGTTCATCGGCAAGGAACCGATCATCAAGGACGGGGTGACCCAGGACCTGCTGCATTACACCGACCCGTTGCCCCAGGCGCTGGTGCTGACCGCGATCGTCATCAGCTTCGCCATGACCGCCCTGTTCCTGGTGGTGCTGTTGGCATCGCGCGGCCTGACCGGTACCGACCACGTGGATGGCCGGGAGCGTGACGAATGACAGGCATGGGTCAACTGATCGTCGCACCCATACTGCTGCCGCTGCTGACTGCGGCGCTGATGCTGTTGCTAGGCGAGAAGCATCGCCAGCTCAAGGGGCGCCTCAACCTGCTGTCCACCTTCACCGGCCTTGCCATTGCAGTGTGCCTGCTGTTGTGGGTACGCACCCAGGGCCAGGCGGAGTCGATCGGCGTCTACCTGCCCGGCAACTGGCCGGCGCCGTTTGGCATCGTGCTGGTGCTTGACCACCTTTCGGCACTGTTGCTGACCCTGACCGGGATCATCGGTGTCTGCGCGCTGCTGTTCGCCCGCGTCCGCTGGGCCAGTGCCGGCGCGAGCTTTCATGCCTTGTTCCAGATCCAACTGATGGGCCTGTACGGCGCCTTTCTCACCGCCGACCTGTTCAACCTGTTCGTGTTCTTCGAAGTGCTTCTGGCGGCCTCATACGGCCTGCTGCTGCATGGGTCGGGCCGAGCGAGGGTGCGCGCGGGCCTGCATTACATTGCCATCAACCTGTTTGCCTCGTCGCTGTTCCTGATCGGCGCGGCCATGCTCTATGGCGTTACCGGCACCCTCAACATGGCCGACCTGGCCCTGAAGATTCCGCTGGTACCGGAAGCCGACCGCGGCCTCCTGCACGCCGGGGCAGCGGTGCTGGCCATGGCGTTCCTGGTGAAGGCCGGGATCTGGCCGCTGAACTTCTGGCTGGTCCCCGCCTACGCCTCGGCCAGCGCGCCCGTGGCAGCGCTGTTTGCCATCATGACCAAGGTCGGCCTGTATGCAGTACTGCGCTTGTGGACCTTGCTGTTCTCCGGGCAAGCGGGCGCATCGGCACATTTTGGCGGGCAATGGCTGGTGTACGGTGGCCTGGCCACCTTGGCCGTAGCAGCAGTGTCGATACTTGCAGCCCAGCGGCTGGAGCGAATGGCCGCGCTGAGCATCCTGGTCTCCGCGGGCACGCTGCTCGGAGCTGTCGGCTTCGCCCAACCGGCACTGACAGGCGCGGCGCTGTTCTACCTGGTGAACTCGACCCTGGCGTTGTGCGCACTGTTCCTGCTCGCCGAACTGGTCGAGCGCTCGCGCTCGGCCAATGAAGCACCGCTGGATGAAGAAGAGGATGCCATTCCGTCGCCGCTCGAGTCATTGCACCCCCCCAAGGGCATCAACCTCGACGACGACCAAAAGGTTGTAATCGGCCAAATCATCCCATGGACCATGGCCTTCCTCGGCCTCAGTTTCATCGCCTGCGCCCTGCTGATCATCGGCATGCCGCCACTGTCCGGCTTCGTCGGCAAACTCAACCTGATGAGCGCGCTGTTCAATCCGCTGGGGCTGGGTGTTCCAGCCGAACAGCCGCTGTCCGCGGCCGGCTGGGGGTTGGTTGCCTTGCTCGTTTTGTCGGGCATGGCTTCATTGATCGCTTTCGGCCGCGTGGGTATCCAGCGCTTCTGGAAACCCGAAGAGCGCCCTTCGCCTGTGCTGCATCGCAATGAATGCCTGCCGATCGTCATTCTGCTGGGCCTGTGCATCATTCTCAGTTTCAAGGCCGAGCCGTTGCTGCGCTACACCCAGGACACCGCCGCCAGCCTGCAAACGCCGGATCGCTACATCGAAGCGGTGATGGCAGCGCGCCCGATACCCGGCCCGACCACACTCGACGAACAGGTGCAGCCATGAGCCGATTGTTCCCTGCTCCGCTGCTGTCCATCTCGCTGTTCTTCTTGTGGTTGCTGCTGAACCTGTCGGTCAGCCCTGGCAACCTGCTGCTCGCTGCCGCGCTGGCAGTGCTTGCCCCACTATTGATGGCGCCACTGCGCCCGCAGCACGCCCATGTGCGCCGGCCGCTGGTGATCGCAAAACTGATAGGGCGCGTAGGGCTAGACGTGATCCAGTCCAATCTTCTGGTGGCACGTGGCGTACTGCGTGCTGGCCAGCAACCACCGCGTTCGGCTTTCGTTCACATCCCGCTGAACCTGCGCGATGCCCACGGCCTGGCTGCGCTGTCGATGATCACCACCGTGGTACCCGGTACGGTCTGGTCGGAATTGGCCCTGGATCGCAGTGTGCTACTGCTGCACGTATTCGACCTGGAGGACGAAGTGGCCTTCATCGAGCACTTCAAACACACCTATGAACGCCCGCTGATGGAGATTTTCGAATGACAGGGCTGCTCGCCAATGCCGTTCTCGCCAGCCTGTTCATCTTCGCCCTGGCCATGGGGCTGACGTTGATACGGCTGTTTCGCGGCCCCTCCGCCCAGGACCGGGTACTGGCGCTGGACTACCTGTACATCCTGGGCATGCTGATGATGCTGGTGCTGGGTATTCGCTATGCCAGTGACACTTACTTCGAAGGCGCCTTGCTGATTGCCCTGTTCGGCTTCGTCGGCTCGTTCGCCCTGGCCAAGTTCCTGCTGCGTGGCGAGGTGATCGAATGAACGAAACCCTTGAACTACCGTTCTGGCTGGAACTGGTCACCGCCGTACTGTTGCTCCTTGGCAGCCTGTTCGCCCTGATCGGTGCGGTCGGCCTGCTGCGGCTCAAAGACTATTTCCAGCGTATGCACCCGCCAGCGCTGGCCTCCACCATTGGCACCTGGTGTGTATCGCTGGCATCGATCATCTATTTTTCGTGGCTCAAGCAAAGCCCGGTGCTGCATGCCTGGCTGATCCCCATTCTGCTGTCCATCACCGTCCCGGTCACTACGCTGCTGCTTGCCCGGGCAGCGCTGTTTCGCAAGCGCATGGCCAAGGAAACGGTGCCGGAAGAAATCAGCAGCGGCAGGCATCGCGGCAAGTGAGTGCCACCCGCCTCACTGCTGGGTGAGGCGCTGCAATTCTCGCCGCACCATGGCGGCATAGGGTGGTGGGCTGAGCTGGTACAGTTGAGCAGCCACCCAGTTCAACCAGGCACCCTGCATCGTTTCACGCCGGGCCAACAGGGATTCGGCCAGGGCAGTCGCCCCCGCCTGATGCTGCTGATGGAACGCGGCGCGAGTGCCCGGTTCCTCGCCTCGTTCACTCATTCACTGGCCTTGAACGTGGTCAGTTCGCCCTTGCGCCATTTCGCGACCTTGCCAGTGACAGCCTTCAGCAATTTACCCAGGCCTTCCTGCACTTGCTGTTGAGCCGCGAAAACCAGCATGACGCCCTGCCCGTCTCGGAATACGATGCCTTCGCCTTCCGGCACCGAAACGAAAGCGTAGTCGCCCACACCATAGACATTGAGCTTGATTTCACGAAAACGCATTTCCAGCTTGCCACCTTCCCGGCTGGGCAAGACGGCCGCGCGAAAATGATCGCCTACCTTCAACTCAAGGCGCTGCTTGTCATCGACCACCAAGGCACTCTCGGTGTCGATTTCGGCCATGTACAGGCCTTCGGGGTTTTGTTCGGTGACATAAACGAAACGACCTTGAAACAGCTTGGCCAACTTACCGCGCAAATCGCCAAGTGCAAACAAGGCATGGGTATCAAGTGTACTGACTGCCAATGAAGTAATCCTCAGATCGGTGACATCCGCCCCCACTCGACCTTGGTGAGGTGCGGCCATTGTTCAATTCGATAGGCAAAAAGAGTAATAAAGCGATGCGCGAAACGTCTGTGCCTGCTGGCGATGCAGCACGCAGGAAACTTTACACGAGCTTGTCAGACCCGGCTGTTATGAAGCCGCTCGACATGATCCC
This sequence comes from Pseudomonas sp. GM84, assembly GCF_000282535.1. GTDB lineage: Bacteria > Pseudomonadota > Gammaproteobacteria > Pseudomonadales > Pseudomonadaceae > Aquipseudomonas. The sequence goes on along the minus strand of NZ_AKJC01000322.1, from coordinate 23,478 downwards.
TGAACGGGAAGCGTTATGTCTGACAAATACATCCGCCAGAAAGATGCGATAGATAACTGCTGACCCCTCGGCAGATCGGGCGCAGGCATCAAGTAGCGCATTGCCGGGGATTAAATATGCACGAAAACACCGAAATCCGTCGAGCGCTAAAAAGCATTTCTTACGCCGCACTCAAGCGGCCTGGCCCTTCTGCAACTGCTGCAACCAGGCTGACTGGCACTCCAGCGCCTCCTCACGGGTGGCGAATGCCGTACCACGGCGTTCACCGTTGACCAACACCACCCAGCAAATGCGCTTGCCCAACGCCTGCAGCGCTGCTGGCACGCCTGTACCGATCATCACGGCTACATCGACTCGGCTATTCATCATTCCCTCCGGAATATAATTAGCACCCTAACGATATAGCCATGATACCCCCGCCTGCCGGGGAGAAACAGCGCATTGCGGTACAGCAGCGTTACACCACGAGCAACAAATGCCGCACACACGTATCCCGCAAGAAACGCAAAAAGCCCCAAGGACTGCTCCATGGGGCTTGGCACACCGCGCGCGGTCAGATCTGCCGCTGGTGGCGATCGAGCTGCTCGTGGCGCTCCTGGGCTTCGATGCAGTATTTGGTGGTCGGGCTGATCAGCAGACGCTTCAGACCAATCGGCTCACCACTGTCATCGCACCAGCCGAAGCTCTCGTCGGTAATCCGATCCAGGGCCATTTCCAGCTGCGGCAACAAGCGCTGGTCGCGGTCAATGGCATTGACCAACCAGCTACGCTCTTCCTCGACCGAAGCCACATCGGCAGGGTCCGACGGGGTGTCCAGGCCCTCGATGGTGGCGCGGCTCAGCTCGATGCGTTCATGGGTTTCGACTTTCATCGCCTGCAGCAGGGCAGTGAAGAATGCCAGCTGTTCAGCGTTCATGTAGTCATCGGCCGACATGGCCAGCAACTGTTCCTTGGTCATCGATTTCTCTATGAAAAAATGTGCATTTGGGCGATTCGGGTGCCGCCGAGGCCTGAGCCTGGGCAGCGGAATTCTTCAAGCGCCAACCGGCACTCTTTTACAGGGGGCGGCAGTCTAAGGCGCCGCGTCGTCAGGGGCAACACCAATGACGGAGGAATTGACCGAAATGACGTGGATTCCGCCTGCCGGCCGTCATTTCCCGATCAGCCGCCAGGCGGCAGTAGACCTGTAATACCCCGAGTCACTGCGCCGGCGGCCCAATGGCGGCGTTTTCATGACCTGAGATCACCGCCATGCCCACCTCCCGAAGGCTCCCCCGCAGTGCGCTGCTGCCCTGCGATATCGCCAGAAGATTCACCAACCGCCCAACCCTGTTCGAAGTCGCGGCAAGCCTGCTGCTGGAGCAGTGGCCAACCTACGGGCTCGACACGAGCCTCGACCCCCTTGACCTGCACCTGGCCAGTTTCGGCCCCGTAGACGGACTGGCCTATGTACGCCCGCTGTACCAACTGCTGGTCGAGCGCTTCTGCCTGCGCACTTCGCTCAACATGACCCCTGGCCAGGATGTCGTCTGCCGCGAACAGCGCATAGAGCCCGAGCAACCTGTACCGATCGACCTGGCGCGGCTCGAAGCGTTGGTCAACGATTGCGGCCCACTGCTGCTCGACAGTTTCGGTCAAGCCATTGTCGACTTCTGGTGCGAAGCCGACAGCAAAGGTGAAACACCCTGGTCGTGGTTCGCCAGCCACCTTCAAGCGTTGCTGGGCATCGCCCTGGGCCAAGCCGATGCAAGCGCTCAACCCGCAGACGCCAAAGCCTTGCTGCAGGCCTTGTCAGAGGGACCCGCCGAACTCGACGACTTGCTCGAACTGAATACGACCCAAGGCATCACCGTGCAGACGCTGGTCTCGAATTTTTCCGCCGATTGGCAACTGGATCCGCACCTGGCCAGCGCACTGTTATTCGAGCGCGGTGAAGCACCTGGCAGAGCGCCTTTCACCCTCTTGTTCACCGCCGTGGGTCGATTGTTGTCGTTCCCTTCCCGAGCGCGCTTGCTGGAGAGCATCACGCAACATTGGCCCGCCCTGCTGGCCAAATCGCCCCCCAGCGTGAAACTGGGCACCCCAGACCGCCAATTGTTCCAGGCCCAGGCCGTCAACTTGCTGATGCAGCAGCTCGAAGGCATCGAGATTGCCGCGACCGCCTTCCACACCCAGGGCAGCGCACAACAACTTGCCAATGCCCTGGACCACCTGACCTCCCTGACTCACCTGTGCAGCGTCGATGACCCGGTCAGCCACGCATCGCTGTCCGAGCAGTTACCGTCGTGGGTACGCCAAGGCGAACCCAGGGCACTGATCGTGTACAGCTCGATGCTCACCGAAGTCGCCCGCAGCACGTCCGATGCCGATGGCAAGAGCTGGCTGGACGGCGTGCCGAGCGCACAGGTGTTCGCCTGCGAGCGCCTTGCCAGCCTGATCCACCGTGACCACCCGCAATCGACCCTGGACCCGGCTTCGATACGGGTCATCAACCACCAGACCACGGCAACTGCAATCCCCTCTGCAGGCCAGGTGATCAGCGAGGGCACCACGATGCCGGTGACATTCACCCTGCCTCAACTGGCCATCGCCAACCTGGGCCTGCTCAAACCGGGTCGAGTGTCGCTGGAAAGCGTCGACGGCCAACCCATTCCGGCCTGGCTCGACACCTCGGCCCTGCGCGGCCTCATCACCGAAGCGGACATTGGCGCGACTTATCCCAAACGCCTGCGCGAACTGTTGCTCGATGATCCCCAGGCGCGCGCCAATCGCGAACGGCTACTGGCCGACCAGTTGCACAGCCAATTGCCCGCGCAGGTCATGAAAAGTTACCTGAAAGACGAGCAGCCCTCCCTGCAAGCGATCGTCGCCCTCGAACACGTCTTCGCACCCATGGCCGACGAGCACGGCAACTGGGTGCTGCGGCCACTGGGGTTGTTGCGAACGATGGATGCAACGCCCGATCATCCACTCAATGCCTGGCTGATCGAGAACGATGGCTCGATCAGCGCCAGCTGCCTGCTGTATCGCCCCCTGCACCGTGAACCGATCGTGGAGTTCGCCGATCGCCTGGCTCTGCTGGTGGCAATCAGTGAGCCCGGCGACCTGCAAAACGACATACTCCACCGGCTGGCGCAGGAAGACCGACGCATCTATGACCACGGAGGCTTCAAGGAGCCGCACCTGTTCCGCCCGCTGGACGACGACTGGGCGGTTCCACTGTTCACGCCAGCCCCCGTTACCCTGTCACGCGAGGCGGCGATCAGCGACCCGGCCCAGGCCATCTACAAGGCCTGTGTCGAGGAAACCTTGAGCAATTTCAAGGGGCAATCCACCAGCAGCGAGGCAACCCGTTGGCAACGCTGGGAAGAACTGGGCTGGTTGCTGCTCAACAGTGTCTTGCCATTCGTCGAAGGACCGTTCGCCGAGGCCGCCTGGCTGGTACAGATGGAAACCGCCTTCGCCCGCCTGGTGGACGCCAGGGAGCAAGCGCAGCCGGGCGACCGTACCGGTGACTGGATCGAGTTGTTGGTCAATGTCGCCTTCCTGATTTTCAACCACGCGATGCAGCGCCTGGAGCTGGAGCACCCGCTGGACGCTGCGGTTCCCCTCGGCCCACTGCCCCCCTTGGAACCCGCCCCGGTGGTGATCACAAGCACAGCCGAGGCGCAGATCGATTTCAGTTGGTCCCAACCCTCGCTGAAGCTCGACAAGTCCCAGGCCGAAGCCCTCGCAGCCCTGCAGGCAACCCTTTCGCCAGCCGCCCTCGGCTCCCCCATCCCGGCGGGGCCGATTGGCGGCTTGTACCTGAGCGCGGACCAGCTTTGGGCGCTGATCGAGGGCAAGGTATTCAAAGTGCAACTCGATACGCTGACCGATCAAGTGCGCATTGTTGGCGCCGCGGATGATCGAACGCCAGGCCCATGGCTCAGGCGCGACGAGGCTGGGCGCTGGCAGCTCGACCTCAGGCTCCGCCTGCGCGGCGGCATGCCCCCCTCGAAGCGAATCGCCAGGTTGCAGGAGGAGCGCAAGAAGAAAACCGAGGCGCTGTCCAATCGTGTATTGCACGACTCGAAAAGCATCGTCGAACAGATTCCCGGCATCAAGAAGATACGCACGCTGGGCCAGCGCTCCGACGATACGCGCGTATTGCGCAGTTGCCTGGAAAAGCTGCAGGCATTCGAGGCGTTCGTCGCCGAGCACATCCAGCGGCTGCACGACCTGAATGTGCAGACACCCGTAAACGACTACAAGACCAAACGCGCCGGCACACTGTTCCAGCAACTCGATTGCCAGCTGCACATCCGCGAGTTGTTGATGCGCCTGTTTAAACCCGAACGCATTCATCTTCTGCAGATGGTCGAGCATCAGACCGAGGCGACGTCCGAGGACGAAGCCATTCTCGCCAGGCGCCTGAGCACCTTGACGACGCTGGTCGATAGCCTGTTCGACAATGCCAGCGCGTTCGAACAGAGCCTGGAGCAACTGCGCAAACTGGCCAGCCCTTCCCTGCCGAAAATCATGGAGATGCTGGACAAGGTCGAACGGCAAAAAGGCAGCTGGACGCCCCTGTACTGGCGCTTCATGCGTATCGAGACCTCGGTCAACCGCATGACCCTGGTGCAGATGGACGAAAGCGCAGTTTTCTGGCTTGACCGTACCTGGGACAGCATCGAGCTGGCCATAGGCCAACGGCTGCAACTGGGCAAACGGGCGAGCGCCAGCGACGAAGTCAAACGGCGCCTGCTGGAAAACATTGCGCAGCACCTGGCAACCGCCCAGCGACGTTTGCTGATCCTGCACCAGTGCTTCGAACCCGCCGCGGCGCCCGCCCCGCTCAAGCAACTGCGCACCGACATCAACGACATGAGCACAGGCGTTGCCGGCGAGCTGGCCGAATACCCGGACCTGCCCCAGCGCAGCACGGTGACGCAATTGAGCCGGCAATTACCAGGGCTGATCGAAACCCGCGATGACGGCCTGCTTCTTGGCCAACCGCGTGCGGATGATGCCAGCATCGTCGATATACCCGGGGCTCAGGAGGGCTCGGTCACCCGCAGCTACAAGCGCGAACACGAGCGCTGGGTAGCAGTCGAGGTCCAGCCCGCGAAAACAGCCTCGCAGTCCCCAGGCAAATTCAAGGCACTGCTCAAGGAAAGCGCCCGCCTGTTGGCCGGCGCACGCAAGGATCTGGGGTTGATGCAGAGCGCCAGGGCCAACAGCTACCTGCCCGTCGATATCGAAGACATCCTGCTCCAGCACCGGGCTGGCCTTGAGCGTCATCGGGTCGCCATCGAGCTACGCCTGACCCGCGACAATGAGACCGATGAAGGCACCGCCGAAGGCGATGCGGCCTTGAACATCAAGGCGATAGAGGACATGTCAGCGACATTGGCCGGGCAGGCGGTCGAACAGCGGGCGCGGGTCGCGCTGCTGCAAAAGCCCAGGATGGGCGAGCTGTCCGTCCTGCTCGACAACCAACAAGTGGCCATTCACTCGACCGGCCCGCGTCGACCGCTGGCAAAAGTCGCCGGGCGTACCGACGACTACCTGGAGAATTCGCCATCCGCCATGCAGGTATCGACCTGTGGTACGCCCATTTCCATTATTCCGGCATGGAGGCGGCGCAGACCGCCTATACCGCAGGCCACCTGAAGACCGCCGAACAGCGCTATGCCCAGGGGCCATTCAGCAAGGATGCCGCCGGGCATGAGGTGGCGGTTCATCGCAGCCCCATCGACCTGGCCTCGGCGAAGCAATATTTCTTCGCCAGCTGAGTCGACAGGGCAACGAGGCTCAGCGGTCCTTGAACTGCGCTTCGCGCTTGGCGATGAAGGCCGCCATGCCTTCCTTCTGGTCTTCGGTGGAAAACGCCGCATGAAACACCCGGCGTTCGAAGCGCACACCTTCGCTGAGGGTGACTTCGAACGCGCGGTTGACGCTTTCCTTGACCATCATGCTCACCGGGATCGACTTGCTGGCGATGGTCGCCGCCACTTTCAGGGCTTCCTCGACCAGCTCGGCCTGCGGCACCACACGGGCCACCAGGCCGGCACGCTCGGCTTCCTCGGCGCCCATCAGGCGGCCGGTCAGGCACAGCTCCATGGCCTTGGCCTTGCCCACTGCGCGGGTCAGGCGCTGGGTACCGCCCATGCCCGGCAGCACGCCGAGGTTGATCTCGGGCTGGCCGAACTTGGCGTTGTCGCCCGCGAGGATGAAGTCGCACATCATGGCCAGCTCACAACCACCACCGAGCGCGAAACCGGACACGGCGGCGATGATCGGCTTGCGCCGGTTGGCGATGCGGTCGGAGTCACTGAACAGATCGTCGACGTAGATCTGCGGATACTTGAGCTCGGCCATTTCCTTGATATCGGCACCGGCCGCGAAGGCCTTGGCGGAACCGGTCAGCACCACGCAGCCGATGTTCGGATCCCTTTCCAGCTGGTCCAGGGCCTGGTTGATCTCCGCGATGATCTGCGCGTTGAGCGCGTTGAGCGCCTGGGGCCGATTGAGGGTGATCAGGCCGACCTTGCCGTGGATGTCCAACAGGATGGTTTCGAATGCCATGCAGACTGCTCCTTCAAAGATTGCGCGCAATGACCATGCGCTGAATGTCGCTGGTGCCTTCGTAGATCTGGCAGACACGCACGTCGCGATAGATCCGCTCCAGCGGGAAGTCGCTCAGATAGCCATAACCGCCGAGCGTCTGCAAGGCATCCGAACAGACCTTTTCGGCCATTTCCGAGGCGAAAAGCTTGGCCATCGACGCTTCCACCAGGGCCGGGCGCCCGGCATCGCGCAGCGCCGCGGCATGCAGCACCATCTGCCGGGCCACGGCAATTTTCGTGGCCATGTCGGCCAGGCGGAAGGCCACGGCCTGGTGTTCGATCAAGGGTTTGCCGAAGCTCTGCCGCTCTTTGGCATAGTCGCGCGCCACCTCGAACGCGGCGCGGGCCATGCCTACCGACTGCGAAGCGATGCCGATGCGGCCGCCTTCGAGGTTGGCCAGGGCGATCTTGTAGCCCTGCCCCTCTTCGCCCAGGCGGCAGGCCACCGGCACACGCACATTGTCGAAGACGATCTGGCAGGTATCGGAGGCGTGCTGGCCGAGCTTGTCCTCGACCCGCGCCACCTGGTAGCCCGGTGTATCGGTGGGCACGATGAATGCGGTGATGCCGCGTTTGCCAGCGTCCGGGTCGGTGACGGCAAAGACGATCACCACCCCGGCGTTCTGCCCGGAGGTGATGAACTGCTTGCTGCCGTTGAGCACGTAATGGTCACCGTCCAGGCGTGCGCGGGTCTTCAGGCTGCTGGCATCGGAACCGGCCTGGGGTTCGGTGAGGGCAAAGGCGCCGATCATCGCGCCACTGGCCAGCGGCGTGAGGAACTGCTGTTTCTGCTGCTCGCTGCCGAACTTGAGGATCGGCACGCAACCCACCGAGTTGTGCACGCTCATGATCGTCGAGCAGGCACCGTCGCCCGCCGCGATCTCCTCCAGGGCCATGGCATAGGCCACGTATCCGGTATCGCTGCCGCCGTACTGTTCCGGCACCAGCATGCCGAACAGGCCCAGTGCCGCCATCTCGTCGATGGCTTCGCGGGGGAAGCGATGGGCCTTGTCCCATTGCTCGGCGAAAGGCCGCAGGCGCTCCTGGGCAAACGCGCGCACGGCGTCGGCGATCTGTTGTTGCTCGTCAGTTACCAGCATGGTTCACCTCAGTACAGGCATTCGACAGCCATGGCCGTGGCCTCGCCACCGCCGATGCAGATGGCCGCCACGCCACGGCGCAGGTTGTTCTGGCGCAGGGCCGACAGCAGGGTCACCAGGATGCGCGCGCCCGAGGCGCCGATCGGGTGGCCCAGGGCGCAGGCGCCGCCGTGGATATTGACCTTGTCATGGGGCAGGTCGAGGTGCTTCATGGCGGCCAGGGTGACCACGGCGAAGGCTTCGTTGATCTCGAACAGATCGACCTCGGACAGGTTCCAGCCCGTGCGCTTCATCAGCTTGTCGATGGCACCGATCGGGGCGGTGGGGAACAGTGCCGGGGCATCGGCGAACGCGGCATGGCCATGGATCACGGCCAGGGGCTTCAAGCCACGTTTTTCGGCCTCTGAGCGGCGCATCAACACCAATGCCGCAGCGCCATCGGAGATCGAGCTGGCGTTTGCCGCGGTCACCGTGCCGCCTTCACGGAAGGCCGGCTTGAGCTGCGGGATCTTGTCCAGGCGTGCCTTGGGCGGCTGCTCGTCGTCCTTGACCAGGCGCTTTTCCTTGCCTTCGGTCACTTCCACCGGGACGATCTCGGCGCTGAAGCGGCCGTTGCTGATCGCCTCCTGGGCGCGGGTCAGCGAGGCGATGGCGAACTGGTCCTGGGCTTCGCGACTGAAGCTGCCGGCCTGGGCGCAGTCCTCGGCGAAGGTGCCCATCAGGCGGCCCTTGTCGTAGGCGTCTTCGAGGCCGTCCATGAACATGTGGTCGATGATCTTGCCATGGCCCATGCGGTAGCCGCCGCGCGCCTTGTCCAGCAAGTAGGGGGCGTTGGTCATGCTTTCCATGCCGCCGGCGACGATGACATCGGCGCTGCCGGCCAGCAGTTGGTCATGGGCCATGATCGCGGCCTGCATGCCCGAGCCGCACATCTTGTTCAGCGTGGTGCAGGTGGTGTGTTTGTCCAGGCCCGCGCCCAGCGCTGCCTGGCGTGCCGGTGCCTGGCCGAGGCCTGCCGGCAGGACACAGCCGAAGAGCACCTGCTCGACGCTGGCGGCATCGATACCGGCGCGCTCGACGGCGGCGCGTATCGCCGCGGCACCCAGCTGTGGCGCGGTCAGGCTCTTGAGGTCACCCTGCAGCCCGCCCATGGGCGTGCGCACGGCGCTGACGATGACGATTGGATCGTTGGCAAGGGTCATGTTCGTTTCTCCTTACTTGGCAGCCATGCGCAGCGCACCGTCGAGGCGGATCACCTCGCCGTTGAGCATGCTGTTCTCGATAATGTGACGGGCCAGCGCCGCGTACTCGACGGGGCGGCCCAGACGTGGCGGGAACGGCACGCCGGCGGCCAGCGAGTCGCGGACTTCCTGGGTCATGCCGGCCATCATCGGGGTTTCGAAAATGCCTGGGGCGATGGTCATTACCCGAATACCGAAGCGCGCCAGCTCCCGGGCAGTTGGCAAGGTCAGGCTGGCGATGGCGCCCTTGGAAGCGGCGTAGGCGGCTTGGCCGATCTGCCCGTCGTAGGCGGCAATCGACGCGGTGTTGATGATCACCCCGCGCTCGCCCTCGGCGTTGGCGGCGCCTTCGGCCATGGCCGCAGCGGCCAGACGCAGCAGGTTGAAGCTGCCGATCAGGTTGACGTTGATGACCTTGGCGAAGCTGGCCAGCCCGTGCGGGCCTTGTTTGCCCAGCACCTTCTCGGCCCCGACGATACCCGCGCAATTGACCAGCCCGTGCAGGCTACCGAAGGCGGCCACGGCAGCATCCACGGCAGCCTTGGCCGCCTGTTCGTCGCTGATGTCGGCGACCGCGAAGCGCGCATTGTCACCCAGTTCGCGTGCCTTGGCCTCGACGGCCTGGGCATTGAGGTCGACCAGCATGACCTTGGCGCCGGCTTCGACCAGCATCTGCGCAGTGGCGGCACCCAGGCCCGAGGCCGCGCCGCTGACGATGAAATTGCTGTTGGCTATCTGCATGATGGGGTTCCTTCAGGCGCTGGCGCGGTTGGCCAGCGCGGCTTGTTGTAGGGCGATTTCCTGATTGCGCAGGATGAAGCGTTGCAGCTTGCCGCTCGGTGTCTTGGGCAGCTCGCTGACGAATTCGATTTCCCGGGGGTAGGCATGGGCGTAGAGGCGCTGGCGCACATGCTGGCGCAGCGTCTCTTCAAGCTCCGGGGTGCCTGTCACACCCGCAGCCAGCACGACGAAGGCCTTGATCAGCTCGGTACGCTCGGGGTCCGGCTTGCCGATCACCGCCGCCTCGATCACCGCAGGGTGCTCGATCAGTGCGCTTTCCACATCGAACGGGCCTACCCGGTAACCGGAAGTGGTAATCACATCGTCGCTGCGACCGACGAAGCTGATGCTGCCATCCTGGTTGAGTTCGACGGTGTCGCCGCTGAGGTAGTACTTGCCGACGAAACTCTTGGTGGGCAGGCCGTGGTAACCGGCAAACCAGCACAGGGGCGACTGCTCGCGATCCACCGCAAGAATACCTGGCTGGCCAGGCGGCAGCTCGACACCCTGCTCGTCGAGCACGACGATGCGGTGACCCGGAATGGCAAAGCCTGCCGAACCAAGATGAACCGGGTGCTGCAGGCCATGATGGTTGCACAGCACCATGCCCAGCTCGGTCTGGCCGTAATGGTCATGGATGGTCACCCCCAGTTCGTCGGCGAACCAGCGAATGACTTCGGGGTTGAGCGGCTCGCCGGCGCTGCTGACCACCCGCAGGCGGCCCTGAATCGGCGCCGAGAACTCGCGCCCGGCAGCGATCAGCAAGCGGTACGCCGTCGGCGAGCCCGCCAGATTGGTGATGCCCAGCTTGTCGATGACCCGTGCGCAGCTCTCGACGCTGAAAGGGCCGTCGTAGAAGGTGGTGGCGTGGCCCAGCGACAGCGGGCCCGTAACGGCGTAGTAGAGCCCGTAGGCCCAGCCCGGGTCGGCCAGGTTCCAGAACCTGTCTTCAGGGCGCAGGTCGATCGCTTCGCGCATGTAGCCCTGGAACGCAACGATCGCCCGCAGCGGCACTTCCAATGGTTTGGCCGGGCCGGTGGTGCCCGAGGTGAACATCAGCAGGAAGGGGTCGTCGCCGCCGCGCAAGACCGGCTCGCACGCTGGCAATGCCGCATCGAGCAAGCGCTGGAAGTCCAGCTCGCCTTCGCCAGCGTTGACGGTGATGGTGACCGGGCACACAGCCAGGTCATCGAGTTTGGGACGGTTGCCCCGGTCGGTGACCACGACCTTGGCACCGGACTGCTCCAGGCGATGCTCGATGGCCTTGGGGCCGAAGGCGGTGAACAGTGGCTGATACACCGCACCCAGGCGCCAGGTGGCGAGAATGGTCACCAGCAGTTCGGGGGTGCGCGGCAACAGGCCGGCAACCCTGTCGCCCGGGCCTACGCCCTGATCCTTGAGGGCATTGGCGAAACGGCTGGCCAGGGCTTGCAACTGCTCGAAACTGAAGCGTTTGCCGTTGCCGTCGCGATCTTCCCAGACCAGGGCTGTCTTGCCCTCGCCCACATGGCGATCACAGCATTCGACACAGGCATTGAGGCCTTTGAGGTTGCCCTGCAGCGCCGTGCTCACGGCATCAGCATAGGCGAACGAACGGACGGCCTCGGCGTAATCGCGCATCGTCAGACTCCTGGTTTTTTATTGTTGGAATCGCACCATAGGTCTGACGATGGTCACGCCAAGGCCGCGCGGGGACAATGGCCAAAGCGTTCAATCTGGATGAGCGGTTTGGCCGCAGGCCCGGCCCGTGACGCCTCGCGGCATCAAGTGCCCTGGCGTTGCCTGGCCAGCGCCTCGCGGGTCAACAGCAGGCACAGTTCATGTTCTGCGCTTTCCCGTTCTGCTTTGAGTGCATCCCAACTGCTCACATACGCTTCGGTCGTCAACTGCTCGGCCTGTGCATCGAGCGCCTCGCCACGCGCGTCGAACGCTGTACTGATCGCCGCGAACGGCTGAGGGTGCTGCTCGCGCAGGTAATCAGTCCAGAAACTCTGGCGCGCCACGCTGTGCGCCACCGCCTCGGGGGTTTGCGCAGCGAGCACCGCTCGCAGGGCCTCCTGCTCGCGCTCCGCGGTAATGTCGGCCAAGGTATTGAAGGTCATCGTCCGTGGCTGGCAAGGCAGGTCGAGCACATCGGCCAGGTGGATGCGGTAGCCAAGCACGATCTCCAGGTCATCGACCACCCCCTCGGCCAACCGCCGCTGGTCAACCGCCTGGAAGGCGAAACGGTCCAGCGCCTCCAGGCGGAACAGGCGCCGCCCCAGGTTCAGCAGTTCTTCCCCGGCTTCTGCGATTGTGCTGCGCTGGCCGGCTTGATAGGCCAGCACCTGAATCTGCAAGCGGCTGAAACGCTCCGCCGTGCTGTCGACGCAACCGAGCGTTTCACCGGCACTGTCGAAGACCCGCCCGCGCAGCGTTGCGTCCTGGTCGATGGCTTCGAGCAGGTTCCATACCTGGTCACCGACATAGCCCCGCTCCCTGCTGTAGTCGCTGCCTTGGGTCAAGTCCTGCAACAGCTCGAACAGCCCTGCGCTGCCCTCCTCGTGCTGCACCCGTTGCCACATCGCCATGCGCGCCTGGCGTCCGACCTGGGGCTGGTCACCCAGCCAGCGGGCCATCAGGTCCTCGCTTGCCTCCGGGAGCCGTGGTGCTTCGCCATGACGGTCCAGCCCGTACAATCGTTCGCGCTCGGCGGCAGAGATCGGATTGCGGGCCAGGTTGAACCTGGCGCGGAAGCTCCACGGCATGCGCAGAAGCTCGGCCGGAACAGCTTCAATCTGATTGTCGCTGAGGTCGGCGAACTGCAGGAAACCGCACTGCTCTATGCCGTCGGGTATGGTCCGCAACTGGCAATGACCGAGGCGAAGGGTCTGCAACCGGGGCAGTTCCTCGAAACGCAGGCTGAGCGAACGCAACGGGTTATGGCTGATATCCAGCACCTCAAGGCGCGCCAACGACAACAGCACTTCCTGGCTGTGCGAACTCATGCGGATCCGGTTGGCCATCAATCGCAGCGAACGCAGCTCGCGAAGGTGTGACAGACCAGCCGGTATGGCCGTCAGGCGATTGTTGGTGAGCACCAGGGTATGTATACGGTCGAAGCAACGCAGGAAATTGGCCGGCACTTCTTCCAATCCCATGCCGGCCAGCACCAGTTCCCCGATATGGCTCATGTCCACTTCGGCTGGCAGCGGCGGCAACTGGCCGATCCGCCAGCCACTGAGGTTCACTCGCATCGCCCCCTGATGGCCGGCCTGACCAACCTCGACCTCCCCCTCCAGGCGCCAGGCCCGACGCAGCTGTTCGGCAAAATGATGTTGCTGGTTGCGCAATGCGCGGTCCGTAGTGGTGGCGCCCCATCGGTTGAGGGCACGATCGAGCTGCGCATAGTTGCGTTCATGTTCGATCAGGTGGTCGAAGGGCGAGCCCGCTTCCTGCAGCAGACGCTGGAAGAAGCTATCGACCTGCGCTTCGCTGAACCCCGGGTACAAGACACGGATACGGTCACGCAGGGTCCTGGTCGAATACTCCCGGCCCGGCACCCGACCGCCAAGCGTGTACCCTACGCGGCCGTCGGGCATGCGAACGCCTGGATTGAACCACGGTGTTTCATCGCGCCAGCCGAGGAGATTGAACAGGCGCTTGCGCTGCGAAGGCAGGCCGGCGGCCAGCTGGTCGCGCAGTTGCCCTCCTGCATTGTCCTGGGCCAAGCCCAGGCCGGTGCGCTCGGTTGGGCCGAGCAACGCCAGCAATGCATCGAAGATGCTGGCCGGTTGCGCGACATCGACGTCGAGTTCCAGCCCTTGCGCGTCATACAGGCTGAAGCCGCCTTCCCGATAGACCAGCACGGTGCGCGAAGTGGCAGGGCCCTGCGGGTCCAGCTGCGCCAGCAGCCGGCCGCTTTCTGTCCCTTTGCGCAACTCCAGGTTGAGCCGCTTGGGCCATTTGGGCAGGTTTCTCAGCAACGCGAATACCAATTCTCCTGTTCCGTCGCTGTAGACGCCCTGCAGGTACAGCCCCTCGAGGGCGCGATTGGCCCGTGTCAGTTGCAACAGCGAACGTGCCTTCGTGGCCAGCGCCAAGGGAACGCGCTGCTCCAGCCGGGCGAGGTGCCTTTCAGCCGGGTCCAGGTCGCGCAAGGCCTCTTGGGCATAGGCGTCAGGCAGATCGGGGAAATCCCGCTTGAGCAATGTCATCACCTCGTCATCCGCAAGCACGGGCGCGGCCAGATGCTCAAGCAATTGACCGCGCCACTGGCGCTGGTCTTCGAGCAGCGCAATGCCGATCTGGGCATCGCTCAGGCGCTGCAGGCCCGGCTGTTTCTTGCACCAGTCGAGGACATCGTCATCCGGGAACACCTCAGGTGACTGCTGCAAACGCTCGAACAACCGCGTGAGCCTCGCATCGGCTTCGAAGCGGCAAAGGGTATCGCGCAGGTTGACCGGCAAAGGGCGATTTTCCACCAGCAACCCGCGCAACTCGTCGCGATCGACCCCGGACACTTGCAGAATGCGTTCGACCTGTTGCGCCTGCAGTGGCGGATCGCTTGGCCACAGTCGGTCCAGCATCAGGGTGCTGTCATCCCATTCCAGTGGGCGCTCCAGGCGCAGGCGCCAGCAACGCTCGCCATTGCCGATCAGCTCAGGTTCGAAGGCGTCGCTGCGCGCAGGATGCCTCAAGCGCCATGGCCCGTACTGCTCTGGCCGATGCACCTCGTAGTAGCGCGTCTCGATGCGCAAGAAGCGCCGCTCACCCTCCCCATACAAACCATCATCCTGCAACGATGCCTGGCCCGGGTCAGCCTCGTAGCCGCTCAAATCATGCGCCCACAAGCGCGGCTCGCCTTCGACATCCACGGGTTCCAGCTCGTCGACAAAGGTGCTGCGCAAGAAACCTCGCGCGACCAGCCCGGCCCCAGCAGCCGTCGCGGCGGTCACCGCCACGATTTCCGCTACACCCAGCAGGTGTTCGGCCGCTTCATGCTGGTGCCCCTGCACCCAGTCGGCGACGCCGTCATACGTCTGCTCGGTCACCTGCACCGCCAGCTGCGCCAACAGCAACTCGCCCAGTCCCGGCACGAACAGGCCGGCGATACCCAGGCCCCCCATACCGATGCCCTCCCAGCGCGACAGCCGGTCCTTGGCATCGCTCTTGTCTGCTTCAGCGGTCGGCACCAGCAGCATGCCGGCATCGGCGCGCAGCCGTTCGACATGGGCATCGGCCAGAGCGGCGAATACATCACCCTCGACCGTCTGGCCATCCAGCTCAAGGTCCGGTTCGCTGTCACGCAGGCGCTTGTCCAGTTTCATCACGAACGCTGCACGCTCGCTCAATTGCACCAGCTCACCGATCCGCCGATGCACAGCCGGGGTCAGCAGGTCGGCGGCCAAGGCCTCATTGAGCCTGGTCAGGTCGGTGAAAAGGCGCAGTGGATGCTGGGTGTCGGCGGGCATGTAGAGCACCGTGCCAGCATCCTCGCCTTCGCTGCCCCGCAACTGGATCAGCAAGGCGTCGAAGGCGACACAGCCCAGCATTCTCAGCGTGCCGGCATACGCGTTGGTCAATTGCTGCGGATGGTCCTGGCTTACCACAGCGCGCACTGCGGCCTGCTCGACGCCGCCAATTTCACCTTTGAGCGCCGCCAGTTCCAAGGCCAGGTTGAAGCCTGTGCGTTTGTGATCGGTCAGTGCATCGCGCACCTCGGCGGTTACCGTTTTGCTCAGCAGTGCCTGGTATTGCTGCCCCGCATCCAGTTCCCGGCAGCGCTGGGAGAAAGCGTTGGCATCGCCCGACAGTAGCGTGCTTTCACCCTTGGCCACCAAACCACTGCCTTCATAGAAAGGCGCTCCCCCTGGAAAATTCTGCATCATCCTCAGCAACGCTGGGCTGCGGAGATAACTGATTTCGTCCTGGGGCAAGCCGATGCCGGGCGAAACCGTCAGTCGGCGTCGCACCTCCAGCCATTCGAGTTTTTCAATCCCCAGGCTGGCCGCCTCGGCACCAAGCAGCCCGGTAAATGCCTGGCGAGCGAACGCCTGGGGCGATGCCAGGACGCGCAGCGCCTTGGCCAGCTTTTCATGGCTGGCGCGGTGGGCCGCGTAGCAGTCCCGTAGTTTGTTGATCTGCCCTTGGGAGGCTTGCTTGAGCCAATGAGGCAGGCGGGACGCCACGAACTGATCCGTGGCGTTGCCGAGTGTGGTGGTTGTAGCTTGCGACATGATTGCACCTGTGCTGGCTGGAAGGGCCCTAACACTGGGCAAGGCCTGCTCGCCATGGCACAGGGAACTCCCCCGGAAGGCCGGTCAACCGCGCCCTCTTTCCAGCCCATCGCCCGCCGCCCCATCCCCCTGCAACACCAGCGTGCGGTAATGCCCCGGGTTGCAGCCGAACCACTTGCGAAAGGCCTTGTAGAACGAGCTGGTGTCGGCGAAGCCCAGGCGTTCGGCAACCTGAGCCAGGCCAATGTCGGCCTCGGCCAACCAACTGATCGCCAGCTCGCGCCGCACGCTGTCCTTCAACCCTTGATAGGTCTGGCCTTCGTCAGCCAGACGGCGGCGCAAGGTCGGTGCCGACATGCACAAGCCCAGCGCCAGGCGCTCGGCATCAGGCCAGGCGGCCGGGTCGGTTTGATGAAGGTCGTGGCGAATGCGCCGAGCCAGGCTGTCCGGGTCGCGGTACTTGACCAGGATGTTGCCGGGAGCCTCCGCCAGAAAGCGCTGCAGGTCTTCTGCCGTGCGCCGGGGCGTCAGCGCCAGGCAATCGGCGGCCATGATCATGCGGGTACGCGGCCGACCGAACTGCAGGTTTTCGGAGAACATCACCCGATAGTCGTCGCAGAACGGCGGCTCGGCGCAGCGCAGGTCGATGGCCAGGATCGGAATGCGCCGCCCGGCCAGCCAACAGGCCACACCGTGCACGATCATCCAGAAAGTGAAGTAGGTGAAGGCCCGTCGCGGCTGCTCGCGGGGTTCGCCGATGACGATCTCGGCCAGGCTGCCCTGGCGCACCAGCACCGGCTGCAGGTCTTCGAGCATCAGGCCGAGGAATCCCAACGCCACGTCCAACGCTTCTCCCAGGCTGGGCTGGGCCATGGCGGCGCGGGCCAGCAGAGCCAGGCTACCGGCACGCAGGCCGCGCGGGTCCATGGCGAAGAACTCATCATTGCAACGCAGCGACAGCAGCCGCCAAAGCTGTGCGTAGGCGCTGGCAGCCACTCGCGCATCCGCCTGTTCGAGCAGGCTGGCATCGATCCCGGCGCGGCGCAGCAGCGCGCCGGCAGCATCACGGTCGGGGCAGCTCTGCAACAGGGCTTCACGCACCAGCTGCATGGAAATCGTGTCTTTCTCGCTCATCGGCCATCCGGCGCCAGGTTGCTCACTGGCGGCCATCTTACGGCAAGCCGGTGTGGCCTCACAGGCTTGCCGCCAAGCCAAGGAACGCCTGGATCAAGCGCAGTTCGCGGCGCCGCTCCAGGCAGCCGAGCATATGCTGGTTGCTCAACCCCTCCCCGGCCAGCGGCCTTGCTACCACACGCGGGTCATGGGCCACCTCGGTAGACGAGACAACGCCAATGCCCAGTTCCGACGCCACCGCCTCGGTCACCGCCTCACGGCTGTCCAGCTCCAGCAGTACCCGTGGCTGTACCTTTGCCTGGGCACAGGCCTTGTCGAAGGTACGCCGGGTAGTCGAGCTCGGTTCGCGCAGCACCATGATCTGCTGATGCAGCGCAGCCAGCGGCAAGTCACCCTCGCCCCTGGCCCAGTCGTGCCCCACCGGCAGCAGCGCACACAAACGTGACTCGCAGAGGTTCTGCAGGTGCAGGCCCTTGCGTGGCTCGATCTCGGTCAACACCGCCACGTCGGCATGCTCGGACAGCAGGGCGGCCAGGGTTTCCTGGGCATTGCCCAGGCGCAGGTTGACGGTGATGCCTGGGTAACGCTCGCGCAGCAGTGCCAGCATGGGCATGACCCGGTGCGGCCCATCGGCCGCTACCTCCAGGCGCCCGGTGAGTAGCTGGCGATTGGCTTCGAGCATGGCCTGGGCCTCTTCGGCCAGGCCGAACATGGCCCGGGTGATGGCCGCCAGGCGAATGCCCTCCTCGGTCAGCTCGACACGCCGCGCGGTGCGCCGCAGCAGGGTGATCTGGTAATGCTCTTCGAGCGCCTTGACGTGCCCGGTCACCGCCGGCTGGCTGATGAACAGACGCTCGGCGGCACGGGTGAAGCTGCCCTCACGGGCGACGGCATCGAATGCGCGCAACTGGAAAAGGTTCATTTTGTATCGGCCTGACTTATGGCTGGCATAACAACAAACAATTTGATTGATAGCTCGGCGAATTGCAACCTAGGCCCCGTAGTTTCAGCGCCCACCCAACCGGCGAAACCCGCAGCTTGAGAGGAACCACGGAATGAGCAACGCCCCGATTCTGCTGACCCCCGGCCCACTGACCACATCCCTGCGCACCCGCCAAGCCATGCTGGTGGACTGGGGTTCCTGGGACCGCGATTTCAACCAACTGACCGCCAGCGTCTGCGAGCAACTGCTGGCGATCATCGACGGCAGCGCCAGCCACCACTGCGTGCCTCTGCAAGGCAGCGGCACCTTCGCCGTGGAAGCCGCCATCGGTACCCTGGTGCCGCGTGACGGCAAGGTCCTGGTACTGATCAATGGCGCCTACGGCCAACGCCTGGCGAAGATCTGCAAAGTGCTGGGCCGCACCTACAGCACCTTCGAAACCGCCGAAGACCAGCCGACCACCGCCGCCGACGTCGACCGCCTGCTGGCCGCCGACCCGGCCGTGACCCACGTGGCACTGATCCACTGCGAAACCAGCACCGGCATCCTCAACCCGCTGCCAGAGATCGCCCAGGTGGTCAAAGGCCACGGCAAACGCCTGATCATCGACGCCATGAGCTCGTTCGGCGCACTGCCGATCGATGCCCGCGAAGTGCCCTTCGAGGCGCTGATCGCCGCCTCCGGCAAGTGCCTGGAAGGCGTACCGGGCATGGGCTTCGTGTTCGCCGAGAAAACTGCCCTGGCCGCCGCCGAAGGCAATGCCCATTCGCTGGCCATGGACCTGCACGACCAGCACGCCTACATGGCCAAGACCGGCCAATGGCGCTTCACCCCGCCCACCCACGTGGTCGCCGCCCTGCACGAAGCGCTGCAGCAGTACAGCGAGGAAGGCGGCCTGCCCGCGCGTCACCAACGCTATGCCGACAACTGCAAGACCCTGCTCGATGGCATGGCCGCCATTGGCCTGCGCAGCTTCCTGCCGGCCGAGATCCAGGCACCGATCATCGTCACCTTCCACGCACCGGATGATGCCCGCTACCAGTTCAAGGACTTCTACGAGCGGGTCAAGGCCAAGGGTTTCATCCTTTACCCGGGCAAGCTGACCCAGGTCGAGACCTTCCGCGTCGGCTGCATCGGCGTGGTCGGAGCCGATGGCATGCAAGCCGCTGTGAATGCCGTGGCCGAAGTGCTGCGGGAAATGGAAGTGCTGGACATCTGACCCTCTGCCCAACCAATTTCAGGAAAATGCGCACATGAACTACAGCAATCCTACCCAGCTGCAAGCCGCCATCCTCGACTGGGCCGGCACCGTGGTCGATTTCGGCTCCTTCGCCCCGACCCAGATCTTCGTCGAAGCCTTCGCCGAGTTCGACGTGCAGGTATCGATCGAGGAAGCCCGCGGCCCGATGGGGATGGGCAAGTGGGACCACATCCGCACCCTGTGCGACGTGCCGGAAATCGCCGAGCGCTACCGCAAGGTGTTCGGCCGCACCCCGACCGACGACGATGTCACGGCCATCTACAACCGCTTCATGCCGCTGCAGATCGAGAAGATCGCCGTGCATTCGGCGCTGATCCCCGGTGCCCTGGACACCCTCACCGGCTTGCGCCAGGACGGCCTGAAGATCGGCTCGTGCTCGGGCTACCCGAAAGTGGTGATGGACAAGGTGGTGGAGCTGGCGGCGCAGAACGGCTATGTCGCCGACCATGTGGTGGCGACCGATGAAACCCCGAATGGCCGCCCATGGCCGGCCCAGGCGCTGGCCAACGTGATTGCCCTGGGCATTGATGATGTGGCGGCGTGCGTCAAGGTCGACGACACCGTGCCGGGTATTCTCGAAGGGCGCCGTGCGGGTATGTGGACCGTAGCGCTGGTGTGCTCGGGTAATGCCCTGGGGCTGACCTGGGAAGGCTACCAGGCACTGAGCGTGGAAAAGCTGGAAAGCGAGCGCAAGCGTATTCACACGCTGTTCGAAGCGTCGCGCCCGCACTACCTGATCGACACCATCAATGATTTGCCCGAGGTGATTGCCGACATCAACCGTCGCTTGGCCAAGGGCGAGATGCCACAGGCCTTCTGACAGATCTGCGTTGCAGCTATCGCTGCGGTTCGTCGCCACGACAAGCCAGCTCCCACAGGTACAGTGCAAGCTTCAAGGCCTGCGCCGTACCTGTGGGAGCCGGCTTGCCGGCGATAAGGCCCTCAGACAGCCCGGTTCAGCTTCACCCAGGACGCAAACTTGTCGATGAACCCCTGCAGGAACGGCCGGGTCTTGTCGCTGAGCTTGCCACTCTCTTCGAACAGGTTCGCCGCCCCACCCAGATAAGCCTCGGGCATCTGCATGCAGGGCATGTCGAGGAACACCAGCGACTGGCGCACGGCATGGTTGGCACCAAAGCCGCCAATGGCCCCCGGCGACACACTCACCACCGCCGCCGGTTTGCCACTCCAGGCACTCTGCCCATAGGGCCGCGAGCCGACGTCGATAGCGTTCTTCAGGCCGCCCGGCACCGAGCGGTTGTACTCTGGGGTGACGAACAGCACCGCATCACTGCGACGGATTTCGTCGCGAAAGCGCTTCCACGGCTCGGGCACACCAGCGGCCTCGACGTCCTCGTTGTACAGCGGCAGGTCGCCGATCTCGACAATCTTCAGGGCAAGGCCGGACGGCGCCAGCTCTGAAAGGGCGCGGGCCACCTTGCGGTTGTAGGAATCCTTGCGCAAGCTGCCGACGACAACCGCTACCGAATACACCTGGCTCATGGCGATTTCCAACCTTTGCTGGCTTAAGAGACGTTCTAGTTATAGATGACCGTTCCTCGGCCCCAAGGTTTTTTTTGTCGGCAACGTAAACTCCGGCCTTGTTGTACGGTCTATCGGTCCAGACATTTCCTACGTAATTCAGAGGTTTTCACCTAAATGGCAGCAGTAATGGTCGGCCAGTTCCACGCCCGAGACGCCGAAGGCCGCATCTACCCCGTTCACGAATTCCAAGAGTCGACCCTGCAAAACGACGGCAGCGTCATGGGCGCGCCGATCACCACCTATCGCCTGGCCATTGGCGACCGCGTCAATCACCTGGGTGCGGACCGTTTCGAGCTGGCGCGCACCGGCGTCGAGATCATTCGTATTCCTTGATGCAGTCCACGGTGTACTGGCCGCTTTCGTTCTGCAGGCCGTGCACATCGGCGACAAAACCGGGGAAGCCGCTGTTGAAGGCGCGGGCAAAGGCCAGATAGTCGAGAATCGAGCGGGTCGCTTCGGTGAACCGCTCACCCGGCATGATCAACGGAATGCCCGGTGGGTAGGGCACCAGCATGACCGCCGCGACCCGACCCAGCAGCGCCTCGATCGGTACCGCCTCCACTTCGCCGCGCACCATCAGGTCGTAGGCCCGCGCCGGGGTCATGGCCACCTGGGGCAAACGCGTGAACAGGCGCTTGAGCTGCTTGGCCGTGGCATTGGTGCGGTAGCAGGCGTGCAGCTGGTCACACAGGTCGCGCAGGCCCATGCCATGGTAGCGTGACGCGTCGACCGCGACGATGCTGGGCAGGGAGGTGCCGAGCGCGGTATTGCCGTCATAGTGGCGCTTGAACTCCAGCAATTCGGTCAGCAGCGTGCTCCACTTGCCCTTGGTGATACCCATCGAGAACAGCACCAGGAAGCTGTAAAGGCCGGTCTTCTCCACCACCAGCCCCCGCTCCCAGAGAAACTTGCTGACCACCGCCGCCGGTATGCCGTGCTCACCCAGTACACCACCGGCGCTCAAGCCAGGCATCACCAACGTCACCTTCAAGGGGTCGAGCAGTACGTAGTCGTCGGCCACCTCGCCAAAGCCATGCCACTCGGCGCTGGGCTGCAACAGCCAGTCCTGGGCATCGAGGCGCTGGATACCCTCCGCCGCCGGCGGCTGCCAGATGCTGAACCACCAGTCATCGGCCGCGATATGTTCGCGCAGGTTGGCCAGGGCACGGCGAAAGCTCAAGGCCTCGTCGAACATCTCCTGCAACAGCGAACGCCCCGCCGGCCCCTCCATCATCGCCGACGCCACATCCAGCGAGGCGAGGATGCTGTATTGCGGCGAGGTGGAGATGTGCATCATGAACGCTTCATTGAACCGGTCGCGGTCCAACTGTCGCTGCGCGCCGTCCTGCACATGAATCATCGACGCCTGGCTGAAGGCGGCGAGCAGCTTGTGGGTGGAATGGGTGCTGAACACCAGCGGGCTTTGCGCGTTGCACAGGGTGCCCATGGCGTAGCGCTCGGCGAAAAAGTCGTGGAAGGCCGCGTAGGCGAACCAGGCCTCGTCGAAATGCAGCACTTCGACACTGGGCCCCAGCACCTGCTTGATCAGGCCTGCGTGATAGCACAGGCCGTCGTAGGTCGAGTTGGTCACCACCGCCAGCTTGATCCGCGGCTCACGGCCCTGCGCCAGGGGGTTGGCGTGTATTTTTGCCTGGATCGCCTCGGGTGTGAATTCGCTGAGCGGGATCGGCCCGATAATGCCCAGCTCGTTGCGCTCGGGGCAAAGATAAATGGGGATGGCGCCGGTCATGATGATGGCGTGCACCACCGACTTGTGGCAGTTGCGGTCCACCAGCACCAGGTCGTCACGGCCGACCATCGCGTGCCAGACGATCTTGTTGGCGGTGGAGGTGCCATTGATCACGAAAAACGTATGGTCGGCGCCGAAATTGCGCGCTGCACGGGCTTCGGCCTGGGCCAGCGGGCCGGTATGGTCGAGCAGCGAGCCCAGCTCGGGCACCGATACGGACAAGTCCGAGCGCAGGGTGTTTTCCCCGAAGAACTGGTGAAACGCCTGGCCCACCGGGCTTTTGCGGTAGGCCACGCCACCGCCGTGGCCGGGGGTATGCCAGGAATAGTTGGACTGCGCGGTGTGCTGCACCAGGGCCTTGAAGAACGGTGGCAACAGGCCGTCGAGGTAATTGTGCGCTGCACGCGCCACCTGACGGGCGAGAAAGGGCACGGTGTCTTCGAACAGGTAGAGAATGCCGCGCAACTGGTTGAGCTCGCCCATGGCCTCGGCGGGAGCGTTCTCCAGGGTGACCTGCTCGCCGAGGGCGAAGATCGGCAGGTTGGGCGCACGTGCACGGGCCAGGCGGATGAGTTCGGCGATGTTTTCCAGCAGGTGTGTGTTGGCACCGACGCCTTCGGCGGCAATCAACATGCAGGCCAGGCCGTGGTGGGTGGCGGCGACCAGGCGCGCTTCGGCGTGGTCGGCGGCGGCAAGGATGTCGAAGCCGTCCTGGCGCAGTTCCTCGGCGATGCCACGGATGCGCGCGCCGGCGACGCTGTCGGCCTTGATGGCGCGGTGGACGATGAGGATGGGGAACTTGAGGTCCTTGTACATCAGGCGGCTACCTCCGAAGGACGGATCGTCCCTCTCAGGGTAGTAGAGCCTGATGGTTACAGTACCGGCCCTATCGCCG
>NZ_AKJC01000321.1 GCF_000282535.1 Pseudomonas sp. GM84 | reverse complement strand
AAGCCGGCTCCCACAAGGTCCGGCGCGGTCCCTGTGGGAGCCGGCTTGCCGGCGATCGAGGGCAAAGCCCTCGCATTGGCCCTTAGCGCGAAGCCAGCAAAGCCTTGCCGCGCACGACAGCTGCACGCACCTGCGCCGGCGCCGTACCACCAATGTGGTCACGCGCATTCACCGAGCCTTCCAGCGTCAGCACGGCGAACACGTCCTGCTCGATCTGGTCGCTGAACTGGCGCAATTCTTCCAGGCTCATCTCTGCCAGGTCCTTGCCGGTATCGACGCCATACTTCACCGCATGACCGACGATTTCGTGGCAGTCGCGGAACGGCAGGCCACGGCGTACCAGGTAGTCGGCAAGGTCGGTAGCGGTGGAGAAGCCGCGCAGGGCCGCTTCGCGCATGATCGCATGGCGCGGTTTGATCGCCGGGATCATGTCGGCAAAGGCACGCAGCGAATCGCGCAGGGTGTCGGCGGCGTCGAACAGCGGCTCCTTGTCTTCCTGGTTGTCCTTGTTGTAGGCCAGCGGCTGGCCCTTCATCAAGGTCAGCAGGCCGGTCAGGGCGCCGAACACACGGCCGCTCTTGCCACGCACCAGTTCAGGGACGTCCGGGTTCTTCTTCTGCGGCATGATCGAGCTGCCGGTGCAGAAACGATCGGGCAGGTCGACGAACTGGAACTGCGCGCTGGTCCACAGCACCAGCTCTTCGGAGAAGCGCGACAGGTGCATCATCGCCACGCTGGCAGCTGCGCAGAATTCGATGGCGAAGTCACGGTCCGAGACGCCGTCCAGCGAGTTGCCGGCCACGGCTTCGAAGCCCAGCAGCTTGCAGGTCAGTTCACGGTCGATCGGGTAGGTGGTGCCGGCCAGCGCGGCGCTGCCCAGGGGCATGCGGTTGGCGCGCTTGCGGCAGTCGACCAGGCGCTCGTAGTCGCGGCTGAGCATTTCGAACCAGGCCAGCAGGTGGTGGCCGAAGGTGACCGGCTGTGCAGTCTGCAGGTGAGTGAAGCCCGGCATGATGGTGTCGGCTTCACGTTCGGCCTGCTCCAGCAGGCCCTGCTGCAGGCGGGTGATCTCGGCCAGGATCAGGTCGATTTCGTCACGCAGCCACAGGCGAATGTCGGTGGCCACCTGGTCGTTGCGGCTACGGCCGGTGTGCAGCTTCTTGCCGGTGATGCCGATACGGTCGGTGAGGCGGGCCTCGATGTTCATGTGCACATCTTCGAGGTCCACGCGCCAGTCGAAGTTGCCGGCCTCGATCTCGCCCTGGATGGTCTTCAGGCCGTCGATGATGGTGTCGCGTTCGGCATCGCTGAGCACGCCGACCTGCGCCAACATGGTGGCGTGGGCGATCGAACCCATGATGTCGTGGCGGTACAGGCGCTTGTCGAAATCGACCGAAGCGGTGAAGCGGGCGACGAAGGCGTCGACGGGTTCACTGAAGCGGCCGCCCCAGGACTGATTGGTCTTGTCGGTGCTCATGGATTCACTCGTTGAAGGCGTGAACGAAAAAGTGCCGCCGATAATAGCAGGGTTGGGCGTGCCGCCGAAGGACGCCGGTCGAGAGAAATCTGCGGGAAACCAGGGTAAAGGTGGGCGAAGCGGATATTCACCGATTGAACGGCAGTGTTCCACGGACCGTCTACAGTTGGACAAAGGACTGGCGGTGAATCTGCCGGCTCAGTGAATCTTTGGCCTTCGCACTGGTCTAGAGCGTGACCGCAGTGTCGCTCGACCTGCATCTGTCTACGCTATACCTGTGCGAGACTCACTCAGGAATCCAGAGCAATTATGAATGTCCTGATCGTTGATGATGAACCCCTGGCCCGTGAACGCCTGACGCGGCTCTTCGGGGAACTGGAGGGGTACACCGTGCTGGAGCCCAGCGCCACCAACGGCGAGGAGGCCCTGGCCCTGATCGAAAGCCACAAGCCCGATGTGGTCCTGCTGGATATCGGCATGCCGGGCCTGGATGGCCTGCAGGTCGCCGCTCGCCTGTGCGAGCGCGAGGCACCCCCGTCGGTGGTGTTCTGTACCGGTGACGATGAATACGGTGCCGAGGCGTTCAAGGACAGTACCCTCAGCCATGTGACCAAGCCGATCCAGCCCCAGGCCCTGCGCGAAGCGTTGCGCAAGGCAGAGAAGCCCAACCGTACCCAGCTGGCGGCGTTGACCCGGCCAGGCAGTGAAGGCGGGGGGCCGCGCAGCCATATCAGTGCGCGTACGCGCAAGGGCATCGAGCTGATCCCTTTGCCGCAGGTCATCTATTTCATTGCCGACCACAAGTACGTGACGTTGCGTCACGAAGCCGGAGAGGTGCTGCTCGATGAGCCGCTCAAGGCTCTGGAGGACGAGTTCGGCGAGCGATTCGTGCGTATCCACCGCAACGCCCTGGTCGCCCGCGAGCGCATCGAACGCCTGCAGCGAACGCCGCTTGGGCATTTCCAGCTGTTCCTCAAAGGCCTGGACGGTGACGCCCTGACCGTCAGCCGACGGCACGTGGCTGGCGTGCGCAAGATGATGCAGACGCTCTAGGTCTGCGCAATGGCCCTATCGTCGGCAAGCCGGCTCCCACAGCTACAGTGCAACGTTCAGGAATTGTGCTGACCCTGTAGGAGCCGGCTTGCCGGCGATGAGGCCGTTTCAGGTTGAACAGGATCCTGATCCACATCTGCTAGCGATGCCGGTGGAGCTGTTATCATCGACAGCATTCCTAAGCATCGGGGCGTTCCATGTCCACTCGCGAAATCCGCATTGCCACCCGTAAAAGTGCCTTGGCCCTGTGGCAGGCCGAATACGTCAAAGCCCGCCTCGAGCAGGCGCACCCCGGCCTGCTGGTCACCCTGGTGCCCATGGTCAGTCGTGGCGACAAGCTGCTCGATGCGCCGCTGGCGAAAATCGGTGGCAAGGGCCTGTTCGTCAAGGAACTGGAAACCGCCTTGCTCGAAAACGAAGCCGACATCGCCGTGCACTCGATGAAGGACGTGCCCATGGACTTCCCCGAAGGCCTGGGCCTGTACTGCATCTGCGAGCGCGAAGACCCGCGTGACGCCTTCGTGTCCAACCACTTCGCCAGCCTCGATGCCCTGCCGGCAGGCAGCATCGTCGGCACCTCCAGCCTGCGCCGCCAGGCCCAGTTGCTGGCGCGCCGGCCTGACCTGAAAATCCATTTCCTGCGTGGCAACGTCAACACCCGCCTGGCCAAGCTCGATGCCGGCGAGTACGACGCGATCATCCTCGCCGCTGCCGGCCTGATTCGTCTCGGCTTCGAACAGCGCATCACCGCCACCATCAGTGTCGACGACAGCCTGCCGGCTGGCGGCCAGGGCGCGGTGGGTATCGAATGCCGCAGCGCGGATAGCGAGATTCATGCCTTGCTGGCGCCACTGCACCATGCCGATACCGCCGACCGAGTGGTGGCCGAGCGCGCCTTGAACAAGCGTCTGAACGGCGGCTGCCAGGTGCCCATCGCCTGCTATGCAGTGCTGGAAGGCGAGCAACTGTGGCTGCGTGGCCTTGTCGGCCAACCCAGCGGTGGCACCCTGCTGGTGGCCGACGCCCGCGCCCCGCGCAGTAACGCCGAAGCCTTGGGTATGCAGGTTGCCGAAGACCTGCTGAGCCAGGGCGCTGAAGCCATTCTGAAGGAAGTCTACGGCGAGGCCGGGCACCCGTGAGCCCCTGGCGCCTCCTGCTGACGCGGCCTGCCGATGACTGTGCAACCCTGGCCCAGAGCCTGGCAGCCGCTGGCGTGGCCAGCAGTTGTCTGCCCTTGCTGGCGATAGAGCCGGTCGAGCTGGAGGATGCGCAGCGCCAGAAGCTGGCCGCACTGGCCAGCTATCAGGCGCTGATCGTGGTCAGCAAGCCGGCCGCCAGGCTGCTCCTCGAACGCGTCGCGCAAGACGGCCTGCAGCCCCCGCCAAAAGGCTGGTTCACCGTTGGCGAAGCCACGGCGGCGGTGCTCCATGACGCGGGCTTGCAAGTGGCCTTCCCCAGGCAGGGCGACGACAGCGAGGCCTTGCTTGCACTTCCGGCCCTGCGAGAGGCCATGGCGGTTGCAACTGTGCGCGTGCTGATCGTTCGCGGTGTGGGAGGTCGCGAACTGCTGGCCGAGCGTCTTGCAGAGCAAGGTGCTAGTGTCGATTATCTGGAACTGTATCGTCGCTGCCTGCCGGAGTACCCGGCGGGCACATTGCTGCGCCGCATCGAAGCGGAACGCCTCAATGGCCTGGTGGTCAGCAGTGGGCAGGGTCTTGAACACTTGCAGCAGCTGGCCGCCGCCGATTGGCCGCGGGTGGCGCGCCTGCCGTTGTTCGTGCCAAGCCCGCGCGTCGCCGAGCAGGCACGGGCCGCCGGGGCGCAACAGGTGGTGGATTGCCGTGGTGCCAGTGCCACGGCCTTGCTGGCAGCCGTGCAGCGCAGCGCTGCACCTGCCTCTTAAGGCGCTAAGCTCAGAGCGGAGTGCCCCCATGCAAAGGATGGATACGTGAGCGAAACTGTCTTGTCGAAC
Organism: Pseudomonas sp. GM84; assembly: GCF_000282535.1. Classification (GTDB taxonomy): domain Bacteria; phylum Pseudomonadota; class Gammaproteobacteria; order Pseudomonadales; family Pseudomonadaceae; genus Aquipseudomonas. The sequence goes on along the minus strand of NZ_AKJC01000321.1, from coordinate 17,366 downwards.
AATGATCAGCCGTCGGCCCAGGAGCCGACGCAACCGGTTACCACTCCATCCGCCAAACGCTCTGGCAGCGGCCTGGCCCTGCTGGCGTTACTGGTGGGCGCTGCCGGGGTTGCGGTGGGCGGTTGGGGCGTCTGGCAGGTGCGGCAGCTGCAAGGCAGTGAAGTGAACCAGGGCCAGCATCTGGAGGCGTTGAACCAGCGCGCTGCCGCGCTGCAGCAGCGCGAGCAGCAGATCAGCGCCCAGTTGGCCAGCCTGCCGGCCGCCAGCGAGCTGGAAGACCGCCGCCGCCTGGTGGCGCAACTGCAGGGCGACCAGCAACGCCTCAGCCAGCGCCTGGAAACCGTACTGGGCGAGAGCCGCAAGGAATGGCGTCTGGCCGAGGCCGAGCACCTGTTGCGCCTGGCCACCCTGCGCCTCTCGGCGTTGCAGGACATCACCAGTGCCAAGGCGCTGGTCGAAGGTGCCGACGAGATCCTTCGCGAGCAGAGCGACCCTGGCGCCTTCGCCGCCCGCGAGCAACTGGCGCGCAGCCTGGCGACGCTCAACAGCACCCAGCAACCGGACCGCACCGGCCTGTTCCTCAAGTTGGCCGCCCAGCGCGACCTGGTGCAGCAACTCAGCGCCCAGTCGCCGGAGTTCGACAGCAATGCCGATGCGCTCGGCGCCCTGACCGCCGATGGCGATGGGGCCAGCCGGCTGTCGCAGTGGTGGGCCGAGATCTCCAAGTACTTCCAGATCGATTTCGACGCCGACGAGAATGTGCGGCCGCTGCTTGCCGGGCAGTCGCTCAACCAGCTACGCCTGGCCCTGAGCCTGACCATCGAACAAGCCCAGTGGGCAGCGCTGAACGGCGAGGCCAAGGTCTACACCCAGGCCCTGGATGACGCGCGCAGCGTGCTGCTGGCCAACTTCAACGCCGACAACCCGCAGAGCAAGGCCATGCTCGACAGCCTCAACGCGCTGGCCGATCAGCCTGTCTCGGTGGTGACCCCTGACTTGAGCGAGAGCCTGGCAGCGGTACAGGCCTACATTCAGCGCCGCCACCTGCCCGCCGAAAACGAAGGGGGCAAGCCATGAAGCGTGTCTACCTGCTGGCGGTGCTGGCGATCGTGATCGCTGCGGCGCTGGGCATCGCGGTGGCCAAGCACAGTGGCTACGTGCTGATTTCCTATGGTGGCTTCCGCTACCAGTCCGGGCTGTGGGCCGCGCTCGCCGCGCTGGTCGCCATCGTCGCGCTGGTGTGGCTGCTGCGTTACCTGGTGGGCCTGGTACTGACCTCCAGTGGTGTGGTCAACCCGTGGTCGCGGCGCAACCGTAGCCGACGCGTGCGCATTGCCATCGAACAGGGCCAGCTGGACCTCGCCGAGGGCCGCTGGGCCAGCGCGCAGCGCCACCTGCACCGTGCCGCCGAGGCTGAGCGCCAACCGCTGCTGTACTACCTCGGTGCAGCGCGCGCGGCCAATGAACAGGGCCGCGCACAAGACAGCGACAGCCTGCTCGAGCGCGCCCTGGAGCGGCAGCCCCAGGCCGAACTGGCCATTGCCCTGACCCACGCACAGTTGCAGATGGACCGTGGCGAAAGCGATGGCGCCCTGGAAACCCTGCTGGCCATGCAAGAGCGACATCCGCAGAACAATCAGGTGCTGCGCCTGCTGCAGCGCCTGTACCTGGAACGTGGCGACTGGTCGGCCTTGATTCGTCTGTTGCCTGACCTGCGCAAGCACAAGGTGCTCCCGGTCAACGAGCTTGCCGCGTTGGAGCAGCGTGCCTGGGGCCAGAACCTGAACCTGGCGGCCACCCGTGGCGAGGATTCGCAGAGCGCTCGCCAGTCACTGGAGCGTGCTTGGCAGCAATTGACCTCGGCGCAGCGCCAGGAGCCGCAGCTGGTACTGGCTTATGCCGAGCAGTTGCGTCAGGTGGGTGCCCAGGGCGAGGCCGAGCAGGTACTGCGTAGCGCACTCAAGCGTGACTACGAGAGCCATCTGGCGCGCCTGTATGGTTTGGTGCGCGGCGATGACCCGGCGCGTCAGTTGCAGACGGCCGAAGCCTGGCTCAAGGACCACCCGGAGGATCCGAGCCTGCTGCTCACGCTCGGTCGCCTGAGCTTGCAGAATCGTCTGTGGGGCAAGGCCCGCGATTACCTGGAAAGCAGCCTGCGCATGGAGCGCAATCCGGAAACCTGTGCCGAGCTTGCCAGGTTGCTGGCCGGACTGGGCGAGACCGAGCGTAGCAACCAGCTGTTCCAGGAAGGGCTGGGCCTGCTCGATGAGCGCCTGCTGGCATTGCCATTGCCAGAGGGCATGCGCGCATGACCGACCCCTGGGCCCGCGCTGAGGCGCGGGCCCAGGGTGCAGGTAATTTCCCTAGCGCATCAGGTTACATCTCCATCAGCATTCCAAAGAATTCGCCTACAGCTCAGTTGGAAATTTCCCCCTTCGCTCAGTGACTTCTCGCCGCTGTCTTGCCTTGAAACAAAGCGCGTCTTTCCTCTACCGTTTCAAGCCACTTCATTCACCACCGGACCTCCATCATCCATGTCGGCCCGTCTGCGCACGTTTTTTCTTCCCGCCTGCCTGGCCTCGTTGGCTGTGCTAGTTGCGTCCTTCTACCTGGAAGTGACCCTCGGGCTGATGCCTTGCCCGCTGTGTTTCAGCCAGCGTGTGCTGCTGGGCATGTATGCCGCGATCTGCCTGTGCGCCGCTGTGCATGCGCCCGGCTCGGTGGGCGTTCGGCGATATGCATGGGCAGCGCTGGCCAGTTCGTGCCTGGGGGCGCTACTGGCGGCGCGGCATGTCTGGTTACAGGGGGCCGACCCTGCCAGCCATGCTTGCCCATCTTCGGCCTGTCCTGTGTTCGAACAGCCCTGGCGCGAAGTGGCCCGGCAGTTGCTGCTGGGTGGCCCGGACTGCAGCTCCCTGACCTGGAGCTTTCTTGAGCTCACTTTGCCCGAGTGGAGCCTGCTGACGTTCGTGCTGCTGGCGACGCTGCCCGTGGTCTTCTTGCTGGCGTATCGTTTCCGCACCCTTGGCAAAACTTGACCCAGCGCAAGGCCTTGGCGCTAGCGCGACCAGTGGTGCTGCGCAGGGGTATTAAACGCTTGTATGAACTTTGTCTGCTGCGTACCTTGATGGTCAGCACGCGCGGGAATAATCTCCCAGCACGCATACTGAAAACACAACTGCTCGATGCCGTCCTGCTGATGTCACCTTTGTGCTGCATGGTCGTGGTGCGAGGTGCAGCGGCATCTACCCAGAAGGGAAGAGATCGCCATGCTCGATAGTTGTCAGAACGCCCAGGAACGCTGGGGTGGGGTTCACAAGCTGATCGACCGCTGGCTCAAGGAACGAGAGGAGCTGGTTCAGGCTTTCCGCGCCTTGCGCGATGCCAAGCCGGCTTTTGCAGACAAGGACAAGAACCGCGATTTTTGTGCGGTGTTGGTCGATTACGTGTCGGCCTGGCATTTCGAAGTCAGCGAGCAACTGGTCACCGAGGCCAAGGCATTCGGTGACGAGAAGGCCTTGAAACTGGCTGAAGAAATCAACCCAAGGATCAACGACATCACCCAGATCGCATTGGCCTTCAATGACCACTGCGAGAAGGGCGAGTGCACGGATACCGAACGCTTCGCCGAGAAACTGGGCAAGCTCGGCAGCCTGCTGCACGAGCGCTTCGAGCTGGAAGACTGCCTGATCGAGGTGCTGCACACCGCGCACAAGGAAGAGGGCGTGGTCCAGGCCTGAGGCCTGTATCAGTCGCCGACCGCCAGCAGCTCGATTTCGAAAACCAGCGGTGTGTAGGGCGCGATCAGGTCACCTGCGCCCTCGGCACCGTAGGCTTGGGCAGAAGGGATCACCAGGCGCCATTTCGAGCCCACTTTCATCTGCGGCAACGCCACCTGCCAGCCTTCGATCACCGAGTCCAGGCTGAACCATTGCGGCTGCTGGTTCTGGTCGAATACCGAGCCGTCCGGCAGCCTGCCGACATAGCGCACCTGCACCTTGCCGTTGGCTTTTGGCTGTGCGCCATTGCCGCTGCTCAGCTCACTGTAAAGCACACCTTCTGGCAGCTCATGCACGCCGGCACGTGCGCGTTCATTGGCCATGAAGCGCGTTTCGATCGCTTGCAGCTGCGTCACTTCGGCCTGCTCGGCTGCGTTGCCCGCCTGCGCTTCATGCTGCTGCAGAATCGCTTGCATGCGTGCCTTGTCGAGTTTCAGTGGCTGGTTCTGATAGGACTGGCGCAGGCCTTCGACCAATGCCTCCAGCTGCAGCCCAGGGACCTCCTGGCGCAGGCGTTCGCCCAGGCTGGCGCCAAGGCTGTAGGCAAGGTCAGGGTCGCCGTTGGGGGCAGCATCGGGGGTGGCCAGGGCGAAGGGCGCCACCAGGCACAGGCCTAATACAAGATAACGAGGCATGCTCAACTCCAGCTCAATGAGCGATGAAGTATGCCAGTCTCGTTGGGCAGCAATGCGTAAATATCAGCAGCGATTTGTTAAGCAACTACACTTGCACGGAGCTGCAAGATAACAACTTTGCCCAGGCATGCAACGCGGCGCGAGTGATACTGTCACATGCCCTAGCGGCAGTAGCAGCAGAAGCATAGTATGAGCCGCAAACTCGTCAGCCAGGAGGTAAACCATGTCGGCTAAAAAGAAGCCAGTAAGTACGCCGTTACACCTGCTCCAACAACTTTCGGGCAGCCTGCTCGAACATTTGGAAGATGCCTGCTCGCAAGCGCTGGCTGATGCGGAAAAACTGCTGGCCAAGTTGGAAAAGCAACGCGTCAAGGCCCAGGAGAAACTGCATAACGGTCGCCTGAAGTTGCAGGACGCGGCCAAGGCAGGCAAAGCCAAGGCACAGGGCAAGGCGCAGAAAGCCATCGGTGAACTTGAAGGGCTGCTCGATGCGCTCAAGGACCGCCAGACGCAAACCCGTACTTATATTCAGCAACTCAAGCGCGATGCTCAGGAAAGCCTGAAACTGGCCCAGGGTGTTGGCAAGGTGCGCGAAGCGGCTGGCAAGGCACTGGACCAGCGCGCGGTCGCGGCCAAATCGGCTAAACCTGCAGCTGCCAAGGCACCTGCGAAAGCGGCAGCCAAACCTGCGGCCAAGGTGGCTGCAAAACCCGCTGCCAAGGCACCGGCCAAGGCACCTGCTCGGGCTGCCGCCGCCAAGGCTCCAGCTCGAACCGCAGCTGCCAAGCCAGCTGCCGCCAAGGCTCCAGCTCGCACTGCAGCTGCCAAGGCACCGGCCAAAGCTGCTGCGGCTAAACCTGCTGCCAAGCCGGCCGCCGCCAAAGCCGCTCCGGCCAAAGCTGCTGCCGCTAAACCCGCCGCCAAGCCAGCCGCAGCCAAGACCGCTGCCGCCAAGCCGTCTGCAAAACCTGCAGCGGCCAAGCCAGCTGCGAAGCCGGCCGCCAAGTCTGCTGCTGCTAAAGCCCCTGCCAAGCCGGCCGCCGCCAAACCGGCCGCCAAGCCAGCAGCCAAGCCCGCTGCCAGGACTGCAGCCAAGCCAGCAGCCAAGCCCGCTGCCCGGACCGCAGCCAAACCAGCCGCCAAGCCGGTTGTGAGCAAGCCGGCCGAAGCCAAACCGGCTACTTCGACCGCCCCTGCACCGGTGACCAACTCGGCGGCTGCTCCGGCAGCACCTTCGGCACCCGCCAGCACCTCGACTCAGGCGCCTTCGTCGGCCTCCTGAAGCCCTGCGGCCGCGACGCGCAACTGTTCCAGCGCGTCGTGGCCACGGGCCTGGTCGGGTGCTAGCCAGACCAGCCAGTCGCCCGTGCTCGCGTGCGCGTCTGCGGGCCATTGCTGGGCGCACGCCTGCAGGCGCTCCAGCAACGTCCTCTCTGCTTGTAGTTCCAGCCCTTTCACTCGCTCTCTCAGCGCTGCCAGTTGCGGGTCGTGCTGCGCTGGCGTTCGCCATGCCTGGCGCAGGCTGCGCAGAGGCGTCACCACCTCCCGCTGCCAAGGTTCTGCGAGCGCGCGCAATGCGGCTGCGTGCGCAGGGCTTGGCGCGACGCCACGCGCCTGCAACCAGGTCGCACACAGCAGCAGGCAGACATCGCCATCCAATGCCTGCAGGTGCAAACAGGCCGCTTCGACACCGGGCCGTGCATACAGGGCCAAGGCGTGATTCCACAGGTCGGTGTACATGATTCCACTCACGCTACGGGCCGAGGAAGCTGGTAGACTCCGCGACCATCATGATCAGACTATCCAACCTCACTTTACAGCGTGGTCCGCAGCGCTTGCTAGAAGGCGCCGAGATGACCCTGCACACCGGTCACAAGGCCGGCCTGATCGGCGCCAACGGTGCCGGTAAATCCAGCCTGTTCGCCTTGCTGCGCGGCGAGCTGTCGCCCGATGGCGGCGACTGCCAGCTGCCCGCTGACTGGCGCATCGCCCACATGCGCCAGGAGGTCGATACCCTCGATCGCCTGGCCGTGGACTATGTGCTCGACGGCGATGCGCGCCTGCGCAAGGTCCAGGCCGAGCTTGCCGTGGCCGAGCAGGCCCACGACGGCACCGCGCTGGCGCGCCTGCACAGTGAGCTGGAAAGCGCCGACGGCTACACCGCCGATGCGCGTGCGCGCAAGCTGCTGGCGGGCCTTGGCTTTACCAATGAGCAGATGGACCGCCAGGTCGGCGACTTCTCCGGTGGCTGGCGGATGCGCCTGAACCTGGCCCAGGCATTGATGTGCCCGTCCGACCTGTTGCTGCTCGACGAACCGACCAACCACCTGGACCTCGATGCCATCCTGTGGCTCGAAGACTGGCTCAAGGGCTACCCCGGCACACTGTTGCTGATCTCCCACGACCGCGACTTCCTCGATGCTGTGGTCGACCATGTGCTGCATGTCGAGCAGCGCAAACTCAACCTGTACAAAGGCGGCTACAGCGCCTTCGAGCGCACCCGCGCCGAGCGCCTGGCGCAGCAGCAGCAAGCCTACGAGAAGCAGCAGGCCCAGCGCGCGCACATGGAAAAGTACATTGCCCGCTTCAAGGCCCAGGCCACCAAGGCCCGCCAGGCGCAGAGCCGGATCAAGGCCCTTGAACGCATGGAGGAGCTGTCGGCGGCACATGTCGATTCGCCGTTCGACTTCGTCTTCCGAGAGTCGGCGAAGATTTCCAGCCCGCTGCTGAGCCTCTCCGAAGGCCGCCTCGGCTATGGCGACAAGGCGATCCTCGACAAGGTCAAACTGCAGCTGGTGCCGGGTGCGCGGATCGGCCTGCTGGGCCCTAACGGCGCCGGCAAGTCGACCCTGATCAAGAACCTCGCCGGCGAGCTCGAGCCGCAGTCGGGCCGCCTGGTGCGTGGCGAGAACCTTGCCGTTGGCTACTTCGCCCAGCACCAGCTCGACTCGCTGGACGACAAGGCCAGCCCGCTGCTGCACCTGCAGCGCATTGCCCCGACAGAGCGCGAGCAGACCTTGCGCGACTTCCTCGGTGGCTTCGACTTCCACGGTGATCGCGTCGACGAGCCGGTGGTGAATTTCTCAGGTGGTGAGAAGGCCCGGCTGGCTCTGGCACTGATCGCCTGGGAGCGGCCTAACCTGTTGCTGCTCGACGAACCGACCAACCACCTGGACCTGGAAATGCGCCTGGCGCTGACCATGGCGTTGCAGGAGTTTTCCGGTGCAGTGGTGGTGGTTTCCCACGACCGTCATCTGCTCAAGAGCACCACCGACGAGTTCCTGCTGGTGGCCGACGGCAAGGTCGACACCTTCGATGGCGACCTGGACGACTACAGCCGCTGGCTGGTCGAATTCCGTCAGCGCAGTGCACCGTCGAGCAACGCTCCGGTCAACCCGGACAAGACCGACAAGAAGGCCCAGCGTCAGGCCGCTGCAGCCTTGCGTCAGCAGCTGGCGCCGCACAAGAAGGTCGCCGACAAGCTGGAGACCGAGCTCAACCAGGTGCATGCGCAGTTGGCCGAGATCGAGACGGCGTTGGGTGACAGTGGATTGTATGAGGCGGCGCGCAAGGATGAACTGCGTGACCTGCTGGCGCGGCAGACCAAGCTCAAACAGCGTGAAGGCGAGCTTGAAGAGGGGTGGATGGAAGCCCTGGAAACTCTGGAGAGCATGCAGGCTGAGCTGGAAGCGCTTTCCTGATACGTTGATGTCGTCGGTACTGGCCCTTTCGCGGGACAAGCCCGCTCCCACAGGTTCACCGCTGTACTCAAAAACAGCAGCGTACTTGTGGGAGCGGGCTTGTCCCGCGAAGAGGCCGGCAAAGACAGACAAAATTTCGCTGGTCATTTTTTCACCAACCGCTTAGCTTAACGTTTTGCAACATATGTAGAGCGAGGTGTGTGATGTCGATGGAAGTGTGGTTGGGCTTCTTTGCCGCGTGCTGGGTGATCAGCCTATCACCGGGCGCCGGGGCGATTGCCTCGATGTCCAGCGGCCTGCAGTACGGTTTCTGGCGCGGTTACTGGAACGCGCTAGGCCTGCAGCTGGGCCTGATCGTACAGATCGCCATCATTGCCGCCGGCGTCGGCGCCATCCTCGCAGCCTCCGCCACCGCCTTCCAGATCATCAAGTGGTTCGGTGTCGCCTACCTGATCTACCTGGCCTACAAGCAATGGCGTGCGTTGCCGATGGACATGACCGAAGACTCGGCCGTGCGTCCAATCGGCAAGCCCCTGAGCCTGGTGTTCCGCGGTTTCCTGGTCAACGTCAGCAACCCCAAGGCGCTGGTGTTCATGCTCGCGGTGCTGCCGCAGTTCCTCAACCCGCATGCACCGCTGTTGCCGCAGTACGTGGCGATCACGATCACCATGGTCACCGTCGATATGCTGGTGATGGCGGGTTACACCGGGCTGGCGGCTCGGGTTCTGCGCATGCTGCGCACGCCCAAGCAGCAGAAGCGCCTGAACCGCACGTTTGCCGGGTTGTTCATCGGTGCAGCTACTTTCCTGGCGACTTTGCGCCGCGCGCCGGTCTGAGCGATTGTTGGGGCCTCGTAGAGGCCCCAGCTATTTCGGCCTCTCCACCATCCCCTTGAGCAAGTCCAGCGGCATCGGAAACACGATGGTCGAGCTCTTGTCCCCGGCAATCGACCCCAGTGTCTGCATGTACCGCAACTGCATGGCACCCGGCTCCCGGCTCAGCATCTGCGCCGCCTGCATCAGTTTCTCCGAAGCCTGCAGCTCCCCTTCGGCATGAATCACCTTGGCCCGCCGCTCGCGTTCCGCCTCGGCCTGGCGGGCGATGGCGCGGACCATCGATTCGTTGAGGTCGACATGCTTGATCTCGACATTGGCCACCTTGATGCCCCAGGCATCGGTCTGGGCGTCCAGCACCTGGCGGATGTCCAGGTTGAGCTGTTCGCGCTCGGCCAGCAGCTCGTCCAGTTCGTGCTTGCCGAGCACCGCGCGCAGGGTGGTTTGCGCCAGCTGGCTGGTGGCGACCAGGAAGTCCTCGACCTGGATGATCGCCTTCTGCGGGTCGAGCACGCGAAAGTACAGCACGGCGTTGACCTTGACCGAGACGTTGTCGCGGGTGATCACATCCTGCGGCGGCACATCCAGCACCACGGTGCGCAGATCGACCCGCACCATCTGCTGGATCACCGGAATCAGCAGGATCAATCCCGGCCCCTTGACCTGCCAGAAGCGCCCCAGCTGGAACACCACGCCGCGCTCGTATTCGCGCAGGATGCGAAACGCCGAGAGCAGCAGCATCGCCAGCACGATCAGCACGGCGCCAAAACCCAATTGCATGAACATCGTCATTCCCCTTGCGCCGCTGCGGCGGCGCTCACTTCCAGCATGACCCCATGGCGTGCCGTGACCCGCACGTGCTGGCCAGTTTGCAGGGGCGTCGCGCAATGGACTTGCCACTGTTCCCCCTGGGCCTGCACCGAGCCGCAGAAGGGGTCTTCGGCTGTCACCTGGGTGACGGTGACCAGGCTGCCGACCAGGCCGGCATCGCCACTGACCAGTGCCCGCTGACGCGCTTTCATGGCCATGCCCAGCACGCCGCCGATCAACAGCGCCGAGAGCACGGCCAGGGTGGCGATCAGCGCCAGCGGGATGCCGAAGCCGGGCGCATCGGTGTCGACCAGGATCAGTGCACCGACCACGAAGGCCACGATGCCGCCGAAACCGACCACGCCGAAACTGGGCAGGAACGCTTCGGCGATCATGAAGGCGATGCCGAGCAGAATGAGTGCCACGCCGGCGAAACTCACCGGCAACAACTGCAGGGCATACAACGCCAGCAGCAGGCAGATGCCACCGACTACGCCACCGACCGCCGAGCCTGGGTTCATGAATTCGAACAGCAGGCCGTATACGCCGATCATGATCAGGATCAGCGCCACGCTGGGGTTGGTAATGACTGCCAGCAGGCGCGTGCGCCAGTCCGGCAAGTGCTCGACGAGGGTGGCATCGCGGGTTTGCAACGCGTGCGATTGACCGGCGGCCACGAGGGTCTTGCCGTCGAGCTGGCGCATCAGGTCGGGCAGGTCGTCGGCCACCTGATCGATCACCTTCAGGCGCAGCGCTTCACTGGCCGGCAGGCTGACCGCCTCGCGCACGGCCTGTTCCGCCCAGTCGGCATTGCGCCCCCGCAGCTGGGCCAGGCCACGGATATAGGCAGCGGCATCGTTGACCTGTTTTCGGGCGAGAGTTTGCTCATCCTCGCTCGGTTTGGCCTTGTCGTCCTTTGGCGTGCCAGGTGGTCCACCGATCTGCACCGGCGTAGCGGCTCCGAGGTTGGTCCCGGGGGCCATGGCCGCCACGTGGCTGGCATACAGGATGTAGGTGCCGGCGCTGGCCGCGCGGGCGCCGCTGGGGGCGACGAAGGTGGCCACCGGGACCGGGCTTGCGAGGATCGCCTTGATCATCTGGCGCATGGCGCTGTCCAGCCCGCCCGGCGTGTCCAGGCGGATGACCACCAGCTGCGCGCCCTGGTCCTTGGCCTGATCCAGGCTGCGAACCAGGTAATCGGCGCTGGCCGGGCCGATGGCGTCGTCGATGCTCAGCACCCAGACCGTGCCGGGCGCCGCAAAGCTGCTCGGCGCACAACCAAGTAGCAGCAACAGCATCAACCAGCGGCAACAGCGAGCGAGCACCTGTCGTCACCTCGTGGGTTTCTATCATTGAAGTTTAGTCGTGGCTGCCGGGGTACGGCCTAAACTTGAACATTGGGGGCGAAACCGGAGGTGCATCATGCGTATGGCCAAGACCTTGCAGCAGCGCCTGGACCAGGCCAACTGCGACTACGACATCATTCCCCACCCACACTCGGCCACCAGCCTCGAATCGGCGCGCACGGCCGGGGTACCCGCAGAGCGGGTCGCCAAGTCGGTCATGCTCGACGACCGTCATGGCAACTACATCATGGCCGTGCTACCGGCCAACCGGCACCTGGACATGAGCAAGGTGCGCATGTCCGGCGCCTGGCAACTGACCCGCGAAAGCGGCCTGCCGAACCTGTTCGGCGATTGCGAGCGCGGCGCCATTCCGGCAATGGGTGACGCCTACCAGATAAAGATGCTGCTCGATTCGAGTCTTACCCGCCAGGGCGATGTCTACCTGGAGGCGGGTGATCACGATCACCTGATCCACATGAGCATGGAGCAGTACCTGAAACTGGTACCGCAAGCCGAAGTACGCGAGCTGTGCTGATGTGCACAAACCAATGCCGGGTTGGCGTCGTGGACGGCCTGCCCGGCACATGAGGAGGAACAATGGACGCACCGACCCATCACTTCGCCGAACTGTTCAAGCAACTGGGCCTGCCCGACGATCCGCAGAGCATCGACCAGTTCATCACCAGCCATTCACCGCTGAAAAACGAAATCAAGCTGGTGGATGCGCCGTTCTGGAACGACGCCCAGCGGGATTTTCTGAAGGACAGCATCATTGAAGATTCCGATTGGGCAGTGCCCTTCGATCAACTCAACGAGGCATTACGCCGCCCGCGAAAATAAAGCGCCGAGCGGCACCTGATGAGTGATTTGGCCGTTGCTATGCTCAGGAAAAACAAGAAGGGGATACGCGCTATGAAAGATCCCTACGCACCAGGTTTCTGGTGCTCCGTGACGATCCTGGGCACCCTGACGGGCGGTTATTTCTACGGTATCCGCCACACCCAGCAGATGACCCAGGCCGTGCAGTTCCTCTACGCCGCGGCCGCGGTCACCGCGGCGGTCGCGCTGATGGGGCTGACGTGGATTGCCTGGCAGCAGTTGCACCTGAACAAACGTGAAGTGAGGCAGGGGCGAACGCTGCTGACCATCTGGAACACCAAGGTCGCCCTACGCCGCGTCGAGACGGTGTTCGACCGCTATTTCTGGGGCAGCTACTGGCATTCCGGGCGCACCTTCGAGGAGGTGATGGGCGAGCTCAAGGGCACGCCCCTGGAGCAGAGCCTGGATGCGTTGAAACGCCAATGCCGAGCGCTCGACCGCGAGATCCACGACCACCACCACCATTGGCTGGCCAATGCCCGCGACCTCTCCAGCGTGGCCACGGCCATGGCGCGCGAGCGTTACCAGCTCGACCTGTGCGAACCGTCGAGCACCGGCCATGGCAATACGGCGGTGCTCAACCGCGACCTGGAAGTGCTGGTGTACACCTGGTCGGCGCGCCTGCGCAGCTTCGACCATCAGCTGGACGAGCTGGAGCGCGCTTACCACTAGCGGGGGTCATTCGCCGCGAATGTACTGCTCCAGCTGCTGGATCAGGCTGGCCTGTTCCTTGATGGTTTCCTTGACCAGGTCGCCAATCGAGAGCAGGCCCAGCAATTCGCCATGGTTGACCACCGGCAGGTGACGCAGGTGACGGTCGGTCATCAGGTTCATGCAGTATTCAAGGTTCTGCCTGGGCTCCACCGTGACCACCGGCGCGCTCATGATCTCCCGCACTGGCGTGGCTGCCGAAGAGCGGCCCTTGAGCACCAGCTTGCGGGCGTAGTCACGCTCGCTGACGATTCCCACCACCTGGTTGTTCTCCACCACGGGGAGCGCACCGACGTTTTTCTCCGCCAGCAGTTTCAGGGCGTCGAGCACCGAGTCATCCGGGCCGATGGTGTACACGGTCTGGTGCTGGGACTTGGTCTTGAGGATTTCTTCGACGTTCTTCATACGGGCCTCTGCAGGTGGAAAAACCGAGCTCTCGGAGTAAATAAAGCATCCGGCACGCCGGCCTGCACGGCAATGCAGGAAACGGCATCGAGTCAATTGAAAAACGTCATGGGTGAACCGATTGCGTGCAACGCGCATTGGTAAAAAAGCGCTGTGATGAGGCGGCAATGCATACCCAGGTGGGGTAATAATCTGTGACAATGCATGTCAAGTTGCCATCATTCAGATCTTTTTCGGCAAGGAGCCGCCATGCAAAGCATGTTTCGCCTCACGGCGCTAAGCTGCGCCTTCATCACCGCTGCTGGTTGCAGTACTCAGCAGATGGACAGTATTTCCAAGAGCGTGAAAGACATTGGCAGGGACTACGGCATGCCAGTGCTGTGCGGTGTTGGGGTCGTGGCCGGTGGCGCTGCCGGTTACGCCCTCAAGGGCAAGGACGGAATCCTGCCTGGCGTTGCAGTCGGCGGCACGCTGGGTTGCGTCGTCGGTTATGTCTGGCAGTCCCGTCTGCAGGAGCTTGACCGCATCGCCAAGGAAGAGAACCTCAAGATCACCACCGAACAGTTGACGGTCGCTTCGGCCGCCGTGGTGACCGCAGTGCCTGAACAGGCCGGCCTGGTGACCCAGATCGAAGATACCGGCATGTTCGCCACCGGCTCCGACCAGCTGACCACCAGCGGCCAGCGCGCCGTGGCCAAGCTGGCGCAGATGTATGCCAAGCCTGCCGCCACTGACAAGCAGGCCGCAGCCAAGGAATCGCAGACGCGTCGCATGCTGATCGTCGGCCACAGTGATGCCGTGGGGAATGCCGAATTCAACCAGAAGCTCTCCGAGCGCCGCGCCAAGACCGTCGGCAAGGTCATGCTGCAGGCGGGGATTCCCGCCAGTGCAATCTACTACCAGGGGGCCGGGGCTTCGCGACCGATTGCCGATAACAGCGACCCGCTGTTGCGTGGCCAGAACCGCCGCGTGGAAATCGTCGAGCTGGCCAACGAACAGGCCCTGGTGATGCGGGCCCAGGCCGAAGCGGGCAACACGCGCTACCTGCACTATGGCACCTCGACCACGGCCAAGCCCAAGGCCAAGGCCACCAGCAGCGCCCAGGTACGCAGCAAGCCTGCGTCGACACCCACTCGGCAGGCGACTGCACAACCCGAAACGACCGTGGCCAGCCTTCCTGGCCGCTCCAGCCCCGCCAAGGCGGCGGCCTCTGCTCGCCCGCAAGTCGACTTCGCCGGCACGCCGGTGACCAGCTACCAGTGGACCATGGCGCAGAGCATCAAGCCGAAACAGAGCGGTTTCACCCTGGTCAGCAGCGCCTATGCCGCGCAGATGCCGATGTCCAGTTGCGAAGCCGACATGCCACGCAATGCCGGCGAAGTCCTGAGCATGGTCAACGACCAGCCCCTGGAGCGTCGCGCCACCAAGGACTACCTGCCGGGTTACAACAACCGGGTCTGGGCCAACCTGGTCAATGGCCACCTGGTGACGGTGTCGCCGGTATCGATTCTGCGCGAGAACGCCAGGGTCGACCGCCAGCCGATCCTTCAGCTGGTCGAAGACTACAAGCAGCCCACCGAGCACAAGCCACTGACCATGAAGGCCGTGGCCAACACCTACGAAGGCGAAAGCGAAGTGCTCTACCGGGTATTCACCCGCGACGGCCAGGCATCGATTTCCTGCATGGATATCGTGTTCAGCAAGGGCAACGCCGAGGTCAGCCAAGGCGCCTTGTTCTATGCCGCCGGCAATGACGCTTTCGTCGCACCCTACATGCCGATCCCGGCCAAAAAATAACCCCAGTCAAGGACGTCCTGAATGGAAGACTTTTCGCTCGCTGCACTTAAATCACTGGTTCTTGCCAATCAGTTGCTCTCGGCCGGCCTCGTTTCGCTGCTGGTCACTGCGCTGATCGTGCGCAACTACTGGGAAGAGGTGTCGTACTTCCTGATCCGTGTGTGGCACAGCTTTCCCTTGATCGGTACGGTGGCGCGCCTGTCGCGCAAGCGCTCCTCGGTCGACAGCGATGGCTGGATCAACCACGAAGTGACCTTGGCCAAGCCGTATTTTGGCCAGTACAAGAAGTACATGAAGGGCGCCAACAGCTACAACGCCTCCCTCGACTACCTGGCCAAGGCCGGTGAAGCGGGGCGCTCGCCGCGCCCGGCCTGGGTACTGGTGCTGGTGCTGATGCTGGTACTGATCGAAGCCATGGGTTTTGCCTACGTGCTGGCAGGCTGGATGAACATGGATGCCTCGACCAATGACCGCCACTGGCTGACCGCGGGTACCGCCATCCTGCTCGCCGTGGCCTCGGCGTTCTTCGCCGAAGCCGCCGGCCACACGCTGCACCACAACAGCCTGATCGCCCGGGCCCGCCACTGGTGGCAAGGCGAAGAGCCGTCCAAGCGCTCGCGTTCGCTGAAGGCCAACAAGGCGATCAACCTGGAGGACTCCTTCACCGACTCGGACAAGCCGGACTACGAGCAACTGCTGGCCCGGGTGAAGGACGTCAACTCCAACGTATCGCGCAAGTTCGTCTGGCTGATCGTCTGCGGCGTGTTCGTGGCGGCCATGGCCGTGGGTGCGTTCGTGGTGCGTTCGGCGACCCTGGACAGCATCGAGACCGAAATGGTCAACGGCATGCGCGCCGAGACGGCGGCGCAGAGCTCTAGCGTCGGTTCGCCTTTCGACCTGCCGGCAGAGTCCCAGGCCATCAACGACGAGGCTGACAACGCCACCCTCGACGACAAGATGCATGCGATCCGTCAGGCCAGCCTGACCACCTACATCATGCTGTCGCTGATCTACATCGCCATTCAGGGCATCAGCATCTGGCTCGCCAGCCGTTACTACTTCGCGGGCACTCACTCGTCGACCGCCTGGCGCCTGACCCACGAGTATGCCACTGCCGAGGAAATGCTCGACGCGATGGACCAGAAGCGCAACGCCATCGCCAGCCACGCCGACGACAAGCTGCGCCGTCTGCAGACCGCGTTGTCGAGCCGCGACCATACCGACGCTGCTGTGCTGCACGCGCTGGAAGGGGAGAACACCGCACATCGCAACTTCCTCGCCTACGTCGAGTACAAGGCCGGCAAGGTTTCGCCTCAGGCGGTCAAGCCCAAGCCTGCTGTCGAAGCGGCTGCACCAGCACCCGTACCGGCACCTGCGGCTCAACCCGTAGTGGCCGCCCCGATTGCGCCGCAGGCCCCCGTGGTCGAGCCGACCGCCGCGGCCGAAATCAAGGCTTCGGACTTCCACGATGTCACGGGCCTGCCGGAAGAAAGCCTGGCAGCCGCCAGCCGTGCGCTGAATGTCAGCGAGGCGCAACTGCGCGACGTGCGCGAGCAACAACAGGCGCTCAAGGCGCTTGGCCTGTTCCCGGCGAAAAAGGAGGGCATGCACTCATGAGGCTTGCCAAGGCCCTGATCCTTGCGCTGGCGCTGCCTTGTGCAGCGCTGGCCGCCGAACGCAACGACCTGCAGAGCTGCTACGCACGCAACGGCCTGGTCGACATCAAGCCGGCAGGCTCCGGTCGCGAGCTGGTGGTGATCATCGATCAGACCATCCCGATGCCTGAAGACCTGCAACGCAGCAGCTGGGGCCAGATCGACCGGTTCGTGCAGCCGGGCGACCGGGTCAGGCTGTATACCTTCTCGGCGTTCCTGCCGGGTGAGTATCAGCGGCTGGTGTATGCCGGCGAGCTGGACATGCCGTTGCAAGGCGATGTGCGCGACGATGTGAACATGCGCAAGCTGCGTGGCCTGGACCAGTGCCTGGCGACTCAGAAAAAAGCGTTCCAGTCCGGCTTTGGCGGTCTGTTCGTCAAGGGCCTGCGTGAGGCCCGCCAGGACATTCCCAAGAGCGAGATCATGAACACCCTGCGCCGGGTGGGTGAAGACATGAGCAAAGAGCAGGGGGTGAACGAGCGTGTGGTGTACCTGATTTCGGACATGCTGGAGCATTCCGACTACACCAGTTTCTACGCGGCCAACCAGATCAAGCAGCTCAATGTCGGCAACGAGCTCAAGCTTGCGCAGAGCAAGGGGCTGTACGCGGACCTGCAAGGCGCCAGGGTGTATGTGTCCGGCGCAGGCCTGGTTACCGATGCGGTGAAACATGCGTATCGATCCGGCAAGACCATGGATGCGCTGAACGACTTCTGGGCGCAGTACCTGAATGCGTCCAATGCGACGCTGGAAGGCTTTGGCACGCCGAGCCTGAGTACTGATCTGCGGTAAGCGTTGCGGCCCTATCGCCGGCA
>NZ_AKJC01000320.1 GCF_000282535.1 Pseudomonas sp. GM84 | reverse complement strand
GGTGCACCTGTGGGAGCCGGCTTGCCGGCGATAGGGCCGGAACAGCTGGCCCACTAATTGCTGACACACCCCCATCCCGGGCCTTCAACGTCGATAGCCCGCACACCTCACGACAAAGGCGCCGTGTTGCCCTGCTTGCCATCTGCAAGCCAGGTCAGCCGGCGCCTTTTTGCGTTCCTGAAGGAGAGACCGCCCATGGCCAGCACCGAAGTACGCAGCGTCTGCCCCTATTGCGGCGTCGGTTGCGGCATCGTCATGAGCGTGGCCGACGGCAAGGTCAGCAAGATCAGCGGCGACAAGCAGCACCCGAGCAACTTGGGTCGCTTATGTACCAAGGGCCTTACCGCCCACGTGCCGTTGACTGCCGTCGGCCGCATGGAAACCGCCTTCGTCCGCCAGCAGCGTGACCATGAGCCGGCGCGCAGCAGCCTCGACCAGGCCATCGCCCAAACCGCCGAGCGCCTGTGCGGCATCATCGACCAGCACGGCGCGGACGCCGTGGCGCTGTACGTTTCCGGGCAAATGTCGCTGGAGGCGCAGTACCTGGCCAACAAGCTGGCCAAGGGCTTCATCCGCACTCGCCACATCGAGTCCAACTCGCGCCTGTGCATGGCCAGCGCCGGCACGGGCTACAAGCTGTCGCTCGGTGCCGACGGCCCGCCGGGCAGCTATCAGGATTTCGACCGCGCCGAGGTCTTCCTGGTGATCGGCGCGAACATGGCCGACTGCCATCCGATCCTGTTCCTGCGCCTGCTCGACCGGGTAAAGGCCGGGGCGAAACTGATCGTCGTCGACCCGCGACGTACCGCCACCGCCGACAAGGCCGACCTGTTCCTGCAAGTGCGCCCTGGCAGCGACCTGGCGTTACTCAACGGCCTGCTGCACCTCTTGCACCGCAATGGCCACACCCACCCCGAGTTCATCGCCAACCACACCGAAGGCTGGGATGAACTGCCGGCCTTTCTCGACGATTACCCCCCTGAACGCGTGGCCGCCATCACCGGGCTGAGCGAAGCCGAAATTCGCCAGGCCGCCGAGTGGCTCGGTACGGCCGGCGAGTGGATGAGTTGCTGGACCATGGGCCTGAACCAGAGCGTCCACGGCACCTGGCACAGCAATGCGCTGTGCAACCTGCACCTGGCCACCGGGGCCATTTGCCGCCCCGGCAGCGGCCCGTTCTCGCTCACAGGTCAGCCCAATGCCATGGGCGGCCGCGAAATGGGCTACATGGGGCCGGGCCTGCCGGGCCAGCGCTCGGCCCTGGTGGCGGCAGACCGTAGCTTCGTCGAGGCGCAGTGGAGCCTGCCTCCCGGCAGCCTGCGGGCTGAAGGCGGCGAAGGCACGGTGGCATTGTTCGAGCAGATGAAGGCCGGGGAGGTGAAAGCCTGCTGGATCATCTGCAGCAACCCGGTGGCCAGTGTCGCCAACCGCCAGCAGGTGATCGACGGCCTGCGCCAGGCTGAGCTGGTGATCAGCCAGGACGCCTTCCTCGACACCGAGACCAATCGCTTCGCCGATATCCTCCTGCCCGCCGCGCTGTGGGCCGAAGGCGAGGGCGTGATGATCAACAGCGAGCGCAACCTGACGCTGATGCCGCGCGCCGTCGAGGCGCCGGGGCAAAGCCTGCCCGACTGGCAGATCATCGCCAGGGTGGCGCGTGCCATGGGCTTTGCCGATGCCTTCGATTACCCCGACGCCGAGGCCGTGTTCGACGAGATCCGCCGTTTCAACAATCCGCAGACCGGCTATGACTTGCGCGGCATCAGCTACGCCCAGTTGCGCCACAAGCCTCACCAGTGGCCAAGCGAACCGGGCCGCAGCAACGCCCGCAGCCCGGTGCGCTACCGCGCCGAGGGTGCCCCGTCGACGCTGACGTTCCCGACGCCCAGCGGCAAGGCGCGCTTCTTCGCCCGACCCTGGCTGCCCGCCCCCGAACTGCCCCACGCCGACTACCCGCTGGTGCTCAACACCGGCCGCGTGCAACACCAATGGCACACCCTGACCAAGACCGGCAAGGTGCCGGCGCTGAACAAGCTGGAGCCCGGCCCCTTTGTCGAATTGCATCCCGAGGATGCCGAACGCCTGGGCATCCACGACAAGGACCAGGTGGCCATCCGCTCGCGCCGGGGCCAGGCGGTGCTGCCGGCGCGGGTCAGTGACCGGGTCATGCCCGGCAATTGCTTTGCCCCGTTCCACTGGAACGATGTGATCGGCGAGCAGCTGGCGATCAATGCCGTGACCTGTGATGCAGTCGACCCGCTGTCGCTGCAGCCGGCTTTCAAACACTGCGCCGTGGCCCTGGAGCGGGTCGCCGGCGAACGCATCGACGCCCTTGAGCTGGGCGCCCCCACACACGCTTCGGAGCCTGCCCGCATGCCGACCGCGACCCTGTCCCGCCTGCTTGGCCTGGATGCCTTGCCAGCCCCGGTGCTGGCCGAAGATGAACGCCACTACCTGCAGGGTTTTCTGCTCGGCCTCGAGCAGGCGCGCGCCGAAGGCGTGCCTCGCTTGCCGGCCAGTGCGCCGTTGGCCGCTGCCCGACGTTTGTTCGTCGACGGGCTGCTGGCAGGGTTGTTCGCGCAACCGGGCGGGGCACCGGCCCTGCTCGCCGAGGCGCCGCGTCACCAGGTGCTGTGGGCTTCGCAGACCGGCAATGGCGAGGCGCTGGCCGAGCGCTGCGCCGAGCGTTTGCGTGGCGCGGGTCTGGAGGTTCAGCTCCGTTGCCTGGAGGCGGTCAGCCCTCAGCAGTTGCAAGGTGCAGCGAGCATCGTGGTGATTGCCAGCACCTTCGGCGATGGCGACGCGCCGGACAGCGCAGCAGCGTTCTGGCAGGCGCTGCAGGGCGAGGCGGGCGTCGTTTGCGGGGCGTTGCCCTATGCCGTGCTGGCCCTGGGAGACTCCAGCTACGACCAGTTCTGCGGCTTCGGCCGCAAGCTCGACCAGCGCCTGGCCGAGTTGGGAGGGCGGCGTCTGTTGCCGCGTGTCGATTGCGAGCCGGACTATGATGCGGCCTTCGCCGCCTGGCTCGATGCCTTGCTGCCCGCGCTGGGCGCGGCCGCCGCCTCGGCCCCTGCCGCCGAGCCTGCCGTCAGTTACAGCAGGCAACGTCCCTTCACCGCCCGTCTGCTGGAAAACCGCGTGCTTAATGGGCCAGGCGCCAGCAAGGAGACCCGTCAACTGATCTTCGACTTGTCCGGCAGCGGGTTCAGCTATGCCGCCGGTGACGCCCTTGGCGTATGGCCGCGCAACTGCCCGGCGTTGGTCGAAGAGCTGCTGACACTGATGCAGCTCGATGGCCAGACCCTTGTCGAGCTCAAAGGCGAGCCTGCAATGCCGCTGGCCATCGCCCTGCAAGCGCACCTGGAAATCGCCAAGGTGACCCCGCAGCAATTGCAGGCCTTCAGCGCGCAGGCCGCCGATCTGCAGCGGCTGCTGCTACCGGAGTGCAAGGCACAGTTGCAGGCGTGGTTGTGGGGCCGGCAACTGGTCGATGTATTGCGAGCGTTCCCTCAGCAGCTGCCGCTGGCCGACTGGCTTGCCCTGCTCAAGCCCTTGCAGCCGCGTCTGTATTCGATCAGTTCCAGCCCGCTGGCTCACCCGCAGCAAGTGCACCTGACCGTTTCCACCGTGCGCTATGGCGAGCGCAAAGGGGTGTGTTCGAGCTTTCTTGCCGACCGGGCGCTTGAGGTAGAGATCTTCCCGCAGGTGTCGAAGCATTTTCGCCTGCCCGAAGACGACAGCGTGCCGGTGATCATGGTGGGGCCCGGCACCGGCATTGCGCCGTTTCGGGCCTTCCTCGAAGAGCGTGAGGCGCGGGGGGCGACAGGGGGCAACTGGCTGTTCTTCGGCGAGCAGTACGCGGCCACTGATTTCTATTATCGGGAGCAGTTGCAGACCTGGCAGGCGTCGGGGCATTTGCGGCTGGACACGGCATTTTCCCGTGACCAGGCCGAGAAGATCTACGTGCAGCAGCGCCTGCGCGAGCAGGGCGCAGAGGTATGGCAGTGGTTGGAGGCGGGGGCCTGCTTCTATGTGTGTGGCGATGCCCAGCGCATGGCCAAGGATGTGGAGGAGGCGCTGCGCGAGATCATTGTCGAGCACGGGGGCGTGGATGCGGATGCCTACATGGATACGCTGAGCCAGGCCAAGCGTTATCGGCGTGACGTGTACTGAAGTGCCCCAGGATGGGGAGTCCTGCACCTGGAATGTGCGTTGCCTGTGCGGGCCCCATCGCTGGCAAGCCAGCTCCTACAGTTACAGCACTGCCCTCGAGTACTGCGCGATCCCCTGTGGGAGCCGGCTTGCCGGCGATAGGGCCGGTACCGACAACACAACTGGCACAGTCCCTGCTACATCCCCCCTGCAACCAGCCCCCTTGGTCAACGGCGATCAACCCGGGCACACCGTGATGAATACAGGCAAAGGCGCCTGGAGCTTCGGCTCCAGGCGCTTTTTTTTTGATCGAGGATCGGCATATGAAGGCAACAGCGAGCAGCGGGCAACGAGAGCGACTGATCATCGTCGGCAACGGCATGGTCGGCCACCATTGCGTCGAGCAACTGGTCGAACGCGGCGCGCTGGCGCGCTTCGAGGTGCGGGTATTCGGCGAAGAACGCCAGCGCGCCTATGACCGCGTGCACCTGTCGGAGTACTTCGGCGGCAGCTGTGCCGAAACCCTGGCCCTGTGCGAGCAGGGCTTCTACGGGGCCAGTGGCGTGCACCTGCACCTGGCTGAAGCGGTGCTGGAAATCGACCGCGAGCGTTGCCAGGTGGTCACCCCCCAGGGCCGTTACGACTACGACCACTTGATCCTGGCCACCGGTTCGTACCCGTTCGTGCCACCGATCGAAGGCTCCAGCGGCAATGCCCGCCTGGTCTACCGCACCCTCGACGACCTCGATGGGATTCGCGCCGCCGCCAGCGAGGCTCGCCGTGGCGTGGTGGTCGGTGGTGGTCTGTTGGGCCTGGAGGCGGCCAATGCCCTCAAGTCGCTTGGCCTGGAAGCACATGTGGTGGAGTTCGCCCCACGGCTGATGCCGGTGCAACTGGACGGCGAGGGTGGCGCGGCGCTCAAGGCACAGATCGAAGCCCTCGGCGTAGGCGTGCACCTGTCGCGGGCCACCCAGTCGATCAGCGCCGGCGAAGACTATCGCTACCGCATGAACTTCGACGGCGGCGAGCACCTGGAAACCGACCTGATCGTGTTCTCTGCCGGCATCCGTCCGCAGGACGCCCTGGGCCGGGCCTGCGGCCTGGAAATCGCCGCACGCGGTGGCGTGGTGATCGACAACCATTGCCGCACCAGCGACCCTCGCATCTTCGCCATCGGCGAGTGTGCCTCGTGGAATGGCAGTGTGTTCGGCCTGGTGGCCCCCGGTTACAGCATGGCGCGCAACCTGGCGGCGCTGCTGTCAGGCGAGGCGGCCGAGCCATTCACCGGGGCCGACATGTCGACCAAGCTCAAACTGTTGGGCGTGGATGTCGGCTCCATTGGCGACGCCCACGGTGCCACGCCCGGCTCGCGCAGCTACCGCTTCATCGACGAAGCCAATGCCGCCTATCGCCGTCTGGTGGTGGATGCCAGCGGCAAGCACGTGCTGGGCGCCGTGCTGGTCGGCGACAACAGCTACTACGACACGCTGCTGCAGTACGCCCAGAACGGCATCACCCTGCCAGCCGACCCGGCCGCCCTGATCCTGCCGCAAAGCGGCGGTGCGCCGACCCTGGGCGCCGATGCGCTGCCGGACAGCGCGACCATCTGCTCGTGCCACAACGTCAGCAAAGGGGCTGTGTGCGCGGCCATCGATGGGGGCTGTGGCGACCTGGCCGCAGTCAAGGGCTGCACCAAGGCGGCCACCGGTTGCGGCGGTTGCGCGGCGTTGCTCAAGCAGGTCTTCGAGCATGAACTGACGGCCCGTGGCGTGACCGTGGACAAAAGCCTCTGCGAGCACTTCGCCTACACTCGCCAGGAGCTTTACGGTCTGGTGCGGGTCGAGGGCATTCGCACCTTCAACGACCTGCTCGAACGCCACGGCAAGGGCCATGTCGGCTGCGACATCTGCAAGCCGGCGGTGGGCTCGATCCTCGCGTCGTGCTGGAACCAGCCGATCATGGACCCGGCGCTGGTGCCGCTGCAGGACACCAACGACACCTTCATGGCCAACATGCAGAAGAACGGCACCTACTCGGTGGTGCCGCGCATCCCCGGTGGCGAAATCACCCCCGACAAGCTGATCGTGATCGGTCAGGTGGCCAAGAAGTACGACCTGTACACCAAGATCACCGGTGGCCAGCGCATCGACCTGTTCGGCGCCCAGCTGCACGAGCTGCCGCTGATCTGGAGCGAGCTGATCGAAGCCGGCTTCGAGACCGGCCACGCCTATGGCAAGTCGACCCGCACGGTGAAGTCGTGCGTGGGCAGCACCTGGTGCCGCTACGGCGTGCAGGACAGCGTCGGCATGGCCCTGCGCCTGGAGGACCGCTACAAGGGCCTGCGCAGCCCGCACAAGCTCAAGTTCGCGGTTTCCGGCTGTACCCGCGAGTGCGCCGAGGCGCAAAGCAAGGACATTGGCGTGATCGCCACCGACAAGGGCTGGAACCTGTACATCTGCGGCAACGGCGGCATGCGCCCGCGCCACGCCGAGCTGTTCGCCACTGACCTTGACGATGAAACCCTGGTGCGCCTGATCGACCGCGTGCTGATGTTCTACATCCGCACCGCCGACAAGTTGCAGCGCACCTCGGTGTGGCGCGAAAGCCTGGAGGGCGGCCTGGATTACCTCAAGGATGTGATCCTCGACGACAGCCTGGGCCTGGCGGCCGAGCTGGAAACGCAGATGCAGCATGTGGTCGACCAGTATGAATGCGAGTGGGCCAATGCCCTCAACGACCCCGAGAAGCTCAAGCGCTTCCGTACCTTCGTCAACGACCGGCGCGCCGACCCGGATGTGCATTTTGTCCGTGAGCGCGAACAGCGCCGGCCTGCCGTACCCCTGCACCTGATCCCCACCGTCGAGGAGGCTGTGTGATGAACCTGTCCAATGCTGCTGTGAAAACCCACGAGAACTGGCAAGCGGTGTGCCAGGCAAATGACCTGGTGGCCGACTCGGGGGTGGTGGTGTGGCTCGGGGGTGCCCAGGTGGCACTGTTCTACCTGCCGGGGCTTGAGCAGAGCCTGTATGCGGTGGACAACCGCGATCCGCGCTCAGGGGCCAACATCATCGGCCGTGGGCTGGTCGGCAGCCTGCAGGGTGAGCTGGTGGTGGCGGCGCCGCTGTACAAGCAGCACTTCAGTCTGCAGAGCGGGAAGTGCCTGGAAGATGCCGGGCAGCAGCTGCGGGTGTGGCCGGTGCGGATGAACGGCGAGGCTGTGGAGCTGGCGGTGGCCTGATGCAACTGTGCAGGCTCCATCGCCGGCAAGCCGGCTCCCACACCTGCCTTGAGAACAGTGGAGTCCCTGTGGGAGCCGGCTTGCCGGCGATGAGGCCGGTACAGACCACATCAATGGGTTAAGCTTGCCGGCATGAACCTCGACACCCGCATCAAGTACCGCCACCTGCTGTGTTTCCTGGAGATTGCCCGGCAGGGCAGCCTGGCCAGGGCGGCCGACATCCTGTCCATCAGCCAGCCGGCCATCTCCAAGACCCTCAAAGAGCTTGAAGACCTGCTCGAGGCGCGCTTGTTCGAACGCAGTCGCCAGGGTGTGGTGCTGACATCCGCCGGTAGCCGCTTCATGCGCTATGCCGGGCCCAGCGTGCAGGCCCTGCGCGATGGCGTGAGCAGCTTGCGTGGCGAAGCGCGGGCGCCGTCGCAGGTACGCATTGGCGTGTTGTCCACGGTCGAGGGCCTGCTCATGCCGGAAGTGCTGTGCCGCCTGCACCAACGCCATGAAGCGCTGGTGATCAGCGTGGTCACCGGTGTCAGTGCGCAGTTGCTCGGGCAGCTGCACCTGGGAGAGCTGGAGCTGGTGGTCGGGCGCATGACCGACAGCCCGCAGATCCAGGGCTTGTCGTTCGAGCACCTGTACAGCGAGTCGATGGCCCTGGTGGTCCGCCCCGGGCACCCCCTGCTGGCGAAGGTGCCGGTGGAGCGGGCGCAGGTGAGCCGCTATCCCCTGGTGCTGCCACCGTCGGGCACCACCATTCGCCAGCACGCCGACAGCCTGTTCGTGCAGTGCGGCATCCAGATGCCGGCGCAACGCCTGGAGACCTTGTCGCTGGCGTTGAGCCGGCGCTACCTGCTGGGCAGTGATGGTGTGTGGGTAGCACCGCGCGATGCCGTGTTGCTCGATTTGCGCCGTGGCGAGTTGGCCGAGCTTGACCTGGGGGTACGCGAACCGGGCGGTTCGGTGGGTATCTGCCGCAATGCCGCCTTGCCGCAAAGCCTGCCAGGGCAGTGGGTATGCGAGGTGCTGCGCGAGGTCGCGGAGCAGTATCGCAACGATGTCTATCCCTGATCAGTTGTCCGGGCTCAGAACTTTAAGACATTAATCGCCATAAATTTCGAGCGAAACCGCAATCAAGGGTCAATACTGGCCAATGGCTGTGTTCCGTTGATGAATAAGCCTTCAAGCACTGAACTTCCTTACCAGAACCCGCTCTTATGCCGGTAGCCATTGGTAATGGCCGCCTGATAAGCTCGCGGCTTTACCCTGATTGCCCACATGGCGCATGAACAAGGAAATAGCATGAAACAGCATCGTTTGGCGGCTGCGGTTGCCCTGGTAGGCCTGGTACTGGCTGGCTGTGATCAACAAGCCAGCAGCCCCGAGCTGAAGACTCCGGCACAGAAAGCCTCCTACGGTATCGGCCTGAACATGGGCAAGAGCCTGGCTCAGGAAGGCATGGAAGACCTTGATTCCAAAGCCGTCGCCCTCGGCATCGAAGACGCCGTTGGCAAGAAAGAACAACGCATCAAGGACGAAGAGCTGGTAGAGGCCTTCACCTCGCTGCAGAAGCGCGCCGAGGAGCGCCTGGCCAAGGCCAGCGAAGAAGCGGCCAGCGCCGGCAAGAAATTCCTCGAAGAAAACGCCAAGAAGGCAGGCGTGGTCACTACCGCCTCGGGCTTGCAGTACGAAGTGGTCAAGAAGGCTGACGGCCCACAGCCCAAGCCGACCGATGTGGTCACTGTCCACTACGAAGGCAAGCTCATCGACGGCAAGGTGTTCGACAGCTCGGTCGAGCGCGGCAGCCCGATCGACCTGCCTGTCAGCGGCGTGATCCCGGGTTGGGTCGAAGGCCTGCAACTGATGCACGTCGGCGAGAAGTACAAGCTGTTCATCCCGGCTGAACTGGCCTACGGCGCACAGAGCCCGAGCCCGCTGATCCCGGCGAACTCGGTCCTGGTGTTCGACCTGGAACTGATCGCCATCAAGGACCCGAGCCAGCTGCAAGGCGAGGCGCCTGAAGCCGAAACCCCTGCCAACTAAGAAGCAACACAGGTAGGTGATAACGCCCCGTTTCGACGGGGCGTTTTCGTTTGTGCCGCCGGCTCCGAGCGAACCTCAGGACAGCGCTACTGTCCGAACATGGACGGTGTGAAGAAAGGGGACGCCTGCGACGCAAATCGTTTGCGTAACTGTAACGACTGTGTAAAAAACGCCCGATCTGACCGGGACCCTTGCCTTGTGGGCGCCTGCCGTCAGAAACTTCGCCCTGTTCACAAGGTTATCCACAATAAATGTGGATAACCTTTTCCCCGCTGGAGGCCCTATGAGCGCACCCTGGAATTTCGCCCGCTTCCTGCCCTTGGCCGAGCGCCTGCTCAGTCGTGGCCGGCTGCCGGCCTTGCTGTTCGCGGTGGCCCGCAAGGGGCCGCGCCTCGGTCAACTGCGTGAGGACGTCAAGTTGTTGCAGGCGTTGTGCCTGGCCTGGTGGCGCGGTGAGTACCGGTCGATCAGCCCCAAGGCGCTGGTGACCATCGTCGCTGGCCTGCTGTATTTCGTCAGCCCCATCGATGCCATTCCTGACTGGTTGCTGGGCGTGGGTTTTCTCGATGACATCGCCGTGCTCGGCTGGGTACTGAAGACCGTGTCCGATGAGCTGGCGCGCTTCAAGGCCTGGCGCGACAGCCAGTCGCCAGAGCGTCTGCGCGTGGTCGAGCGCCTGCCAGACACCCCCGAAGCGCTGCGCCTGGAGCGCAAACGTCACTGAAAGCGCGCCGATCCCCACACACTCCCACACTTGGTAATATAATTGGCATAAGGGTTATGCCTACGGATTACATGCTGTAATCCAAAGTGAGGGGGTTTGTAATGGGTATTCAGGTTATTAGCCGGGACGGTCAGCCCGAGTACGCCGTCGTTCCCTGGGAGCAGTACCAGGCGCTGCTCAAGGCAGCCGGCCAGGCACCTGCCGAAGCGGCTAACGCGGCAG
>NZ_AKJC01000319.1 GCF_000282535.1 Pseudomonas sp. GM84 | reverse complement strand
CAAGGCTGACAACCATGGCCTATCAGGCATAGGCACGTTGCAACAAATGTAGGAGCGAGCTTGCTCGCGATGCGCCGCGCGGGCGGCGCTCGATCGCAAGAACGCTAAAGATCTCCAGCCAGGCCAACCCCATTCAACTCGCCAGCGCAATGATCGCCGTCCACTGCTCTTCGGTCACCGGCATCACCGACAACCGTGTCCCCTTCTGCACCAGCGGCAGCTCCGCCAGCGCACTCTGCTGCTTGAGCAGCCCCAGCCCCAGCACCTGCCTGAACGTCTTCACATGCGCCACATCCACCGCGCTCCACGGGTTTTTCTCGGGGGTGGCCTTGGCGTCGTGATAGTGGCTCTCGGGGTCCAGCGCGGTAGGGTCGGGATAAGCCGCTGCAGTGATCCGGGCTATTCCGGCAATGCCCGGTTGCGGGCAGCTGGAGTGGTAGAAAAAGAACGCGTCACCGACGCTCATGGCCCGCAGGAAATTACGTGCCTGGTAGTTGCGCACGCCATCCCAGCGCGCCTCGCCCAGGCGGCCCAACCCTTCGATCGACAGTTCGTCGGGCTCGGATTTCATCAGCCAATAGGCCATGGATACTGCTCCTGAAAAGGTTTGAAATAACCTGTTGCACGAAACCGACAGCCGGTTGGCGTCAACGTTTGCGTGTCGACTCAGGTTGTCGGAGAATGCGCCGATTTTAAAGCTAGACGCTCCGGGGACTCCAAGAAAGTCACCGAGCCTGACAGTGCCTAGGGGGGCATGCTTCGATGAACCAACGCAAACCGGATCTACTGTGGATCCTGGTCTTCATCTTTGGCCTTGGCGTGGTCACCACCGGTTATGCCCAGGGTATCCTGGAGCGCAAGCTGGACATTGCCTACCAGACTCCGGTCGACGCCGGCCAGCCGCAGCGCTGATCCCCCGCCGCTGACGCCGCTCAGTTCGGCGCCAGGTACCAGCCACGGTCCGAGACCGTGCCCTGCAAAGGTACATCCCAACTGGCCTGCGCCAGTCGTTCGACCTTCTGGCATTCATGGGCCAGCCCCAGCAACAAGGGTTTCTTCCACGCCTTGCGGCGCGCCTGGTAGGCCAGGCTGCGGTCGTAGAAGCCGCCGCCCATGCCCAGCCTGCCACCTACTTCATCGAAGCCGACCAACGGCAGCAGGATCAGGTCCAATGCCCAGATCGGCCGCTGGCGCTTGCGGTCGGTTATCGGTTCGGGAATACGGAAGCGGTTGCGCTTGAGTTTTTCACCCTGTTCGAAGCGCTGGAACACCATGCGTGTGCGCGGCCAGGCGTGCAGTACCGGCAGGTACGTGCGTTTGCCCCGGCGCTGGGCCTCGCGCAGCAGTAACTGCGGGTCGATTTCACCGTCGTTGGGCAGGTACAGAGCGATATGGCGGGCACGCCGGAACAGCGGGTGCTGGGCCAATTGGCGATACAGGCCAAGCGTGGCCTGGCGCTGCTGGGCAGGGGTGAGTGCGCGGCGGGCATTGCGAAGCAGACGACGAAGCTGGGGGCGGGTAAGCGGCTCAGTTTCAGTCATGGCACTGGCAGTCCCAGGTGTCGGTTTGCCTGCCGAGCCGGCAGGCAAAGGAAATCAGGCTCCCCGATAAGACCGCTATCGGTGTAGCCCTTGAACCCGAAAGTTCAAGGTGGAGATTGCAGGGGGCGTTAAGGCTTTCCGTCGGGCGGACATGCACACCGGCCCCAGCGTGCAACCCCCGTGGTTGTGCGTATCGGCTCAGGGACATAACCGACTGGCGCATCCCCCAGGGAGTGGCGCCAGTATACCAATCTCAGCCGATTTTGGTATCCGCATCGTCGGACAATGCCTTGTCGACGCGATCGAGCAGGTCGCGTACCTGTTCGCGGGTGGTGCCGCCAGCGGGAGCATCGGTGCGATCTTCCTGGCGGTGCAGCATCTCGTGGGTGATGTTCAACGCGGCCATGACTGCAATACGGTCGGCGCCAATCACCTTGCCGCTGCTGCGGATCTCACGCATCTTGCCATCCAGGTAGCGCGCGGCGCTGACCAGGTTGTTGCGCTCTTCCGGCGGGCAGATGATCGAGTATTCCTTGTCGAGGATCTGCACGGTGACGCTATTGCTTGAACTCATGAGTCTTGCTCCAGGGCCTTCAGGCGTAAAATCATCGACTCGACCTTGCGCTTGGCGATTTCGTTCTTTTCGATGAGGTGCGCGCGCTCCTCGCGCCAGGATTTTTCCTGGGCTATTAGGAGTGCATTTTGCCGTTTTAGTTGCTCGACACGTTCGATCAGCAACTCGAACCGGCTCATCAGCGCCTGCAGGTCGTTCTCTTGCGTGGGTTGCACTCGATTCGCTCCGTCGTTGAATCACCCTGCGATGATGCCTCTCCCTGTACGGCGACGGCCAGTGCCGATGGTCTTGGCGCGCCTGCCGATGCTAGGATACAAGGTCTTCATTCTAGTCAAATGCGCCGTCTGGCGCCTAGCCGACCATGCCTAATACCCAATCGCCCTACACTGCATTCGCCGCACTGCTCTCGAGCAACGGCCACCCTGTTTCCCCTGCCGAGCTGCATGGCCTGCTGATTGGCCGCAGCTGCGCCGGCGCCGGCTTCGATCCCGACTCCTGGCTGGCCGACGCCGCCGGCGTGCTGGAGAACGAGCCGCAAGACACTGTCCGCGCAGCCCTGATCGGCCTGCAGGAAATGGTCAAGGCCGAGCTTACCGGCGAAGACATCGCCATCGTCCTGCTGCTGCCGGGCGACGAAACCTCGCTGACCGACCGCGCCACGGCGCTGGGCCAATGGTGCCAGGGTTTCATCACCGGCTTCGGGCTGAACGCCGGCGGCAAGGACCTGTCCACCGATGCCAAGGAAGTGCTCCAGGACCTGGTGGCCATTTCCCAGGTCCAGGAAGCCCTGGAAGAGTCCGAAGACGGCGAGAGCGACTACATGGAAGTCATGGAATACCTGCGCGTCGCGCCGCTGCTGCTGTTCACGGAACTGGCCGCACCCGCCGCGCCTGCGCCAAAACCATCGCTGCACTGATCAACCGGGGGTAGTTCTGCCCATGAGCCACATACCCAAGGCCGAGTATGCCCGTCGGCGCAAGGCGCTGATGGCGCAGATGGTCCCCAACAGCATTGCCATTCTGCCGGCTGCCGCGGTTGCCATCCGCAACCGCGACGTCGAGCACGTGTACCGTCAGGACAGCGACTTCCAGTACCTCAGCGGCTTCCCGGAGCCGGAGGCGGTGATCGCGCTGATCCCAGGGCGCGAGCATGGCGAATACGTGCTGTTCTGCCGCGAGCGCAACCCCGAACGCGAGCAATGGGACGGCCTGCGCGCCGGGCAGGAAGGCGCGGTCCGTGACTTCGGCGCGGACGATGCCTTTCCGATCACCGACATCGACGAGATCCTCCCCGGCCTGATCGAAGGCCGCGAGCGGGTCTACAGCGCCATGGGCAGCAACGCCGAGTTCGACCGCCGGCTGATGGACTGGATCAACGTGATCCGCTCCAAAGCCCGCCTTGGTGCCCAGCCGCCGAACGAGTTCGTTGCGCTGGATCACCTGCTGCACGACATGCGCCTGTATAAATCGGCGACGGAAGTGAAGGTGATGCGTGCTGCCGCGGCGATTTCCGCGCGGGCCCATGTGCGGGCCATGCAGGCCTGCCGGCCAGGGCTGCATGAATACAGCCTGGAAGCCGAACTGGACTACGAGTTCCGCAAGGGCGGGGCGAAGATGCCTGCCTACGGCTCGATCGTCGCCGCCGGTCGCAATGGCTGCATCCTGCACTATCAGGAAAACGACGCACCGCTCAAGGACGGCGACCTGGTACTGATCGATGCCGGCTGCGAGATCGACTGCTATGCCAGTGACATCACCCGCACCTTCCCGGTCAGCGGGCGTTTTTCGCCGGAGCAGAAGGCCATCTACGAGCTGGTACTCAAAGCCCAGCACGCCGCCTTCGCCGAGATCGCACCGGGCAAGCACTGGAACCACGCCCACGAGGCCACCGTGTGGGTCATCACCGAGGGCCTGGTTGAACTGGGGCTGCTCAAGGGCGAAGTGCAGGCGCTGATCGACAGTGAGGCCTACCGGGCCTTCTACATGCACCGCGCCGGGCACTGGCTGGGCATGGATGTGCACGATGTCGGTGAATACAAGGTGGGCGGCCAGTGGCGCGTGCTGGAACCCGGCATGGCGCTGACCGTCGAGCCAGGCATCTACATTGCCGCCGACAACCAGAATGTCGCGAAGAAATGGCGTGGCATCGGCGTAAGGATCGAGGACGACGTGGTGGTGACCAGGCAAGGTTGTGAAATTCTGACCTCGGGCGTGCCCAGCACGGTCGCCGAGATCGAGGCGCTGATGCAGGCAGCCCGTAAGGACGCGGCATGAATCGGGTCAACCTGGCGATCATTGGCGGCGGGCTGGTGGGCGCGAGCCTGGCGCTGGCGCTGCAGGCCGGTGCCAAGGCGCGTGGCTGGAAGATCGTGCTGATCGAACCCTTCGCACCAGGCGACAGCTTCCAGCCGAGCTACGACGCACGCTCGTCGGCGCTGTCGTTCGGCACCCAGCAGATCTATCAGCAGCTTGGCCTTTGGCAAGCGATCAGTCCGCGTGCCGAGCCGATCCGGCAAATTCATGTGTCCGACCGTGGGCGCTTTGGCGCCACGCGCCTCGACGCGCAGGAAGAAGGCGTGCCGGCACTGGGCTACGTGGTCGAGAACGCCTGGCTTGGCCAGTGCCTGTGGCAGGGGCTGGACCGGGAAGTGGTGAGCTGGCGCTGCCCGGCCGAAGTGCGGGCGATGCAGGCCATCGAAGGTGGCTACCGGCTGCAGCTGGAAGACGACACCAGCCTGGAATGCGATTTGGCGGTGCTGGCCGATGGTGGCCGCTCCGATCTGCGCGAACAACTGGGCATCCATGTGCGCCGCACGCCGTATGAACAAAGTGCGCTGATCGCCAATATCTCCCCAGGCGAAGCTCACGGCGGCCAGGCCTTCGAACGCTTTACCGAGCAGGGCCCCATGGCCCTGTTGCCGTTGCCGGAAAACCGCTGCGCATTGGTCTGGACCCGGCAGGGGATGGATGCCCGTCGCCTGGCGGAAATCGACGAGCGCAGCTTCCTGCGCGAGTTGCAGGATGCCTTCGGCTACCGCCTTGGCGCGTTGCGCCAGGTCGGCGCCCGGCACCTCTATCCGCTGGCGCTGGTCGAAGCACAGGAGCAGGTACGCCCGCACCTGGTGGTGCTGGGCAATGCCGCGCACAGCCTGCACCCGATCGCCGGGCAGGGCTTCAACCTGTCACTGCGCGACGTGCAGTCGCTGGCCGACGCGCTGCTGGCGGGTCCCCAGCAGCCAGGCGACCTGGCGACCCTGCTGGCCTATCATCAACGCCAGCGGCTCGACCAGGCCTTGACCATCGGCTTCTCCGACCAGGTCACTCGCCTGTTCGGCAGCAATCAGCCCTTGCTGGCGGCTGGGCGCAACATCGGTCTGCTCGGCCTCGACCTGCTGCCACCGGCAAAAAGCTGGTTCGCCCGCCAGGCGATGGGCCTGGGCACCCGCCCCGATCCGCGGGGCCAGGCATGAGCGACCCGCGCAGGCTGGCGCGCCGGGCGCGCATGTTGCGCTGGCTGCTGAACCTCTACCCGCCGTACCTCGGTGCCGGTATCCGCATCCAGCACATCAGCCCGGACATGCGCAGCGTCAAGGTATGCATGAAGCTCACCCGCTGGAACCGCAACTATGTCGGTACCCAGTTCGGCGGCAGTCTGTATTCCATGGTCGACCCGTTCTACATGCTGCTGCTGATCGAGCAGCTGGGCCGTGAGTACATTGTCTGGGACAAGGCCGCCAGCATCGACTTCATCACCCCAGGCAAGGGCCCGGTGTATGCCGAATTCCATGTCGATGACGCGCTGCTTGAGGAAATCCGCCAGCAGACCGCCAGTGGCAAGAAGTACCTGCCACATTTGCAGGTCGATATCCGCGACGGCACCGGCGAGCTGGTGGCGCGGGTCGATAAAACCCTATACGTGCGGCTCAAGCCGCAAGCGAGGCAGGCGTAAGGCATGGAAATGCGCGCAGATCTGTTGATTGTCGGTGCCGGTATGGTCGGCAGCGCCCTGGCCCTGGCCTTGCGCCATAGCGGCCTGGAAATCCTCCTGCTCGATGGCGGCTCGCTGTCGGTCAAACCGTTCGATGGCAACGCGCCGTTCGAGCCCCGGGTCAGTGCCCTGTCGGCCGCCAGCCAGCGCATCCTGGAGCGCTTGGGCGCCTGGGAAGGTATCGCCAAGCGGCGTGTCGCACCCTATACCGACATGCATGTGTGGGACGGCAGCGGCACCGGGCAGATTCATTTCTCGGCTGCCAGCGTGCATGCCCAGACGCTGGGCCACATCGTCGAGAACCGGGTGGTGCAGGACGGCCTGCTGGACCGCCTGCACGACAGCGACATCGGCCTGCTGCCCAATGCCCGGCTGGAGCAGCTGCGTCGTTCTGGCGACGAGTGGCTGCTGACCCTGGCCGATGGGCGCCGCCTGCGTGCGCCGCTGGTGGTGGCCGCCGATGGCGCCAATTCGGCGGTGCGGCGCCTGGCCGGTTGCGAAACGCGTGAATGGGACTACCTGCACCACGCCATCGTCACCAGTGTGCGCTGCAGCGCCGCACACCAGGGCACCGCCTGGCAGCGGTTCACCGATGAGGGGCCGCTGGCGTTCCTGCCCTTGCTGCGTGACGGCAAGCAGGACTGGTGCTCGATCGTCTGGTCGACCACGCCGGAGCAAGCCGAGCAGCTGATGGGGATGCCTGACGATGTCTTCCGCAAGGCCCTGGAGCGCGCTTTCGAAGGGCGCTTGGGGGAAGTGCTGGAGGCCGACCCGCGTGTCTGCGTACCGCTGCGTCAGCGCCACGCCAAGCGCTATGTGGATGAGGGGCTGGCACTGATCGGCGATGCCGCGCACACCATCCACCCGTTGGCGGGGCAAGGCGTCAATCTGGGCTTCCTCGATGCCGCCGTGCTGGCCGAAGTGCTGGTGAATGCCTGTGAGCGTGGCGAGCGCCTGGCGGATGTGAAGGTGCTCAGCCGCTACGAGCGTCGGCGCATGCCGCATAACCTGGCGCTGATGGCGGCGATGGAAGGTTTCGAGCGGTTGTTCCAGGCCAATCCGCTGCCGTTGCGCTGGTTGCGTAACAGTGGGTTGAAGCTGGTGGAGCAGATGCCGGAGGCCAAGGCGGTGTTTGTGCGTCAGGCCTTGGGGCTTTCCGGAGACTTGCCGGAACTGGCCAAGGCTTGAAATTGCCGGGGCCGCTTTGCGGCCCATTCGCGGGGCAAGCCCGCTCCCACAGGTACACCGCAGCACTCAAGAACGGCAGGCTTCTGTGGGAGCGGGCTTGTCCCGCGAATGGGCTGCATAGCAGCCCCCTGCAACATCCGGTAACGGCTGGGTAGGTGAGCCAGAAAATGGGATTAACTACCATTTGCGCCTCTCATACGATCCAAGGAGTGCTTCCCATGTTGCCACGCAAGCCCCTACTGGCCGCCCTGGCCCTGACCTTGTTCGGTGGCGCCGCCCAGGCAGCGGACGAAGTGGTGGTGTACTCCTCGCGCATCGACGAGCTGATCAAGCCCGTGTTCGATGCCTACACCGCCGAAACCGGGGTCAAGATCAAGTTCATCACCGACAAGGAAGCCCCGCTGATGCAGCGCATCAAGGCCGAGGGCGAGAACGGTGTGGCCGACCTGTTGCTGACCGTCGATGCCGGCAATCTCTGGCAGGCCGAGCAGATGGGCATTCTGCAGCCGATCAAGTCGCCGATCATCGACCAGAACATCCCGCCGCAATATCGCGCCTCTTCCCATGACTGGACCGGCTTGAGCCTGCGTGCACGCACCATCATCTACTCCACCGATCGGGTCAAACCCGAGGAACTGACCACCTACGAAGCCTTGGCCGACAAGCAGTGGGAAGGCCGCCTGTGCCTGCGCACCGCCAAGAAGGTCTACAACCAGTCGCTGACCGCCACGCTGATCGAGAACCACGGCGAGGCCGAGGCCGAAAAGATCGTCAAGGGTTGGGTCAACAACCTGTCCACCGACGTGTTCTCGGACGACAACGCGGTGATCCAGGCCATCGAGGCGGGCCAGTGCGATGTGGGCGTGGTCAACACTTACTACTACGGTCGTCTGCACAAACAGAACCCGCAACTGCCGGTGAAGATCTTCTGGCCGAACCAGGGTGATCGCGGTGTGCACGTCAACCTGTCGGGTATCGGCCTGACCAAGCATGCACCGCACCCTGAAGCGGCGAAGAAGCTGGTGGAATGGATGACCGGCGAGAAAGCGCAGAAGCTGTTCGCCGACATCAACCAGGAATTCCCGGCCAACCCGAAGGTCAAGCCTTCTGCTGAAGTGGCGGCCTGGGGGAGCTTCAAGGCGGACAGCATTCCGGTCGAGGTGGCTGGCAAGCGTCAGGCCGAGGCCATTCGTTTGATGGACCGGGCTGGCTGGAACTAAGCGCCAGGCCTTATCCTTCCGGGGTCTGTTAGGGCCCTATCGCCGGCAAGCCGGCTCCCACAGGTACTGTGAAACCCTCGCGGGTGGCACCGATCCCTGTAGGAGCGGGCTTGCCCGCGATCGACCGCATCGCGGTCGCCATCGCAACCGAGACTCTTGACCTTGCCCCACGCTCCCCAACGCCGCTGGTATCTCCCGGTCTCCCTGATCGCCGCCCTGGTGCTCCTGCCCCTGAGCGTCCTGCTGCTGGCCTGGCAATCGATCGACCTGCAAATCTGGTCGCACCTGCTCGACACCCAGATGAGCCGCCTGCTGGGCAACACCGTCACCCTGGTGCTGGGCGTGGGCGTGGGTGTCACCGTGCTCGGTGTCAGCCTGGCCTGGCTCACCAGCCTTTGCGAATTCCCCGGCAGGCGCTGGCTGGACTGGGCACTGATGCTGCCCTTCGCGATTCCCGCCTACGTCCTCGCCTTCGTCTTCGTCGGCCTGCTCGACTTTGCCGGCCCCGTGCAAGGCGCCTTGCGCGAAGTGTTCGGGCCGATGCGCCTGCCGCGGGTGCGCTCCACGGGGGGCGTGATCACGGTGTTGGTGCTGGTGTTCTACCCCTATGTCTATCTGCTCGCACGCACGGCGTTCCTGGCTCAGGGCAAGGGCCTGATGGAAGCCGCACGGGTGCTGGGCTTATCGCCACTGCAGGCGTTCTGGCGGGTGGCCTTGCCCATGGCCCGGCCGGCTATTGGCGCAGGCATCGCCCTGGCCTTGATGGAGACCCTGGCGGATTTCGGTGCGGTGGCAGTCTTCAATTTCGATACCTTCACCACGGCCATCTACAAGACCTGGTACGGCTTCTTCAGCCTGTCCAGCGCGGCACAGCTGGCCAGCCTGTTGCTGTTGGCGGTGATGTTGGTGCTGTACGGCGAACGCCGTGCACGGGGCGCAACCCGCACCGGCAACGAGCGGCCCCGCGGGCAGGCGCTATACCACCTGCGAGGTATCAAGGCGCTGCTGGCCAGCGGTTGGTGCCTGCTGGTGTTCGCCTGTGCCTTCGTCATCCCGCTGCTGCAATTGCTGGTGTGGTTCTGGCAGCGTGGGCGGCATGACCTGGATGAACGCTATGTCGGACTGGTGCTGCACACCCTGTACCTGGGAGGCATGGCCGCGCTGATTACTGTGTGCGTGGCGTTGCTGCTGGCCTTCGCGCGTCGCCAGGCGCCGACGGGCGGTATACGGGCCGGGGTTGGCCTGGCCAATCTGGGGTACGCATTGCCCGGTTCGGTCTTGGCGGTTTCGATCATGCTGGCGTTCAGCTACCTCGATAATCACCTGGTGATTCCGCTCTCGGCATGGCTGGGCGGGGCGGGCAAGCCGCTGCTGCTGGGCAGCCTGGCAGCCCTGCTGCTGGCCTACCTGGTGCGTTTCATCGCCGTGGCTTACGGGCCGCTGGAAAGCGGCCTGGAACGCATCCGCCCGTCGTTGCCCGAGGCCTCGCGAAGCCTGGGTGTCGGTGGCGCAAGATTATTTTTCAAGGTGTATCTGCCACTGCTGGTGCCGGGTGCCCTCAGTGCTGCGCTGCTGGTATTCGTCGACGTGCTCAAGGAGATGCCCGCCACCTTGCTGATGCGCCCGTTCGGCTGGGACACCTTGGCGGTACGGGTGTTCGAGATGACCAGCGAAGGCGAGTGGGCGCGCGCGTCATTGCCTGCGTTGACCCTGGTGCTGGTGGGCCTGCTGCCGGTCATCGGCCTGATTCGCCGATCTGCCCGGCGCCCCGGTCACACTCACTGAGGATGCCAGCCCGCGCCCTTGCGGCTACAATGCGCGGCATTCGCGCGGCGGGTCCTACAAGAAGAGCTGACGATCAAACGTCAACAACCGCCGCCGCTTCGCCACGCCCGGAAGGAGAACCCATGGGACAGCGCACGCTCTTGTACGACTTGCACCTGGCGCTAGGCGCCAAGACGGTCGATTTCGGTGGCTGGGACATGCCCCTGCACTATGGCTCGCAGGTCGAGGAGCACCATCAGGTGCGCAGCGACTGTGGGGTGTTCGATGTTTCCCATATGACCGTGATCGACGTCGCTGGCCTTGATGCCACCGCTTGGTTGCAGCGGTTGCTGGCCAACGATGTCGCCCGCCTGGACACTGTCGGCAAGGCGCTGTACAGCCCATTGCTCAACGAAGCGGGCGGGGTCATCGATGACCTGCTCGCCTATCGCACCGAAAATGGCTATCGCCTGGTCACCAATGCGTCGACCCGGGCCAAGGTCGTGGCTTGGCTGGAGGCCCAGCAAAGCGGGTTCGCTGTCGATTTCAAGGTGCGCCCTGATCTGGCCATTCTCGCCATTCAAGGCCCCCAGGCCCGGGAGAAGGTCGCCGCCTTGCTCAGCGCATCGCGCGCCGCGCTGATTCGCGAGCTGCGCCCGTTCGAAGGTGTTGCCGAAGGCGACTGGTTCATTGCCCGCACGGGTTATACCGGTGAGGACGGCCTGGAGATCATTCTGCCGGGCTGTGAGGCCGTCGCCTTCTACAACGACCTGGTCGGCGCCGGTATCGCCCCCAGTGGCCTGGGTGCCCGCGACACATTGCGCCTGGAAGCCGGCATGAACCTGTACGGCCAGGACATCGACGAAAGCCACACCCCACTCACTTCCAACCTGGGCTGGTGCATCGCCTGGGAACCTGCCGAGCGCGACTTCATTGGCCGTGCCGGCCTGCTGGCGGAAATCGAGCGTGGCGTGCAGGACAAACTGGTCGGCCTGGTACTGGAGGAGCGCGGTGTACTGCGTGCCCATCAGGTCGTTCGCGTTGGCGGCATTGGCGAAGGGGAGATCACCAGTGGTAGTTTCTCTCCTACGCTGAGCAAGTCCATTGCCCTGGCCCGCGTACCCATGGCCACCGGCGACCGTGCCGAGGTCGAGATTCGCGGCAAGTGGTACCCGGTGCGGGTGGTCAAACCGACCTTCGTGCGCCACGGCAAGATTCTCATCTGAACAATCAACGGCGGGCCGAACCGCTGACCCAATCGAGGAATACAAGACATGAGCAATATCCCCGCCGATCTGCGTTTTGCCGAAAGCCACGAGTGGGCGCGCCTGGAATCCGATGGCAGTGTGACCGTGGGCATCAGCGACCACGCCCAGGAAGCCCTGGGTGACGTGGTGTTCGTCGAGCTGGCCGAAGTCGGCAAAACCTTTGCGGCCGGCGATGCGGCGGGTGTGGTCGAGTCGGTCAAGGCCGCTTCCGACATCTACGCCCCGATCGGTGGCGAAGTCATCGCCGTCAACGAAGCGCTGGCCGACAGCCCGGAGCTGCTCAACGAAGAACCCTACGGCGCTTGGATCTTCAAGCTCAAGCCGAGCAACCCGGCCGAGCTGGACAAGCTGCTGGATGCTGCGGGTTACCAAGCCGCTATCGGCGAATAAGACCGCGGCGCCCACTTCGCGGGACAAGCCCGCTCCCACAGGATCTACGCAGCCTCAGAAGCCTGCGAAAAATCTGTGGGAGCGGGCTTGTCCCGCGAAGTGGCCGGGCCTGCAAGCAAGTTTTCCCGCACTCTCGGCAATCCTTCCTAGACTTATAAGTCTCCATGAGACCTGGTCTAGGAAGAGAGCGTCGTCATGTCCCAGTCGCCATCCCTGCATCAACTGCAAGAGCTCAACCCTTTCCTGCGCCGCCACCTGGGGCCCGATGCCTCGGAGCAGCAGGCCATGCTCGCTACCCTTGGCCTGAAGAGCCGCAGCGAGTTGATCGAGCAGACAGTGCCACCGGGCATCCGCCTCAACCGCCCCCTCGACCTGCCGTCAGCCCTGGACGAACAGGCCGCACTGGCCAAGCTCGCCCGCTACGCCGAGCAGAACCAGGTCCGGACCAGCCTGATCGGCATGGGCTACCACGGCACCGTCACCCCCACCGTCATCTTGCGCAACGTGCTGGAAAACCCCGGCTGGTACACCGCCTACACGCCCTATCAGCCAGAAATCGCCCAAGGCCGACTGGAAGCGTTGCTGAACTTCCAGCAAATGGTCATCGACCTCACCGGCCTGGCCCTGGCCAATGCCTCGTTGCTCGATGAAGCCACCGCGGCTGCCGAAGCCATGGCC
The DNA here is from genome assembly GCF_000282535.1 of Pseudomonas sp. GM84. Classification (GTDB taxonomy): domain Bacteria; phylum Pseudomonadota; class Gammaproteobacteria; order Pseudomonadales; family Pseudomonadaceae; genus Aquipseudomonas. The sequence continues at coordinate 25,487 of NZ_AKJC01000319.1, read as the reverse complement.
CTGGCCAAGCGGGTGGCGCGCAACAAGAGCAATGCGTTCTTCGCGGACGAGCACTGCCACCCGCAGACGCTGTCGGTGTTGCGTACCCGCGCCGAAGGGTTCGGGTTCGAGCTGATCGTCGACGCGGTGGATAACCTCGCCAAGCACCAGGTGTTCGGCGCCTTGCTGCAATACCCCGACACCCATGGCGAGGTGCGCGACCTGCGCCCGCTGATCGACCAGTTGCACAGCCAGCATGCCCTGGCCTGCGTGGCCGCCGACCTGCTCAGCCTGGTGGTGCTGACACCGCCAGGTGAACTGGGTGCCGATGTGGTGCTGGGCTCGACCCAGCGCTTCGGCGTGCCCATGGGGTACGGAGGCCCCCACGCGGCCTATTTCGCCTGCCGCGACGACTTCAAGCGGGCGATGCCCGGGCGCATCATCGGCGTGTCGCGCGATGCCCGTGGCAATACCGCGCTGCGCATGGCGCTGCAGACCCGCGAGCAACACATCCGTCGCGAGAAGGCCAACTCCAATATCTGCACAGCCCAGGTGCTGTTGGCCAACATTGCCGGTTTCTATGCGGTCTACCACGGCCCTGAAGGCTTGCAGCGCATCGCCCAGCGCGTGCACCGGCTCACCTTCGTGCTGGCGGCCGGCCTTGAGGCCAAGGGCCTCAAGCGCCTCAACCAGCACTTCTTCGATACCCTGACGGTGGACGTCGGCGGCGCCCAGGCGGCGATCATCGAAAGCGCCGAAGCGGCGCGCATCAACCTGCGCATCCTCGGTCGCGGGCACCTGGGGGTAAGCCTGGACGAAACCTGCAGCGAAGAGACCGTATTGCGGCTTTTCGACATCTTCCTCGGCGTGAACCATGGCCTGGACATCGCCACCCTCGACCAGCAAGCGCTGCCCGAAGGCATTCCTGCCGCCCTGGTACGACGCACGCCGTTTCTCGCTCACCCGGTGTTCAACCTGCACCACAGCGAAACCGAGATGCTGCGCTACCTCAAACAGCTGGAGAACAAGGACCTGGCGCTGAACCAGTCGATGATTCCGCTGGGTTCCTGCACCATGAAGCTCAATGCCACCAGTGAGATGATCCCCATCACCTGGCCCGGTTTCGCCCAGCTACACCCCTTCGCGCCTGCTGCCCAGGCCACGGGCTACAAGGCGATGATCGATGAGCTGGAAAGCTGGTTGTGCGCCATTACCGGCTTCGACGCCATCTGCATGCAGCCCAACTCCGGCGCGCAGGGTGAATACGCCGGGCTGATGGCGATCACGCGCTACCATCGCAGCCGCCACCAACCCCAGCGCACCCTCTGCCTGATCCCGTCATCGGCCCACGGCACCAACCCGGCTTCGGCGCAAATGGCCGGCATGGAGGTGGTGATCGTCGATTGTGATGACGAGGGCAACGTCGACTTAGCGGACCTCAAAGCCAAGGCGCACGCTGCCGGGGACCGGTTGTCCTGCCTGATGGTCACCTACCCCTCGACCCATGGCGTGTATGAAGAGGGCATTCGCGAGATATGCGAGGTCGTCCATCAACAGGGCGGCCAGGTGTACATGGATGGCGCCAACCTCAACGCCCAGGTCGGCCTGGCGCGGCCAGCGGACATCGGCGCCGACGTCTCGCACATGAACCTGCACAAGACCTTCTGTATCCCGCACGGTGGCGGCGGGCCCGGCATGGGGCCGATCGGCATTGGCGCCCACCTCAAGCCTTTCGTTGCCAGCCACCCGGTGGTGCCGGTACCGGGCCTGGACCCGAACAACAGCGCAGTCAGTGCCGCCCCTTGGGGCAGCGCGAGCATCCTGCCAATCAGCTGGATGTACATCGCCATGATGGGCCCGCAACTGGCCGACGCCAGCGAGGTGGCCATTCTGTCGGCCAACTACCTGGCCAGCCAACTGGGCGGGGCGTTCCCGGTGCTGTACCGCGGGCGCAATCAGCGTGTGGCCCATGAGTGCATTCTCGATCTCAGGCCGCTGAAGGCCCAGACCGGGATCACTGAAGAGGATGTCGCCAAGCGCCTGATGGACTATGGCTTCCATGCCCCGACCATGTCGTTCCCGGTACCGGGGACACTGATGGTCGAGCCGACCGAAAGCGAATCGAAAGCCGAACTGGACCGCTTCATCGAAGCGATGCTGGCGATCCGTGCGGAGATCGACCAGGTGCAGGACGGTACTTGGCCGTCGGAAGACAACCCACTCAAGCACGCACCGCATACGCTGGCCGATGTGCTGGCGCCGTGGAACCGGCCGTACAGCCTTGAGCAGGCGGTGGCACCCAGTGCTCACGTGCGCCAGCACAAATACTGGCCGGCGGTGAACCGGGTGGACAATGTGTATGGGGACAGGAATCTGTTCTGTGCTTGCGTGCCGGTGGAGGCTTATCGCTGAGATCGGTGTGGGCATCATCGCCGGCAAGCCGGCTCCCACAGGCTCTCACTGCATGCAGGAGCCGGCTTGCCGGCGATCGGGGGCGAAGCCCCCGCAGCGCTTACTCGGCTACCGCATTCCTGGCCAGAATGGCATTGGCCAGTTCCATGTCCGAAGCCTGCACCCCTGGGTTCTCGGTGCGTACCTGACGCAGCGCCTGCTCGAGGAACGGCCCACGAATAGCGCCTTCGCTGGCGACGAAGCTGCCCGCGTCATCCTGCGCCGCGAGTACCAGCTTTTTGTCGTGCGAAGTGATGTAGCTCGATGCCGTGGTTGCACCGGAAGTCATTACATTACGCCAGAAGGTATCGGCCATGGCGGAGCCCACAGGCAGCGAAAGCAGGGCGGCAGCTGCGATGGCGGTTTTGAGACGCATGATGAAACACCTCGAAGGGTGAGGGTTGGAGATGCCCGCTTTGATCTGGCCAAATGGTCGCAAGTTCCTTGAATACAAGGGTTTTTTGCTCAGGAGCAGACGCGCAGCACCTCATCGGAACGGGTCAGCCCACGGGCCACTTTGGCCTCCCCACAGCTGCGCAAATCCTGCAACCCTTCAGCTAGAGCTTGCCGTTGCAGTTTGGCCAGATCAGTGGAGGCACTAATCCGTGCGCGCAGGCTTTCGCTGGGTATCAGTAATTCGAACACGCCTGTGCGGCCATGGAAGCCGGTACCTCGGCAAACCTGGCAAGAAGGGCTCGATGGGCGCCCTTGGCATTCATGGCAGATCAAGCGTACCAGGCGCTGGGCCATCACCCCGCCGAGGGTGGCCCTGATCAGGTAATCGGCCACGCCTAGCTCCAGCAGGCGGGTGATGGCGCTACAGCTGTCATTGGTGTGCAGGGTCGAGAGCACAAGGTGCCCGGTGAGCGCAGCCTGCACGGCCACCAGCGCCGTCTCGCGGTCGCGGATCTCGCCGATCATGATGATGTCCGGGTCCTGACGCAGCATGGCGCGCACGCCATTGGCAAAGCCCAGGTCCAGCGCCGGTTGCACCTGCAGCTGGTTGAAGGTCGGCTCCAGGCGCTCGATCGGGTCTTCGATGGTGCACAGGTTGACCTCCGGTGTGGCCAACAGCTTGAGGCTCGCGTAAAGCGTGCTGGTTTTGCCGGACCCCGTGGGGCCTGTGACCAGCAGGATGCCCTGGCGCCGCTGCAGCAGTGATCGCCACTGAGCCAGCTGTTCACCTTCCAGGCCGAGGCGGTCGAAGTCTTCCTGCAACTGCAGCGGGTCGAACAGGCGCAGCACCAGCTTTTCGCCGAACGGCGTCGGCAGGGTCGACAAGCGCATTTCCACTTCGCCCCCGGCTGACAGCCGGCTCTTCATCCGGCCATCTTGGGGTCGGCGTTTTTCCGCCACATCCATGCGCCCGAGGTGCTTCAGACGGCTGACCACCGCCAGCATCACATTCGCCGGAAACGCATAGACGGTATGCAGCAGGCCGTCTATCCGGTAGCGCAGCCGTCCTTGATCGCGGCGCGGTTCAAGGTGAATGTCGCTGGCGCGTTGCTCGATGGCGTACTGCAGCAGCCAATCGACGATGTGCACGATAGGCGCATCATCGGCGCCGGGCTCTGTCTGGCGCTTGCCCACGTCCAGCAACTGTTCCAGCTCGCCGAAGCTTGCCGGCTGCTGACGCTGTGCGCCTTGTACCGAGTGAGCCAGCCGGAGCATCGACTGGCCCATCTGGCGTATCTGCAGCGGGCTGGCCAGCACACGCAGGATCGGCTTGCCCAGGCTACGGCCCAGGTCGGCTTGCCAATGCTCCTGGTAGGGCTGTGCGCTGGCGACGGTGATGCCGTGGGTATCGCTGGCAACGATGAAGATGCCGTGGCGCCGCGCGAAGGCAGGAGATATCAGCCCGTTGACCTGCACCAGGTCGAGCTGCAAAGGGTCGATGCGCAGGTAAGGTTGGCCGACTTTGCGGGCGAGCCATTGACACAGGCTGTCCAGGTGCAGCCGTTGGCCGGGTGTGCGGCGGTCTTCGAGGTTGAGTGCGGCGATGGTTTCCAGCGGGTGGCGGCCAGGGTGTGCGGTGGCGAATTCCAGTACCCGGTGGGCATCGTGGGCGGCCAGGTGCTGGTCGCGCTGCAGGGCGTCCAGCAGTAACGACAAGTCTAGGGAGCGATCGTCCGTGGTGTGCATGGCGGCATCCGTGCCAGGTGATGAGTTCCTGGGCAAGGCTAGCCGGCGGGCGTGATTCCTGGGGGGTAAAGGGTTTCGAAGTCTTGCGGCAGCGGATCAGACCACCGCCAACTCCACTCGCACCTGACGCTCCAGGCTGACACTTCCCACACACACCAGGTTGCGCAGTTTCTGCGCAATGACCTCGGCCCGATGCCAGCTGAGCCCGCCGATACCAATTTCGATGTCGAGCAGATCATCCTGCTGGCTGACGCTCACGCTATGTGGGGTCAGGAACTGCAGGGCGAACAGGTTGAGCACGCGGCACAGGCTGTCCGGTTCGGCTTCCGCCTGCAGGCAATAGTGCACGTTGGCATGGCTGGCGTTGGCGGCCCAGGCATCGGTACGGGGTTGGGGGCGTTCGAGAGCGTTCATGCTGGTCTCCGCAAAGGTGGGAGAAATTCTTGCAGGTTGGAGTCGGTTTTTTTTCGCTATGATTCGATGAATTTCGCCTGGTGGCGAATAGATCTATTCGAAAACTCATCAATTCAGGAATTGGTCATGCAAAGCGATCTGGATGCCTACGACCGCCGCATCCTCGAACTGCTGCAAGCGGACGCGTCGCTGTCCAGCGCTCAAATCGCCGAGCGTGTGGGGCTGTCGCAATCGCCTTGCTGGCGCCGCATTCAGCGGCTGAAGGAAGAGGGGGTCATTCGGGGGCAGGTCACTTTGCTCGATCGCAAGAAGGTGGGCCTGAACACGCAGATCTTTGCCGAGGTGAAGCTCAACGCACACGGGCGCACCAACTTCACCGAATTTACCGAGGCGATCCGCGGTTTTGAGGAAGTGCTGGAGTGTTATGTGCTGATGGGGTCGGTGGATTTTCTGCTACGCATCGTCACGTCGGACATCGAAGCCTATGAGCGGTTCTTCTTCGAAAAACTGTCGAACGTGCCGGGTATTCAGGAGGTCAACTCGATCGTGGCGCTGTCGGAGATCAAGTCCACCACCAGCCTGCCATTGAAGCGGTGAACCCATCGCCGGCAAGCCGGCTCCTACAGGGCTGTGGGGTTCCTGTGGGAGCCGGCTTGCCGGCGACGGGGGCACAGCGGGTATCAAGCCCTGAGCAGATGCTTCCAGCCACGGCTCTGATCGATCGCACGAGCCTGTTCGATACGGGCTTCCAGCAGCGCGTCAGGCTCCTCGGACAGCGGTTGCTCCGCCAGCTCGTGGAGCTTCTTCAGGTCGCCATACAGGCGGTCCATCTGCGGCGCTTCAAGCACCTGACGTGCATGACGCAACCAGACCAGCAACTGTTCGATACGCGGCAACTGCTCGGCCAGGTCTTCCGGACGCTGGGTATACAGCGGCAGCTTCAGCGCCCGGCCTTCCTCGCCCAGCAAATGGGCCAGCCAACTGGCCAGTTGTGCCTTGCCCTGGCGCTCGCCGCGGCCCTTGCGCTCGACGGTCCAGCTGCGAGCCAGCAACCAGCGCGAGGTTTCCAGGGAGAACTGACCCCAACGCACGTCCTCGAGCTCATCGCTGAACTGCTCGGGGGCAGCGCGACGGATGTCTTCGTCGTCATTGCCGGCTTGCACCAGCGGGCGCCAGTCTTCCAGCAGCGCGTCGAGGCTGGCGCGCAGTTCGCGGGTGGTGGCACGCGGCGCGGCCTGGCCCAGGCTGCCGACCACTGCGCGCAGCTCGGCCAGGCACTGCACCCAGTCCTGCAGCAGGCGCCAGTGGCCATTGTGGCGGTACTGCTCGGCCAGGCGCTGGCTGCTGCCCAGCAGCTGCCAGGCGAGGGCAGTGAAGGCATCGTCCAGCGCCATTTCGGCTTCCAGCTCGGTGTGAGGCAGGCTCAGCTCGTAGCTGTCCGGCTCCATCAGGCGATAGCCGCGCTCGGCCTTGCTGATGTCGCACGGCATCAGTGGCAGGCTGGCGGCCAGTTCGGCGGCCAGCTCCAGCAGGGCTTCGGGTTCGCCTTCGCGCAGCTCCAGCTCCAGCTCGCAGATTTCTTCCTTGCGCTTGCCGGCAATCACGAAGCCCTGGTCCAGTGCGGCCTCGATCACAACCTTGCTCTTGCCACGGCCCCAGGCAATTTCCGCGTATTCGCGGGTGAAGTCGGTGGTGAACAGCGGCTTGATGGTTTTCTTGTCCAGTTCGGCCAGTTGCTCGGGCCAGCAGGTGGCGTCGAGCTTTTTCAGGTCGAGCTTGACCTTGTCCAGGTGCCATTCGTACTCGTTGCGCTCGGACAAGCCGGCGACGCTCTGGCCACGGCACTTCAGGGTCTGGATGACTTCCTCGCCATCGCGGCGCAGGCGCAGGGCGACACGGGCGGCGGCAAGGTCACGCTCGGGGGTGTCGAAGTACTGGTTGAGCAGTTCGCGGGTCTGCCAGCCGGACTTGTTGCGCTTTTTCAGCAGAGGGTGCTCGCGCAGGGCGGCGAGGGTATCGCGGCTGGCGCGGAGCTTGAGTTCGGTTTCTTTGTGCATCGCAGGCTCGAAGGGAGGGCGTGATAGCCGTGCAGTCTACAGGACTGGGCTGGCAACGGTTTATTCCTTACGGCGGATGGCCCTATGATGGGCAACGCTTCCGAGGAGTACGCGCATGCCGTTGCCCACGCTCAAAGACCAGTTTGCCGCGTTGATCGCCGCGCCCTCGGTCAGTTGCACCCAGCCTGCGCTGGACCAGTCCAACCGCCAGGTCATCGACCTCTTGGCGGGCTGGTTGGGCGACCTGGGTTTCAGTTGCGACATCCAGCAGGTCAGCCCAGGCAAGTTCAACCTGCTGGCCAGCCGCGGCACCGGTCCCGGTGGCCTGGTGCTGGCCGGGCATAGCGACACGGTGCCCTACGACGAACAGCTGTGGGCCACTGACCCGCTCAAGTTGAGCGAGGTCGACGGCCGCTGGGTGGGCCTTGGCAGCTGTGACATGAAGGGGTTCTTCGCCTTGATCATCGAGGCCGTGATCCCCTTGCTCGAGCATGACTTCAAGCAGCCCCTGCTCATCCTCGCCACCTGCGATGAAGAAAGCTCGATGTCCGGCGCCCGCGCCCTGGCCGAAGCCGGGCGGCCGCTGGGCCGTGCGGCGGTGATCGGCGAGCCCACCGGCTTGAAGCCGATCCGCATGCACAAGGGCATTCTGATGGATCGCATCGACATCCTCGGGCGCAGTGGCCATTCGTCGGACCCAAGCCTGGGCCACAGCGCCCTGGAGGCCATGCATGCGGTGATGGGCGAGCTGATGGGCCTGCGCCGGCAGTGGCAGGATACCTACCGCAACCCGCAATTCAGCGTGCCCACGCCAACCATGAACTTCGGCTGCATTCACGGCGGTGACAATCCCAACCGCATTTGCGGCCAATGCGCCCTGGAGTTCGACCTGCGCCCGCTGCCGGGCATGGACGTGGAGCAGCTGCGCGCGGCCATTCGGGCCAAGCTGCAGCCTGTGGCCGAACGCCACGAGGTTCGTATCGACTACGCGCCGTTGTTCCCGGCGGTGCCGCCGTTCGAGCAGGTCGCCGACGCCGAGCTGGTGCAGGTGGCCGAACGCCTGACCGGGCATCGCGCCGAAGCGGTGGCGTTCGGCACCGAGGCACCTTATCTTCAGCAGCTGGGTTGCCAGACCATCGTGCTCGGCCCCGGTGATATCGCCTGTGCCCACCAGCCCGGCGAATACCTGGAAATGTCACGAATCGAGCCTACCGTGCGTCTATTGCGTGACCTGATCCGGCACTATTGCCTTCATTAAACGTCCACCCTGCTGATTCGTTGTTGCCTAGAGGAGACCGCGCGTGACCGCAAGCCTGTTCCGACGATGATCCTGAACGCTGTGTCATCTACCGTTCTCCGTCCACTTTATCCACAGGCCCTGTCATGCCCGATTACGTCAACTGGCTGCGTCATGCCTCCCCGTACATCAATGCCCATCGCGATTGCACCTTCGTCGTCATGCTCCCCGGCGATGGGGTGGAACACCCGAATTTCGGCAATATCGTTCACGACCTGGTGCTGCTGCACAGCCTTGGCGTGCGCCTGGTGCTGGTGCATGGTTCGCGGCCGCAGATCGAGAGCCGCCTGGCGGCCCGTGGCCTCACCCCGCATTACCACCGTGGCATGCGCATCACCGATGCCGCCACGCTGGACTGCGTGATCGATGCAGTAGGGGCATTGCGCCTGGCCATCGAGGCGCGCCTGTCGATGGACATCGCCGCATCGCCGATGCAGGGCTCACGCCTGCGCGTGGCCTGCGGCAACCTGGTGACCGCGCGTCCTATCGGCGTGCTCGAAGGGGTGGACTACCACCATACCGGCGAAGTGCGCCGCATCGACCGCAAAGGCATCAGCCGCCTGCTCGACGAGCGTTCCATCGTGCTGCTGTCGCCGCTGGGTTACTCGCCTACCGGCGAGATCTTCAACCTGGCCTGCGAAGACGTGGCCACCCGCGCCGCCATCGAGCTGGGTGCCGACAAATTGCTGCTGTTCGGCGCCGAGCCTGGCTTGCTGGACGAGCAGGGCAAGCTGGTGCGTGAACTGCGTCCGCAGCAGATCGGCCCGCACCTGGCGCGGCTGGGCAGCGATTATCAAGGCGAGTTGCTGGATGCGGCGGCCGAGGCGTGCAAGGGCGGCGTGGCCCGTAGCCATATCGTCAGCTATGCCGAGGACGGCGCCCTGCTCACCGAGCTGTTCACCCGCGGTGGCGGCGGTACGCTGGTGTCGCAGGAGCAGTTCGAAGTGGTGCGCGAGGCGACCATCGAGGATGTCGGTGGCTTGCTGGAGCTGATCAGCCCATTGGAAGAGCAGGGAATCCTGGTACGGCGCTCGCGTGAGGTGCTGGAGCGGGAGATCGAGCAGTTCAGCGTGGTCGAGCGCGAAGGCATGATCATCGCTTGTGCGGCGTTGTATCCGATTGCCGATTCGCAGGCGGGTGAGCTGGCCTGTTTGGCGGTGAGCCCGGAATACCGCCATGGCAGGCGCGGGGATGAGCTGCTCGAGCGCATCGAGGGCCGGGCGCGGCAGTTGGGCTTGAATACGCTGTTCGTGCTTACCACGCGGACTGCGCACTGGTTCCGTGAGCGTGGCTTTGCGCCCAGTGGCGTGGAGCGACTGCCGGCGGCGCGGGCTTCGCTGTACAACTACCAGCGAAATTCGAAGATTTTCGAGAAACCGTTGTAGGTGGAGCGCCTGGGCCGGCCCTTTCGCGGGGCAAGCCCGCTCCCACAAGTACCCCATAGGCCAGAGACTCAGCGCTGTACCTGTGGGAGCGGGCTTGTCCCGCGAAGAAGGCGACACGGTCCGGAATGAAAAACGCCGCCCCAGAGGGCGGCGTTTTCATTTACACAGTGTGCAGATACCAGTTGTACTCGAGGTCGGAGATCGAGTGCTCGAACTCCTCCAGCTCGCTTTCCTTGCACGCGACGAAAATGTCGATGTACTTCGGATCGATGTACTTGTTGAGAATCTCGCTGTCGTCCAACTCGCGCAGGGCATCGCGCAGGTTGTTCGGCAGGCTCTGCTCCAGCTGCTCGTACGAGTTGCCTTCGATCGGCTCACCGGGCTCGACCTTGTTGGTCAGGCCATGGTGCACGCCGGCCAGCACGGCCGCCATCATCAGGTACGGGTTGGCGTCGGCACCCGCCACACGGTGCTCAAGGCGCACGGCATCCGGCGAACCGGTCGGCACGCGCAGGGCCACGGTGCGGTTGTCCAGGCCCCAGCTCGGCGCGTTCGGTACGTAGAACTGCGCGCCGAAACGGCGGTACGAGTTGACGTTCGGGCAAAGGAACGCCATGGACGCGGGCAGGGTCTCGAGCACACCGCCGACAGCATGACGTAGCGCGGCGTTCTGCTCGGGATCCTCGCTGGTGAAGATGTTGTTGCCATCTTTGTCCAGCACGGAAATGTGTACATGCAGGCCGTTGCCTGCCTGGCCCGGGTAGGGCTTGGCCATGAAGGTGGTGTCCATTTCATGGTCGTAGGCGATGTTCTTGATCAACCGCTTGAGCAGAACGGCGTAGTCACAGGCCTTGAGCGGGTCGGCGACGTGGTGCAGGTTGACTTCGAACTGCGCCGGGGCGCTTTCCTTGACGATGGCATCGGCCGGAATGCCTTGCTCCTTGGCACCTTCGAGGATGTCCTGGAGGCAGTCGGCGTATTCGTCGAGGTCGTCGATCAGGTACACCTGGGTCGACTGCGGGCGCTTGCCCGAGATCGGCGAGCGTGGCGGCTGCGGGCGGCCATTCACGTTCTCCTGGTCGATCAGGTAGAACTCCAGCTCGAACGCGGCGCAGATGGTCAGGCCCATGTCGGTGAACTTGCTCACCACCTGGCGCAACACTTCACGCGGGTCGGCGAAGAACGGCTCACCTTCGATTTCGTGCATGGTCATCAGCAGCTGCGCGGTAGGGCGCTTCTGCCAGGGTTCGTTGGAGAGGGTGCCGGGAATCGGGTAGCAGATGCGGTCGGCATCACCGATGTCCAGACCAAGCCCGGTGCTTTCGACGGTAGAACCGTTGATGTCCAGGGCGAAGAGGGAGGCAGGCAGGTTGATGCCTTTCTCGTAAACCTTGTGGAGGCTGGTGCGCTCTATGCGCTTGCCACGCACCACACCATTCATATCTGCAATCAGAAGGTCAACGTAGAGAACCTCAGGATGTTCCTTAAGGAACGCGTTCGCTTCGTTAAGCTGAACGGCACGCGGGGGTACCGACATGATGCAACACCTTTGTTGTTAAAAATATCAATCAAGGGGGGCTTGCAAGACCAGTCAATCGAAAAGCCCTACTGATGTCAAGCCAACCCCATGATGCCCTGAAATGGCACATCGACGGCAGATTTGCTGCATATCTGGGCGTGCCATTATCCGCTATTTCCGCCGCCAAGGGCTATCTCCGACACGCCGTGTTTTATTTTTTACGGAGGTGTTGTGTAAAAAAATGAACAAGGCTAAGCTCGGCCTCAACCCAGAACACAATAATACGAGGGTCACATGGTCCGCTTGTCGCGACCTGAAAGCGCTGCCTATGCAGTGCGCTCGGGTATCCCTGTCGTTCCTGCAAGCATCAACTGCGTTGTGGTCGCCCTGGCCGCAATAATTGACGGTTTGCGCGCCCGGACCTCACCTCGTAGCGTTATTTCGCTGCGCTTCTTGTCTTCGTGCCTTTCTAACTCATTACGGACACGCTCGTTTCCAGTGTATCCACTGTGCTTCTGCGTGAGTGTTTTTGCTTTAGCAATCCACTCCATCCAGAATCAATGCGCGGACCACATTACCTCCTGAGGTATCTATGAGTAACAACCTCGACCAGCTCACCGATTGGTTGAAAGAGCACAAGATCACCGAAGTCGAATGCCTGATCAGTGACCTGACCGGCATCACTCGCGGCAAGATCTCGCCGACCAACAAGTTCATCGCCGAAAAAGGCATGCGCCTGCCCGAGAGCGTGCTGCTGCAGACCGTGACCGGCGACTATGTCGACGACGACATCTACTACGAACTGCTCGATCCGGCCGACATCGACATGATCTGCCGGCCCGACGAAGACGCTGTGTTCCTCGTGCCCTGGGCCATCGAGCCGACCGCGCAAGTCATCCACGACACCTACGACAAGAAGGGCAACCCGGTCGAACTGTCGCCGCGCAACGTCCTCAAGAAAGTCCTCAAGCTCTATGCCGACAAGGGCTGGCAGCCGATCGTCGCGCCAGAGATGGAGTTCTACCTGACCAAGCGCAGCGAAGACCCGGACTTCCCGCTGCAACCGCCGGTAGGCCGCTCGGGCCGCCCGGAAACAGGCCGCCAGTCGTTCTCCATCGAAGCGGCCAACGAATTCGACCCGCTGTTCGAGGATGTCTACGACTGGTGCGAACTGCAGCAGTTGGACCTCGACACGCTGATCCACGAAGACGGCACGGCGCAGATGGAGATCAACTTCCGTCACGGCAACGCCCTGCACCTGGCCGACCAGATCCTGGTGTTCAAGCGCACCATGCGCGAGGCGGCGCTCAAGCACAACGTGGCCGCCACCTTCATGGCCAAGCCGATGACCGGCGAGCCGGGCAGTGCCATGCACCTGCACCAGAGCGTGGTCGACGCGACCACCGGCAAGAACATCTTCAGCAATGAAGACGGCAGCATGAGCGAACTGTTCCTGCACCACATCGGTGGCCTGCAGAAATTCATTCCCGAGGCGCTGCCGCTGTTCGCCCCCAACGTCAACTCGTTCCGCCGCTTCCTGCCTGACACGTCGGCACCGGTGAACGTCGAGTGGGGCGAGGAGAACCGTACCGTCGGCCTGCGCGTACCGGATGCCGGCCCGCAGAACCGCCGTGTCGAGAACCGCCTGCCGGGCGCCGACGCCAACCCTTACCTGGCCATTGCCGCGAGCCTGTTGTGTGGCTACATCGGCATGGTCGAAGGCATCGCAGCCAGCGCTCCGGTCGTGGGTCGTGGCTACGAGCGGCGCAACCTGCGCCTGCCGCTGACCATCGAAGATGCCCTGGAGCGCATGGAGATCAGCCGTGCGCTGACCCAGTACCTGGGCAAGAAATTCATCACCGGCTACGTCGCCACCAAGCGCGCCGAGCATGAGAACTTCAAGCGTGTCATCAGCTCCTGGGAGCGTGAGTTCCTGCTGTTTGCTGTGTGATCAACCCCCTGAGGCCGCCCTCCGGCGGCCTGCGGACCCTGGAGAAGCACATGAGCGTCAAAAACCCGCAAACCCGTGAATGGCAAACCCTGAGCGGCGAGCACCACCTTGCACCCTTCAGTGACTACAAGCAGCTGAAGGAGAAGGGGCCGCGCATCATTACCAAGGCCCAGGGTGTGCATTTGTGGGACAGCGAGGGGAACAAGATCCTCGATGGCATGGCCGGCCTGTGGTGCGTGGCGGTCGGCTATGGCCGCGAAGAGCTGGTGCAGGCTGCCGAGAAGCAGATGCGCGAGCTGCCGTACTACAACCTGTTCTTCCAGACCGCGCACCCGCCGGCACTGGAGTTGGCCAAGGCCATCTCCGACGTCGCCCCCGAGGGCATGACCCACGTGTTCTTCACCGGTTCCGGGTCCGAAGGCAACGACACCGTGCTGCGCATGGTCCGCCATTACTGGGCGCTCAAGGGCAAGCCGCAGAAACAGACCATCATCGGCCGCATCAACGGCTATCACGGCTCCACCGTCGCCGGCGCGAGCCTGGGCGGCATGAGTGGCATGCATGAGCAGGGTGGCCTGCCGATTCCGGGCATCGTGCACATCCCGCAGCCGTACTGGTTCGGCGAAGGCGGCGACATGACCCCGGACGAATTCGGGGTGTGGGCAGCCGAGCAGCTGGAGAAGAAGATCCTGGAAGTGGGCGAAGACAACGTCGCCGCCTTCATCGCCGAGCCGATCCAGGGTGCGGGCGGGGTGATCATCCCACCGGATACCTACTGGCCGAAGGTCAAGGAGATCCTCGCCAAGTACGACATCCTGTTCGTCGCCGACGAAGTGATCTGCGGCTTTGGCCGTACCGGCGAGTGGTTCGGCTCCGACTACTACGACCTCAAGCCCGACCTGATGACCATCGCCAAGGGTCTTACCTCCGGTTACATCCCCATGGGCGGTGTGATCGTGCGTGACACGGTGGCCAACGTGCTCAGCGAAGGCGGCGACTTCAACCACGGCTTCACCTACTCCGGGCACCCGGTGGCAGCGGCCGTGGGCCTGGAAAACCTGCGCATCCTGCGCGACGAGAAGATTGTCGAGCACGCACGCACGGAAGTGGCACCCTACTTGCAAAAACGTCTGCGGGAACTGCAGGACCACCCGCTGGTGGGAGAGGTTCGCGGCCTGGGCCTGCTCGGTGCGATCGAGCTGGTCAAGGACAAGGCCACCCGCAGCCGCTACGAAGGCAAGGGCGTGGGCATGGTGTGCCGCAACTTCTGCTTCGAAAACGGCCTGATCATGCGCGCGGTGGGCGACACCATGATCATTGCACCACCCCTGGTGATCAGCCATGCGGAGGTCGACGAGCTGGTGGAAAAGGCGCGCAAGTGCCTGGATCTGACCCTCGAAGCGATCCGTTGAGCCTTTGCTAGGCTAGCGTTGTGACATTAGTTGGTTACAAGGGGCTGCTTTCCTTGAAACAGCGCCTTGTAACTTGCCAGACTAGCGACTGTTTCAGTCGCCCAACGCGTGTACTGCGGGACCTGGCTGCTGAACGGATGGCTAATCAAAAAAATCTGGAGCATGACGCATGAATAAAATGGGCAAGACGTTGCTGGCCGCAGCCCTGATGGGTGCCATGGCTACTGCTGTTCAGGCTGAAGACAAAGTATTGAACGTCTACAACTGGTCGGACTACATCGCTCCGGACACCATCGCCAAGTTCGAGAAACAGACAGGTATCAAGGTCAAGTACGACGTTTTCGACAGCAACGAAACCCTGGAAGCCAAGCTGCTGGCGGGCAAGTCGGGTTATGACGTCGTCGTGCCGTCCAACAACTTCCTGGCCAAGCAGATCAAGGCCGGCGTCTATGAGGAGCTGGACCGCTCCAAGCTGCCGAACTGGAAGAACCTCGACGAAGACCTGCTCAAGGCCGTCGGTGACGCCAGCGACCAGGGCAACAAGCACGCCTTCCCGTACATGTGGGGCTCGATCGGCATCGGTTACAACCCGGAGAAGATCAAGGCCGTGCTGGGCGTGGACAAGATCGACTCGTGGGACGCCGTGTTCAAGCCTGAGAACATCGCCAAGCTCAAGAGCTGCGGCGTGAGCTTCCTGGATGCGCCGACCGAAATGATCCCGGCCGCGCTGCACTACCTGGGCAAGCCAACCAACAGCACCAAGAAAGAAGACCTGAAGGCGGCCGAAGACCTGTTCCTCAGCATCCGTCCTTCGATCACCTACTTCCACTCGTCCAAGTACATTGGCGACATGGCCAACGGCGACATCTGTGTAGCCGTCGGCTACTCGGGTGACCTGGAGCAGTCCAAGGCCCGCGCCCACGAAGCCGGCGACAAGGTCAAGGTCGACTACATCATTCCGAAAGAAGGTGCCGGTACCTTCTACGACATGGTCGCCATCCCCAAGGATGCCGAGCATAAAGAAGCTGCCTACAAGTTCATGGACTTCCTGATGCAGCCGGAAATCATGGCCGAGATCACCAACGCCGTGCGCTTCCCGAATGGCAACGCTGCTGCCACTCAGTTCGTCGACAAGGACATCACCAGCGACCCGAGCATCTATCCGCCAGCTGAAGTGAAGAAGCAGCTGTACGCGATCGCGGCTCCTGAAGCCAAGGCCCAGCGCGATATCACCCGCAGCTGGACCAAGATCAAGTCGGGCAAGTAAGCCTGATGCAACATCTCTGGGCCGGGGGTTGCCGGCCCAGAGCCAGTGAATGGCAATTGATGATTGCGGCATTGAAGCTGCGAAGGTAAGTTGCGCGCCGGTTTTTCCTGCGCGGCAGCACTGCGCCGTTACCAAGGCACTGATTGTGAGGACCACCCACTTGTCTATTTCTGTTTTACGCAAGGCCTTGATGGCTGGAGCGGGCCTGACGCTGGCATGCAGCGTCCAAGCGGCGCCTACGGTGCATTTGTACAACTGGTCCGATTACATCGGCCCGACCACACTCGCGGACTTCGAGAAAGCCACGGGCATCAAGCCTGTGCAGGACGTCTTCGATTCCAACGAAACCCTGGAAGGCAAACTGCTGGCCGGCAACACCGGCTATGACGTGGTGGTGCCGTCCAACCATTTCCTTGGCAAGCAGATCAAGGCGGGCGCGTTCCAGAAGCTCGACAAGAGCCTGCTGCCAAACTATTCCAACCTGGACCCGGCGCTGATGAAACGCCTGGAAAAGAACGATCCGGGTAACCAGTACGCCGTGCCCTACCTGTGGGGCACCAACGGCATCGGCTACAACGTCGACAAGGTGAAGGCCGCGCTGGGCGTGGACACCATCGACTCGTGGGCGGTGCTGTTCGAGCCCGAGAACATGAAGAAGCTCTCCAAGTGCGGCGTGGCCTTCCTCGACTCGGCCGACGAGATGCTGCCGGCGGTGCTCAACTACATGGGGCTGAACCCCAACAGCACCGACGCCAAGGACTATGAAAAGGCCGAGAAGAAGCTCCTGGCGGTTCGCCCCTACGTGACCTACTTCCACTCGTCCAAGTACATCACCGACCTGGCCAACGGCGACATCTGCGTCGCGGCAGGTTTCTCCGGCGATGTGTTCCAGGCCAAGGCCCGTGCTGAAGAAGCGAAGAAGGGCGTGAACCTGGCCTACGCGATTCCCAAGGAAGGCGGCAACCTCTGGTTCGACGTGCTGGCGATTCCCAAGGACGCCAAGAACGTCAAGGAGGCCCACGCCTTCATCAACTATTTGCTGAAGCCTGAGGTTATCGCCCAGGTCAGTGATTACGTCGGTTACGCCAACCCGAACCCCAAGGCTGGCGACCTGATGGACCAGGCCGTGAGGACTGACGCCGCGGTATACCCACCGCAGGAAGTGCTGGACAAGATGTTCGTCAACAGTGAGTTGCCACCCAAGGTGCAACGTTTGATGACCCGCAGCTGGACCAAGGTCAAGTCGGGCAAGTAACAATCCAGGCCCGCCACTCAAGCGCGGCGGGCAACAAAATCTTGTTGGGAGTTTCACTCATGGCAGTTGCCTCCGGTGCCTATAAGAAAGCCCTCGAGGGTGGCCAGCAACCCAAGCAGGTGCTGGTCAAAATCGACCGGGTCACAAAAAAGTTCGACGAAACGGTAGCCGTGGACGATGTGTCCCTGGAAATCCGCAAAGGCGAGATCTTCGCCCTGCTGGGTGGCTCCGGTTCCGGCAAATCGACCTTGCTGCGGATGCTGGCCGGTTTCGAGCGCCCGACTGAAGGGCGGATCTTGCTCGATGGCGTCGACATCACCGACATGCCGCCCTACGAGCGGCCGATCAACATGATGTTCCAGTCCTACGCGCTGTTCCCGCACATGACCGTGGCGCAGAACATCGCCTTCGGCCTGCAGCAGGACCGGATGCCCAAGGCCGAGATCGACGCCCGCGTGGCCGAGATGCTCAAGCTGGTGCACATGACCCAGTACGCCAAGCGCAAGCCGCACCAGCTCTCCGGTGGCCAGCGCCAGCGCGTGGCCCTGGCCCGTTCGCTGGCCAAACGCCCGAAACTGCTGCTGCTCGATGAGCCGATGGGCGCCCTGGACAAGAAACTGCGCTCGCAGATGCAGCTGGAGCTGGTGGAGATCATCGAGCGCGTGGGCGTGACCTGCGTGATGGTGACCCACGACCAGGAAGAGGCCATGACCATGGCCCAGCGCATCGCCATCATGCACCTGGGCTGGATCGCCCAGATCGGCTCGCCGGTGGACATCTACGAGACCCCCACCAGCCGCCTGGTGTGCGAGTTCATCGGCAACGTCAACCTGTTCGAAGGTGAAGTGGTCGACGACGCCGAAGGCCACGCGATCATTGCCAGCCCGGAGCTGGAGCGCAAGATCTACGTCGGCCACGGCATCACCACGTCGGTGGAAGACAAGCACATCACCTACGCCCTGCGCCCTGAGAAGATGCTGGTCACCACCCAGCAACCGACCTGCGAGCACAACTGGTCGCGCGGCAAGGTCCACGACATCGCCTACCTCGGTGGCCACTCGGTGTTCTACGTCGAGCTGCCAAGCGGCAAGGTGGTCCAGTCGTTCGTCGCCAACGCCGAGCGCCAGGGCACCCGGCCAACCTGGGGCGATGAAGTGTACGTGTGGTGGGAAGACGACAGCGGCGTGGTACTGCGGTCATGAAACTTCGCAAGCTCAAGCGAGCGTTCCAGCGCCTTACCCCGGAGGGGCGGCACCTGGTGATCGGCGTGCCGTTCATCTGGCTGTTCCTGTTCTTCATGCTGCCGTTCTTCATCGTCTTGAAGATCAGCTTTGCCGAAGCAGACGTGGCGATCCCGCCCTACACCGAGATCTACAGCTACGTCGAGGACAAGATCCAGCTGGTGCTGAACCTGGCCAACTATGGCCTGCTGACCGAGGACGAACTGTACATCTCGGCCTACCTGGGCTCGTTGAAGATGGCGTTCATCAGCACCCTCCTGTGCCTGCTGATCGGCTACCCGATGGCCTACGCCATTGCCAACGCCAAGAAGGAAACCCAGACGGTCCTGCTGCTGCTGATCATGATGCCGACCTGGACCGCGATCCTGATCCGCGTCTATGCCTGGATGGGCATCCTCAGCAACAACGGCCTGCTCAACGGCTTCCTGATGTGGATTGGGCTGATCGACCAGCCGCTGCAGATCCTCAACACCAACCTGGCGGTGTACATCGGCGTGGTCTATTCGTACCTGCCGTTCATGATCCTGCCGCTGTTCGCCAACCTGGTGAAGCACGATCAGAGCCTGCTCGAAGCCGCATCGGACCTGGGTTCGAGCACCTTCAACAGCTTCTGGAAAATCACCGTGCCGCTGTCGAAGAACGGCATCATCGCCGGCTGCATGCTGGTGTTCATCCCGGTGGTGGGCGAGTTCGTGATTCCTGAACTGCTCGGCGGCCCGGAAACCCTGATGATCGGTAAGGTGCTGTGGCAAGAGTTCTTCAACAACCGTGACTGGCCGGTGGCTTCTGCCCTGGCAGTGGTGATGCTGGCGATCCTGATCGTGCCGATCCTGCTGTTCAACCGCAGCCAGGCCAAAGAAATGGAGGGCAGGGCATGAAGCGCTTCAGTTTTTCCAAGCTGATGCTGGTGCTCGGCTTGCTGTTCATCTACCTGCCGATGCTGATCCTGGTGATCTACTCGTTCAACGCCTCGAAACTGGTGACGGTGTGGGGCGGCTGGTCGATCAAGTGGTACGTCGGCCTGCTCGACAACACCCAGCTGATGGGTTCGGTGATGCGCTCGCTGGAGATCGCCTGCTACACGGCGGTGGCCGCAGTGGCGCTGGGCACCCTGGCAGCCTTCGTGCTGACCCGGGTCACCCGCTTCAAGGGCCGCACGCTGTTCGGCGGCCTGGTCACCGCGCCGCTGGTGATGCCCGAGGTGATTACCGGTCTGTCGCTGTTGCTGCTGTTCGTGGCCATGGCGCAGATGATCGGCTGGCCGCAGGAGCGTGGCATCGTCACCATCTGGATCGCCCACACCACGTTCTGCGCGGCCTACGTGGCGGTGGTGGTGTCGGCACGCCTGCGTGAGCTGGACCTGTCGATCGAGGAAGCGGCCATGGACCTGGGTGCCAAGCCGTGGAAGGTGTTCTTCCTGATCACCATCCCGATGATCGCGCCGTCACTGGCGGCGGGCGGCATGATGTCGTTCGCCCTGTCGCTGGATGACCTGGTACTGGCCAGCTTCGTGTCCGGGCCAGGCTCGACCACCTTGCCGATGGAAGTGTTCTCCGCTGTACGCCTGGGCGTGAAGCCGGAGATCAACGCCGTGGCCAGCTTGATCCTGCTGTCGGTGTCGTTGGTGACCTTCTTTGTCTGGTTCTTCAGCCGCCGGGCCGAAGAGCGTCGTCGCAAGGCGATCCAGCAGGCCATCGAGGAAGGTGCTGCAGCCAACGTGTCGCAACCCCAGATCAAGCGCCCAGCGCCCGCTGCTGCGTCGGCCTGATCGGCTGCTCCCACAGGTACATCAAAGGCTTTGAAAGCGATGATGTACCTTGTGGGAGCAAATTTCTAAAAGCTGACGCGATTTCCTGTGGGAGCCGGCTTGCCGGCGATAGGGCAATAACGGTCTTTCGCCTGCCCTGGCCTCATCGCCGGCAAGCCGGCTCCCACAGTGCTCGCGCTGGCCTGCAATCTCCTGCCCACCATCAAAGACCAACTGATCCTTGTCAGTGCCGTTTGTGGAACCCTGATCTACGCTAACAGTCGCAACTTTTCGAATTGTTTTGCGCGCAAGCTTAGGAGCCTGCATGAGGGTGACGCGTCCATTGTTACTGGCAGGCATGGGTCTGCTGTACTTGCTCACGGGGTGTAGCAAGGAACATCCACCGGAACCCAAGCCCCGGGTCGGTGTGCTTCAAGTTCAACCCACTGATTTCGCGGCCAAGGTGACCCTCACCGGCGACGTGCAGGCGCGGGTGCAAACCGACCTGTCATTCCGCGTGGGTGGCAAGATCATCTCGCGCAGCGTCGACGTGGGCGATCACGTCAAGGCCAACCAGGTGCTGGCCCGACTCGACCCGAAAGACCTGCAGAACAACGTCGACTCGGCCAAGGCCGAGGTCTTCGCCGCCCAGGCAAGGGTGACCCAGGCCAGCGCGGCGTTCGTGCGGCAACAGAAACTCCTGCCCAAGGGCTACACCAGCCAAAGCGAATACGATTCCGCCGAGGCGGCGCTGCGCAGCAACCAGAGCGCACTCAAGGCCGCCCAGGCGCAACTGGCCAATGCCAACGAGCAACTGAGCTACACCGCGTTGGTGTCCGAAGCCGATGGCGTGATCACCGAGCGCCAGGCCGAGGTCGGGCAAGTGGTCCAGGCGACCATGCCGATCTTCAGCCTTGCCCGCGATGGCGACCGCGACGCCGTGTTCAACGTCTATGAATCGCTACTGGTAGCACCGCCCAGCGACGCTGGGGTAGTCGTCAGCCTGCTGGACAACCCCAAGGTCCAGGCCCAGGGCTTCGTTCGTGAAATCACGCCGACCGTGTCGGCGCAAAGCGGCACGGTGCAGGTCAAGGTTTCCTTGCGCAACGTACCCCCGGCCATGCAGCTTGGCTCACCCGTGACCGCCACGGCCAATGCCCAGGGGCGGCCGAGCATCGAGCTGCCCTGGTCGGCGCTGACCAAGGACGTGCACGAGCCTGGCGTATGGGTAGTGGGTGAGGACGACAAGGTTGAATTGCGCAAGGTTCAGGTTGCCCGCTACCTCACCGGCAAGGTCGTCATCGCCCAAGGCATCAAAGGGGGTGAGACCGTCGTGGTCAGTGGCGGCCAGCTGTTGCATCCGGGCATGCAGGTGCAAATGGTCGATGCCAAGGATGGAGGAGCCGCACCATGAAGCGGATGCTGTTTGTGCTTGCGACCGGCGTGCTGCTGACGGCCTGTGGCAAGGAAGAAGCACCCGCCGACGCCGTACGACCGGTGCTTTCGACCCTGGTCGAAGCTCAGGATCAGTCGGATCTGGGGCGCTTCGCCGGGACTATCCAGGCGCGCTTTGAAAGCACCCTGGGCTTTCGTGTATCAGGGCGCATCGCCCGCCGCTGGCTCGACGTGGGTGCCCAGGTAAAACCTGGCGATACGTTGGCTACACTCGACCCGACCGATCAACAGAACCAGCTGCGTGCCGCCGAGGGCGACCTGGCCAAGATCCAGGCGCAATGGATCAACGCCCAGGCCAATGCCCGTCGTCAGCAACAGCTGTATGACCGCGGCGTCGGCGCCCAGGCACAGCTGGACATTGCCCAGACTGACCTGAAAACCACCAGCGCCAGCCTGGAGCAGGCCCGCTCGGCCCTCAGCCAGGCCCGCGACCAGCTCGACTACAGCACGCTGCGCACCGACCATGCGGCGGTCATCACCAACTGGCAGGCCGAGGCCGGGCAGACGGTGACAGCGGGCCAGCCCGTGGTCACCCTGGCCCGCCCGGACGTCAAGGAAGCGGTGATCGACCTGCCGATCGGCATTGCCGAAGCGCTGACCAAGGACCTCACCTTCACGGTCGCCTCGCAGCTGGACAGCAGCATCAATACCACCGCCACCCTGCGCGAACTGGGGCCCCAGGCCGATGCTGCCACCCGCACCCGGCGCGCCCGCCTGACCCTGGCCAGCACGCCGAGTGCCTTCCATCTGGGGACCGCGATCAGCGTCACCCTGACCTCGGCGATTACCCCGCGCAGCGAGCTGCCCCGCAGTGCGCTGCTGGAGCACGAGGGCAAGACGCAAGTGTGGGTGATCGACCCGCAGCAGAAAACGGTTGCGATGCGTGACGTGAAGTTGATCGAGCGCACGGACGACAGCATCGTGCTGGCCTCCGGCGTGCAACCCGGCGAGCGTGTTGTCACCGCCGGCGTAAACAGTCTCAAGCCTGGCCAGAAGGTCACATTCGCCGAGGATTCACAATGAAAGGAAGCTTCAACCTCTCCGAATGGGCGCTGCGTCACCAGTCGTTCGTCTGGTACCTGATGTTCGTCGGCCTGCTGATGGGCATTTTTTCCTACTTCAACCTGGGACGTGAGGAGGACCCGTCGTTCACCATCAAGACCATGGTGATCCAGACCCGCTGGCCAGGTGCGACCCAGGACGAAACGCTCTACCAGATCACCGACCGCATCGAGAAGAAACTCGAGGAGCTCGACTCCCTCGATTACACCAAGAGCTACACCCGCCCCGGCGAGTCCACCGTCTACGTCTACTTGCGCGACACCACCAAGGCGCCCGACATCCCGGAAATCTGGTACCAGGTGCGCAAGAAGATCCAGGATATCCGCGGCCAGTTCCCGCAAGGCATCCAGGGGCCGGCGTTCAACGACGAGTTCGGTGACGTGTACGGCTCGATCTACGCCTTTACCGCGGACGGCCTGACCCATCGTCAGTTGCGCGACTACGTGGAACAAACCCGCGCCCAGGTGCGCGAGGTGCCCAACATCGGCAAGATCGAGCTGATCGGCACCCAGGACGAAGTGCTCTACCTGAAGTTCTCCACGCGCAAGCTGGCGGCCCTGGGCATCGACCAGCGCCAGGTCATGCAGGCCCTGCAACAGCAGAACGCGGTGACCCCGGCCGGGGTGATCGAGGCTGGACCTGAGCGCATTTCGGTACGTACCACCGGGCAGTTCGCCTCGGAGAAAGACCTGCAGACGGTCAACCTGCGCATCAACGACCGCTTCTTCCGCCTGAGTGATATTGCCGATATCGAGCGCGGCTACGTCGACCCACCGTCACCGATGTTCCGCTACAACGGCCAGCCCGCCATTGGCCTTGCGATCGGCATGAAGGCGGGCGGCAACATGCAGGTGTTCGGTGCTGCGCTGAGACAGAAGATGGACAGCGTGATCAACGACCTGCCGGTGGGCGTTGGCGTGCACACCGTGTCTGACCAGGCGGTGGTGGTGAAGGAGGCCGTGGGAGGCTTCACCAGCGCCCTGTTCGAAGCGGTGGTGATCGTCCTGGCGGTGAGTTTCGTCAGTCTGGGGATTCGCGCCGGGCTGGTGGTGGCCTGTTCGATCCCGCTGGTGCTGGCCATGGTCTTCGTGTTCATGGAGTACAGCGGCATCACCATGCAGCGGATCTCGCTGGGCGCACTGATCATTGCCCTGGGGTTGCTGGTGGACGATGCGATGATCACCGTGGAGGTGATGGTCACGCGGCTGGAACTGGGCGATACCAAGGAGCAGGCGGCGACGTTCGCCTACACCTCGACGGCATTCCCCATGCTTACCGGCACCTTGGTGACCGTGGCCGGCTTCGTGCCGATCGGCCTCAATGGCAGTTCGGCCGGTGAGTACACCTACACCTTGTTCGCGGTGATCGCCGTGGCCCTGATCGTATCCTGGGTGGTGGCGGTGTTCTTCGCACCGGTGCTGGGTGTGCATATTCTCAAGGCTGAGAAGCTCAAGGCGCATGAGGCCGAGCCTGGCCGGGTCGGGCGGGCGTTCGAAGGTGGGCTGGTGTGGTGCATGCGCCATCGCTGGCTGACCATCATTGGTACGATCCTGCTGTTCGCCCTCTCGCTGTTCTGCTTGCGGTTCGTGCAAAACCAGTTCTTCCCGTCCTCGGACCGTCCGGAAATCCTGGTCGACCTCAACCTGCCGCAAAACGCCTCGATCGAAGAGACACGCAAGGTGGTCGACCGTTTTGAGGCGCGCATCAAGGACGACCCGGACCTGGTGCACTGGAGCACCTACATCGGCGAGGGCGCCATTCGCTTCTACCTGCCACTGGACCAGCAGCTGCAGAACCCCTACTACGCCCAGTTGGTGATCGTCAGCAAAGGCTTCGAGGAGCGCGCGGGAATGATGGCGCGCCTGCAGAAGATTCTGCACGAAGAGTTCGTCGGCATCGGCACCAACGTCCAGTCACTGGAAATGGGCCCGCCGGTGGGGCGGCCGATGCAGTACCGGGTCAGTGGCCCGGACATCGACATGGTGCGCAAGCATGCCATCGACCTGGCCACCTTGCTCGACAGCAACGAGCACATCGGCGAGATGATCTTCGACTGGAACGAGCCCGGCAAGGTGCTGCGGGTGGAAATCGCCCAGGACAAGGCGCGCCAGTTGGGCCTGTCTTCCGAGGACGTGGCCAATGTGATGAACAGCATCGTCAGCGGTGCACCGGTGACGCAGGTGAACGACAACATCTACCTGGTGAATGTCATCGCTCGCGCCGTGGACAGTGAGCGGGGCTCGCCGGACACGTTGCAAAACCTGCAGATCGTTACCCCAAGCGGCACCTCGATTCCGCTGCTGGCGTTCGCCACGGTGCGCTACGAGCTGGAGCAACCGCTGGTGTGGCGCCGCGACCGGAAACCGACCATCACCATCAAGTCTTCGGTCAATGGCGATATACAGCCCACCGACCTGGTGGCCCAGCTCAAACCGAGCATCGACGAGTTCGCCAGCAAGTTGCCGGTCGGCTATCAAGTGGAAACCGGCGGTACGGTGGAGGAGAGTGCCAAGGCCCAGGGGCCGATTCGCAAGGTCATTCCGTTGATGCTGTTCCTCATGGCGACCTTCCTGATGATCCAGTTGCACAGCACCCAGAAGCTGTTCCTGGTGGTCAGCGTGGCGCCGCTGGGGGTGATCGGGGTGGTCCTGGCGCTGGTGCCCACGGGGACGCCCATGGGCTTCGTGGCGATCCTCGGCATTCTGGCGCTGGCAGGCATCATCATCCGTAACTCGGTGATCCTGGTGACCCAGATCGATGAGTTCGAGGCCCAGGGTTATTCGCCGTGGGACGCGGTGATGGAAGCCACCAACCACCGTCGCCGGCCGATCCTGCTGACGGCGGCGGCCGCCA
>NZ_AKJC01000318.1 GCF_000282535.1 Pseudomonas sp. GM84 | reverse complement strand
CAACCATGGCCTATCAGACATAGGCACGTTGCAACAAATGTAGGAGCGAGCTTGCTCGCGATGCGCCGCGCGGGCGGCGCTCGATCTCAAGAGCGCAAAAAGGCCAAAGCCATGCGCCCCTACCCCACCAACGCCTGCTGCACCTCCCCCACGGCATCCGCCAAGCTGTTCAAATGCAAACTCAACACCCGCTCCACCGGCGCCTGGTCCAGCGGCCAATGCAGCGCAATACTCCCCGCCAATCGCCCCTGCGCCCGCACCGGCAAGGCAATCGCCCGGATCAGAAACGGCAACCGCACCGGATACTCCCAAAACCCCTCGGTCCGCTGCCCAAACCCCTTGTGCGCATCCGCCTCGATATCGCGCAACAACGCCTCGTCCCCCACCCGCTCATGCGCCGCCAGCCGCTGCACCTCATCCGTGGCCAGCTCCTTCAGACACGCCCGGCCCATGGCCGAATGAAACAGGCTGGCATGGTGCCCGACGATCTGGCAGTTGTTCGGGTAGCGCTTGCGCAGCACCTGGGGAATCGCGCTCTCCATCACCTCCAGCCGCTCGCCGTCGAAACAGGACAAGTCGGCCACCAGGCCCGTGCGCTCGCTCAGCTCCAGCAACAGCGGCGCAGCGCGCTCCACCAGCTGGCGCTTGAAGCGCTGCTGGCGGTCGCCGAACAGCCGACGGGCGCACAGGCGGTAGCGCCGGTCGCTCAAGCCGCGGTAGACCCAGCCCTGCTCCTGCAAGGTGGCGAGCATGCGCGACACCGTGGCCTTGGGCAGGGCTGTCAGGTAATGCAGCTCTTCCAGCCCCAGTGCCTGGTGCTCGCCCAGCAGTTCGACGATGGCCAGCGCCCGCTCCACCGAGCGCACGCCACCGCCGTCGCTTGCCGTACTGATTTGAGTGCCCATGGGGTCGACCTCCCTGTCTGTGCGTGGATGGTCATCATGCCCAGCAAGATACGGGCCTGGCCAGGGCCTTCAGCGGGCTTGCAGGCAGCTCGGCGGGCAGCGCGACACCCACCGGGTCAGCTGTTCATGGGCTAAGGCCAGCTGCAGCACGGCCTGGTCGGCCTGGGCCGGGCCGATGATCTGCAGGCCCATCGGCAGCCCGGCAGCATTGAAGCCCACCGGCACGCTCATGCTCGGCAAGCCGGCCAGGGTCGGGCCGATCACCACCTCCATCCAGCGGTGGTAGGTGTCCATCGCCCGCCCGCCAACCACCTGCGGCCACGGCAGCGTTGCGTCGAAAGGAAACACTTGCGCGGCCGGCAACAGCAGGAAATCGTAACGCTCGAACAATGTGTTCAGCGCCTGGTACCAAGCGCTGCGGTCCAGCGAGGCCTGGTACAGGTCCTGTGCGCTCAGGCGCAGGCCGCCTTCCACTTCCCATTGCGCTTCCGGCTTGAGCAAGGCCCGCTTGGCGGGGTCGGCATAGGCCGCTCCGAGGTTGCCGTGCACCAGGAAGTGGCGATGGGTCAGCCAGCACTGCCACAGGCGCGCCAGGTCGAAGCCTGGCTGGCAGGCCTCGACCTCGCAGCCCAGCTCGGCAAAGTCGGCCAGCGCCGTTTCACACAGCGCCATGACCCCCTCTTCCATCGGCAAGTAGCCGTCATAGTCGCCCAGCCAGCCAACCCGCACGCCCTTGAAACTGCGCGCCAACCCGGCCGCGAAATCGACCGGGCCTGCGTTGATCGACAACGGCACGCGCGGATCATGCCCGGCCTGCACCGACAGCAACCGCGCCACGTCCTGCACGCTGCGCCCCATCGGGCCTTCGGTGACCAGCTGCTGGACGAACAACTCCGGCGTCGGCCCGTACGGCACCCGCCCCTGGGAGGGCCGCAGGCCATAGACGTTGTTGAACGCCGCCGGGTTGCGCAGCGAGCCCATCATGTCGCTGCCATCGGCCACCGGCAGCAGGCGCATGGCCAGCGCCGCCGCCGCGCCCCCGCTGCTGCCGCCGGCCACGCGACCGTGGTCATAGGCGTTGGTGGTGGTGCCGAACAGCGTGTTGTAGCTCTGCGAGCCGAGGCCGAACTCCGGCACATTGCTCTTGCCGACGATGATCGCCCCGCTCGCCCGCATCCGCGCCACGCTGATCGCATCGATCGTCGGCACGTGTTCGGCGAACAATGGCGAACCCAACGTGGTACGCAGCCCGGCGGTGGCAGCCAGGTCCTTGATCGCCTGGGGCATGCCATGCATCCAGCCGCGCGACTGGCCACGCGCCAGTTCGCGGTCGCGCTCGTCGGCCTCGGCCAGCACAGCCCCGGCATCGCGCAGCGACACCAACGCCTTGACCTGCGGGTTGAACCGCTCGATGTGCGCCAGGTAGGCCTGCATCACTTCACGGCAGGAATACTGGCGGGCATGGATCGCCTGGGACAGCGCCTCGGCGTCGAGGCTGACGATCGGGTCGATGGCTAACGCGTTCACGGTTTCACTCCAAGGTTGTAGGCAACGGATTTGCCGGCACGCGGCGCCTCTTTCAGGCAGTAGGTGCCGAGCAGGGTCAGCAGGCAGGCGAACAGCACGTAGAACGACGGCGCCACCGGGGTGCCGAGCACCTTGCTCAGCCAGGTGACGATCAGCGGCGCGAAGCCCCCGAACACCATCACCGCCACGTTGTAGGCGACCGACACGCCGGTGGAGCGCACCTCGACCGGGAACTGTTCGGCCAGCGCGGTCGGCGCCGGGCCGAAGAAGCCGCCGATGGCCGTGCACAGCAGCAGCTGCATCACCAGCAGGCGCTCGATCGAAGGCGCCGCCGCCACCCACACATACAGCGGGTAGACCATCACGAAGAACGCCAGGGTAAAGGCCATCAGCACCGGCCGCCGGCCGAGGCGGTCCGACAGCGCGCCGGCCAGCGGGATGACCACGGTCATCAGGCCCACGGCGAGCATCTGCACCAGCAGTACCTGGTCCAGCGGCAGGCCGAGGTTCTTGTGGGCGAAGGTCGGCATGTTCACCAGCACCACGTAGAACGACACCGTCGCGCCACAGGCCAGGCCCATCGACACCAGCAGGCTGCGCCGATGCTCACGCAGCACCTGCAGCAGCCCCGGCGCCTCGCCCTTGGCCTGCTTGCGCGCTTCGAGAAACTCCTCCGGCTCTTCCATGTGCTTGCGAATCCACAGCCCCACCGGCCCGATCAGCAAACCGAGCACGAACGGAATCCGCCAGCCCCAGCTGTCCAGCGCCTCGGGCGTGCACAGGTGGGTCACCAGCGCGACCATCGCCGCCCCGGAGAACACCGCCAGGCACTGCCCCACCAGCTGCCACGAGCCATACAGCCCCTTGCGGTTGGCCGGCGCACTCTCCACCAGGAACGCCGTGGCACTGGCGTACTCGCCCCCCGTGGCGAAGCCCTGCAGCATGCGCGCCACCACGATCAGCAGCGGCGCGCCCATGCCGATGGCCAGGTAGCTGGGGGCGAAGGCGATCATCGCGATGGACACCGTCATCAGCCGGATGATCAGCTGCATCGCGGCCTTGCGCCCCTTGCGGTCGGAATAGATACCCAGCAGCACGCCACCCACCGGGCGCATGAAAAAGCCCACGCCGAAGGTGGCCAGGGCCATCAGCAGCGAGGCGTATTCGTCGTCCGTGGGGAAGAACTGGCGGGCGATGATGCTCGCCAGAAAGCCGTACACGATAAAGTCATACCACTCCAGTGCATTGCCGATGACCGCCGCGACCACTTGCCGGGTACGCGACGCGCCTGTATTGGAAATCTGCATGCGGAACACTCCATCTTCAGTTGGCCAGCAACGTTCAAGTGATCGCCCAGGCGCGGTGGCGCCCAGGTTCCAGCGGCAGTCGTCAATACAGGCAGGTCAGGCGGGCTTGAGCCAACTCTCGGTCAGTGCGCCCCAGTAGGCAGCGCCGGTCAGCAGGATGTCGTCGTTGAAGTCATAGGCGGGGTTGTGCACCATCGGCCGCTGCACACCGTTGCCGATGAACAGGTACGCGCCCGGGCAGCGCTGCAGCATCCAGGCGAAGTCCTCGCTGCCCATCAGCTTGCGGGTGTTGCCATCCACCGCCTCGGCGCCGAGCAGCTCGACCCCGACATGGGTGGCGAAAGCGTTTTCCGCGGCATGGTTGACCAGCACCGGGTACGCCGGGCGGTGCTCGATGGTGCTGGTGCAGCCAAAGCTTTCGGCCTGCTGGGTGATGATCGCCCGCACCCGCTCCAGGGTCTGCGCCCGCACCTTGGCATCCAGCGCACGCAGGCTCAGGCGCAGCAGCGCCTGCTGCGGAATGACGTTGGCCGCCTCCCCCGCCTGCAGCGCCCCGACCGTCACCACCGCCGCTTCCTGGGCATCGATATTGCGCGCCACCACCGTTTGCAGCGCCATCACCACACTGGCCGCCGCTACCAGCGGATCGACCGTCAGGTGCGGCATCGAGCCATGCCCGCCGACCCCGTCGATGGTCACTGTGAGCAAGTCCTGCGACGCCATCATCGGCCCCTCGCGAAAGCCCAGGTGCCCCGCCGGCAGCCCCGGCATGTTGTGCATGCCGAACAGCGCATCGCAGGGGAAGCGCTCCAGCAAGCCATCGGCCAGCATCGCCTCCGCCCCGCCCTGGCCCTCCTCGGCCGGTTGGAAGATCAGCGTCAGCGTGCCATCGAACTGCCGCGTCGCCGCCAGGTAGCGCGCCGCGCCCAGCAGCATGGTGGTGTGCCCGTCGTGGCCGCAGGCGTGCATGCAGCCCTGGTGGCGGCTGCTGTATTCGGCGCCGGTGGCCTCGATGATCGGCAGTGCGTCCATGTCGGCGCGCAGGCCCAGCTTGCGTGGGCTGCTGCCATTGCGCAGCACACCGACGACGCCGGTCTTGCCGATGCCGGTGTGCACTTCATAGCCCCACTGCTCAAGCAGCGACGCGACCAGGGCCGAGGTGCGGCTTTCTTCGAAACCGAGTTCGGGGTGGGCATGGATATCGTGGCGGATGGCGTGCAGGTCGCTGGCCACGTCATTGAGCCAGGCCAGGATGTGCTGATGCTGCGACATGGGGAATCTCCTCGCGCGGGTGGGTCCCGTTTTTTGTTGTTCGCTTGAGATCACGACGGGGAAGGCAGGTCGTGGTTGGCGACAGATAAGCGCGAGTGAGGGTGGGAGCACAATTGAATGTGGTTCCACGCAGTGGAACTGGTTGCCTGTCAAAGAGCATCCCGGCGCTTGTAGGAGCGGATTTATCCGCGATCACGGGCAAAGCCCGTGCATGCCCAAGCCCCTAGAACTCCACCTTCCCCCGCCCCGCCTTGACCGTGCTGCGCCTGGCCTTTCCTTCAAGGCGGCGGGTCTTCGAGCCCAGGGTCGGCTTGGTAGGACGGCGTTTCTTCTCGGTCTTGCCGGCATTGATGATCAATTCGGCAAGACGCGCCAGTGCGTCAGCGCGGTTCTGCTCCTGGGTGCGGTACTGTTGGGCCTTGATGATCAACACGCCGTCGGCGGTGATGCGACTGTCACGCAGCGCCAGCAGCCGCTCCTTGTAAAACTCGGGCAGCATTGAGGCGGGAATGTCGAAGCGCAGGTGCACGGCGCTGGACACCTTGTTGACATTCTGCCCACCTGCGCCTTGCGCGCGGATGTAGGTCAGTTCGATGTCGGCATCTGGCAGATGCACGGTATTGGAGATGGTCAGCATGGCATGGCCCTTGGGGTTGCTCTCCATTATCACAGCCTTCGCCGCTTGCTCACAGGACAAAATAAGCACACGGATCGAGATGGCCTACTCCGCGTGATCGGCGGGCTCGTCAGGCCCCTTTTTTTCAGAGCGCCAGATGAGGCTCGGGTTGCACGTACCGCGGTTGGGTCGAGCATTCAGGTTTGCAGATCGATCAAGCCTTGCTCATTCAGTCTCAGGTGCAAGCGTTTGAGTATCTGATCGAATGTCCACTGGTTTCGCCAGAGCCCAAACCGTTGATAATCCGTGTCCACATACCTAAAATCTGCGCCCTCCTCCAAAACTTGCACTTACTTTTAAAGAACCAGCACCCCATCCGAGTCCACATCAAAAACAATTACAGCTCTTTAATGGCTTGCCTAACCGTATCGCTAAAAAACTCTTCAAAACTTTGATAAATAATATTTTTCTCTTTCACGCGCTTAAAGGAAGGCTCCGTTTCCACTACAACAGGCTCCCCAGAATCGCCAACAATGGAGGTATCGATTGAGTAAATCGGACCGTACCCAGAAGCTTTGACTACGATCATAGACTCATCTGCATCACCATCTGCACGAGCACTTTTCGTCGCGAACGCCACACTTGGAATGGCTGTTGCGTCAACCCCGCCTTTTGTAATTCCATAGTAGGTATCGCCTGCGAACGACAAAGCACCATATTTCTTGAGAAACTCTATATATGACCACGGAAACCTTACACCTAGCGCCTTCTCAAACTCACATATAGCTTGATCGGAAGCGCCACCCGCATATGCAGGATCTTCACCACTCGCAGTAATCTCACTAGCCAATAATTCAACATAACTCATAATTCACCCTACTAGAAACCCTGGGTTTGCACACTTAAAATCTTAGGCCTGACCCTAAGCGCTTAAGACACTTTTAAAGCCCCTCTTAAACACATTAATGTTGCTGCAAGAATCTTTCTACCAAAGCGTAACCAGAAACACCCATCAATAAATGACCTTGATACTCTTCAATGGCCAGCATTCGTACAGGTTGCCCTCGACGATATAATGTGCCCGCCATATTAAATTCAAAATCGCTCAAAGAAGCGTCATTGATTGACCCCGCACCTAGAATCGGCCAACCCCCAGATTTGAGGTTATCAATTGCGGTGAACATCACTCTAAAATCACCCCGATGATCCTTGAACCATAGCTACGAAAAATCCTCAGGCAAGCCTTTCTCATAACCAATTGATAGTACGCAAAAAGCAAAAACTTTTTTAAATTTCTGCTCTTTACTTTCAGTTCCCAACCAGATTATCTGACTGATCGCGAATCGACCATCCTCCATGGGAATCAAAAAATAATCGCCTGCCCGCCCTAAAACTTCTGCAACCATAAATCAAGGCCTCTAAGGTTAGTCTTTGACGGTATTCAATGTTATACGATAATTAATCCAAGCATTCAGGCTTAACATTATCACTAATCAAGGCTGAGGATTACGCCGCAGCACTTCAAAGATCAACTTTCAGCTCATCGCCGCCGCACCAATATCTGGCGCACTTGGGAGGCAGTGCTTACCCATCAAACCTTCTGAGAAAATATTCATATTTTTCTGATGAGTTAAGCATTTCAGCCGTCTTATTTTCAAGCCTCTCTGCACCATCATCATCCGTAACAGTAACAAAGAGTATAGGCTCCTGAACCTTGAAAAATCTGAAGACACCATCCTTACGCAGAGTGTTCAAAACATCAGTCATGAGGGAATTCAGATTTTCTTTAAAACTTGAGATATCGCTTCGCTCATTCGCTACTCTCAAGGCTTCACATATATCTTTGAAATACTCGCCCTTCCACGCCTGGTATTTCCACTCCGAAGAAACCCACTTATAATAAGGCATCAGTTCTTCGCGTTCTTCTTTACCTTCCTCTTCAAGCTTTACCTCAAGCGCCTCAACGGAATTAACCGCAACCGCCATGGTCATAGCGCTACTATCCGTGTAAAGCGCGCAAGCGTAAAAGTGTTCGTCCGGATGCTCCACACTTAAATCTTGCAGAGTTTTTTTAACTATTATTAAGGCTGTGCTTTCTAATTTCTGCCAATTCATTGCGCTTTCCTGGTTGTCAGCCAAAAAATTCTGTGCCGATTTTTTTTGCAATTCGCCTTTCCTGGCGGCAACAGCCTTGCCAAAGGGCATGCCCTGCGCAGCGCAGCGCCTTAGCGTAGTCAATGTATGAATCCTGCTCATTGTTCCCCTCGCGGCTGGTCGGGACGCAATTAGAACGCCCAACTAAAGCGCTGTTACTTCAGCTAAAAAAGAGCAGTTTTCTGATCACGATTATCAGCCAGCAACAAGATGCTCCTGGATGAGTAAATGTTTAAAAAACGAAAACTTACAAAACACGAATAAAGCCAGCCTCATCTAAACCGAATAATATGCGCATATTTAAGCAGGACTTCTTTATATTTTTGCGCATAAACAGACTTCATGATAACCTCCCCCGGCTCAGCTAATATTGCTTTCAAATGCACAGCCGACGAGTCAATTCCCAACATTTTCCTTACACCAATAACCTCATCGAGACTTGGCTTGCAACCTCCTATGGTGATGATATCTCCTACACCCGCCTCTAAATCATTCCCCTCATCCTCTTCTATAAAATCTAAAAGCCTTTCGAGCGATTCGAATCTATCAAATTCGTTTAGTGACACACTGCCTGAATCCACTAGCCAAAACCCAGCCACCCCGCTTTTATCGATTAATATCATTCTGCCGCCAGAGTCATCCCCAACGGCAATCTTATCTTTAAAATTTTTATCGATTTCAAATGTACTATTACGCTCTTCAATATCCCCTACTGAATAAATCATCACCTGGTCATTCAGGAGTGCCCCATCACTTCCTTTCCAGAATTTAACTATCCATGAGCCACTAGAAAGACCAAGGCGCTTGCTTAAAGCCTCAATATCTGTAGCAGAAGCAGCTCTATGACGCTCAACATAAGTAACCATGTACTGAATCTCCAGCTCCCGACCCAACACATCGGTGGCCCAGCGGGTGCGGATGGCGAAGTCGTAACGGGAGTGATAGTACTCGCCGTCGCTGGCCCAGTGTTCGACGACACGGTTTTCTTGCCCGCGCGCCTACTAGAAACAGATAATAGGAAGTGACTGAAACGTAGCTGGCAGCCACTTCCGCAACCAACTTGATAACGACCTAAGAAACTCACCCCAACGTCGAGCCACTAACAACACGAAATTGCACACTCCAAAAAAGAAAATCATCCCCACGGAGCATAAACAAAATCATCGTCTATTTTCTGAAACTCTAACCCGGCCAACCCTTTCTCATCATAATCAGCCTTGAAGAGAGACGAACAAACAACTTGCTTTAATTCTTCACAATAAAATAAATTTTCTAACACCCCTTTTCCAGGAACAAAACTGTCAATTCGATCATAGACCGGAGACATGCCCTCGCGCTCTTCCGATGGCCTCAACAGCCTCTCATCCATGAGCGTGAAAACTGAGTTTTCACTGTCCAACAATGAGCACCTACTTAGAACACAAAAAAATCTATATTCCCTCTCTGTCTCCGCCCCTCCTAGGAGAACAATCTTCAGAGGAAGATCAATAAAAGAGCAGTTTTGCGACTCACACATACGAACAAATTCAGAAGATGCAATGTACTGCTCAAGCACCACATCCACTTCAAACCTCTCTAGGTCGGCCTTCATCTCATATGAATCCGCAAACCCTCCCAGTTCCGGATTCTTAACAACCTGATTAAACTCCGGCAGCGCAGGCTTCCACCCTTCTTCAAAGAATAGTGAAATACCGTCATTTTCGCTAGCACTAACGACATAGAAATCGTTCATGACACCTCACAGCAATCTACCTGTAATAGGATCTACTTTGAACAACCCGTTCTGCAGACCTGACCTTGCCCATTCCTGGATATTCTTCACCCCCAGAGCCAACTGGGTATCACTCAACTGCGGTGCTATTTTGTTAAGCTCAAGCAGCTTTTTACCAACAGCAGATGTGTAAACATCATGGTTTGTCCAGTGCCCTGGTAAGTCTATGAACTGCACATTATTTTTGCCGGGTAGGAAAATACTATTTGACGCACCATCACCATCAAAACCAATGCCTTTGAGACGATTAAACATAGAGCTGAATATTGGTTTTTTCATCAGCTGTTCAGGAATAAGATGATGGTTAGCCATCCCATCACCCGTCCTATGCCCCATATTTTGTCCCAGCTTCGTGGAGCACCAGCCTAACGGGTCGATCTCTTGAAGGGGATTGGTGACATATGAATAAATATTAATGCCGCCAGCCAGCCCTATTGGGTCATGCGATAGAAATCTTCCGATTTCAGAATCATAGTATCTATACGTGTTGTAATGCAGCCCCGTTTCGCTGTCAAAGTACTGCCCCTGAAACCGGAGATTTTGCTCGACCTCATTGACGGCCAGATGCTCGATCGAACCCCATGACCGATACGTCGCCTGCCAGACGATCTCGCCTTCGCTATTTGTCAACTCCAGCGGCGTACCAATCTGGTCGGTATGGAAGTAATAGACCTTCTGCTCTGCACCCTCTATCTGATCGACTCGGGCCAACGGCGCATAGCTTCCAGGTTCATACAGGTACACGATGCTCTGCCCTGGCGTTTCCTCACGCAGCATCCGCAGTCCTTGCCACAGGAACCGCTTCTGCTCGGTTTCTCCGTTGATTTCAGCGTGCTTGGCCACCCGACGCCCAAGGCTGGGCATAGGCGTTCCACCACAGGTACTTGGACTTGAAGTTGGCATCGATGATCGTATGCGGCAGGCCGTCCTCACCGTTGAGGTACTCGGTCTTGTGGCCCAACGGGTCGATCTCGGCGATCAGGTTGCCTTTGTTGTCGTAGCGGGACGTCCACACGCTGCCATCCGGGAAGCGGGTTTCGGTGACCAGCGGCGTGGCGAAGTGGTGCTTGTAGCTGATCGTGCGGCCCAGCGGGTCGGTTTCCTCCACCAGCCTGCCGAAGTCGTCGTACTTGAGTGCGAGGTGATTACCGACTAGGTGCTGCCGGCGAAGTGAAGCCAAAGATGTTGCCAAACGCTTCGAAGTCCATGCCATCGTGTTCACGACTGGCCGTCACGCGATGGTAGGAGTTGCACTGTATCTTCCATATCGCGGCCGAGAACATTCGTGGCCTAGCTAGTGCGCGCCTGCATGTCATAGTGGAAGTGTTCACCTTTGCCGATCCACTGTTCAACTATGTGTGTTACCCCTTTAAAAGACTCAGCTCTCCAATATATAAACAATAGGAAGCAGCTGAATCAAAGTTGGCAGCCACTTCCACAGCCAAGTTTATAAAGAGCCAAGACTTTTCTACTAGACAGTTCTAGCAGCACTAAATGGCATATCTTACCCAAGCACTCCCACCCCAACTCAACCACAAAGATACCAGCGTAGGAGGCACCTTAGAAAACTCGATAAATCAAATATAAGTTTTTTGCCACTTATTCCCGCCCTGCAGTTCCCGACTCAAAATCATGCACTTGCCATCAGTCGCAGCCAAAGTCAATCTGAAAACTGGAGCTAGCCCTTTTGTCTTTTTTATAACTACTAAAACATGATTATCTCTAACCACCTCAATCTCAAGTTGATCGCTACCCAGATCATATTCTGGATGCCTCCCACAGACCAAATTCTCTACACGATCATAATTTCTCCCGCCTTCCGCAACAAATGTCTTAAAGATTTTTAAAAGATCATCACGCATAACAACCTCAAGGTCCGATTCCAGAGAATCGTCTTCAAACGCATCGAGGCTTTTCTTATAATACTTAACTTCCCACTCATACATTTCGCTCATAAATCCTTTGAGAACATCTCTGCACTCATCACTCAGATCAGTTACTGAAAATTTTTCCATCGACAATGTCCCCATTTCTGAAAATATTATAAATTACTTTGGTTGGCCTTGTTCCACCAGCCCCGTACTTAAAGATCAACTCAACATCGATAGGCCCATTATCAAAAATATCTTTTGCAATTTGCTTCTCAAAATCTCTAAACAAACCACGATTCACTTTAGAAAGTTGCGGGAACACTCCATCTATGCCACCAGAACCGCCCAAAAGCTTTCCGATGATGTGGCCAGCATCATCATCTTGATTGCCCATCATGCGAGCCCAAGCTCTGGATGACTGATTGGTCGCCGTCCCTGTCTTCAGATCATTTTTCGTGATTGTAGCAGTTGCTCTCAAAGGTTGGCCTGATGCACCACGCGTCACATTAGTATTAACACACCATCCTAAAGGATCGAGCCACCCAGTCGAATTGGGCGCATAGGTATAGAGGTTAAATCCACCCATTAGGCCAATTGGGTCTTGCGTTATGAAGCGCGCGCACTCGGGATCATAATAGCGGAAAGTATTATAGTGCAGCGTTGTTTCACTATCGAAATACTGCCCTGGAAATCTCAGATTTTGCTCAACCTCAGTGACGGCCAGATGTTCGATCGAACCCCATGACCGATAGATCGCCTGCCAAACAATCTCACCTTCACTGTTTGTCAGCTCCAGCGGTGTACCGATCTGGTCAGTATGAAAAAAGTAGACCTTCTGCGCTTCACCTTCAGCTTGATCGACTCGCGCCAACGGCGCATAGCTTCCCGGTTCATACAGGTACACGATGCTCTGCCCTAGCGTCTCCTCGCGCAGCATCCGCAGCCCTTGCCAAAGGAACCGTTTCTGCTCGGTTTCTCCGTTG
>NZ_AKJC01000317.1 GCF_000282535.1 Pseudomonas sp. GM84 | reverse complement strand
GTCGTGGCGACGAACCGCGGCGATAGGGCCGGTACAGCCACCAACACCATCAGCCCAGCAAAGCAGCCCAAGCCGACACCAGCAACATCCCCGCCAACCCCCGGTTGAACCACAGCAACCGCTCCGGTGCCTGCAACCAGCGCGCACTGCCCACCCCCAGCAATGCCCAGGCCGTCATGCACGGCAGCGCAATCAGCAGAAACACCAGCGCCAACTGCCAGACCGGCAGCATGGGCGCGGCGAACACGCCAATCACCGCCACGGCCATCATCCATACCTTCGGGTTCACCACTTGCAGGGAAGCGGCGCTAAAAGCACTGAAGGGCTTGTCTGCGCTGACGTCCAGCGGTTGCCCCGCGCTGCGCAGAATGCGCCACGCCAGCCAGCTCAACCACAGCACCCCGGCCCAGCTCATCAGTTGCTGGGCCAGCGGATGGCGCATCAGCAGTTCGCCGAGCCCCAGCCCAACCAGCAGCACGACCGCCGCCGCCGCGCCACAGCCGGCCAGGATCGGCGCCACGCTGGCGCGCAGCCCCCGGCGTGCACCATGGGCGAGTATCAGCAAATTGGTCGGCCCGGGGCTGATGCTGGCGACCAGGGCGAAGAGGATGAACGGCAACAACGAATGCGACATGGTGAGAGGCTCCGGGTAATCAGAGCCCCATGCTCGGCCATTGCCGCGGGTCAGTCTGGAAGGTTTGAGCAGCGGCGACGGTAATCCGCCGGGGTCAGCTGGTAAGCGCGACGGAACCAGCGCCCCAGGTGGCTCTGATCGGCAAAGCCCAGGGCCATGGCCACTTCGCTGGGCGTCTGGCCGTGGGCGAGCAGGTGCCGGCCACGGGCCAGGCGCAGCTGGATCAGGTAGGCGTGCGGTGCCAGGCCGAACGCCGCCTTGAACGCCCGGGTCAGGCGAAAACGGTCGACGCCGCAGGCCAGCGCGAGGTCATCGAGGCTGATGTCCTGGTCCAGGTGGGCATGCAGGTAGTCCCGGGCCCGCTGCGCGGTCAGCGGCAGGCGCGGGTCTGGGTTGAGGCGCTTGCGCCAGTGCAGGTGGCGGGTCAGGCAACTGATGAGGTCATCGGTGGCCGTTTGCCGTACGATGCGCAGCTCCTCGCCATGCACGGCCTGGAAGGCACGGGCGGTAGCGCCGGCCAGGCGCAGGTCATGGCACAACGGGTCGGCGATGCTCGGCAGGCTGTCGCTCGGCGCCTGCTCGAACAGCGCGCGCAGTTCGGCCTCAAGCCACAGCGGCTGCAGGTACAGGGTCGAGTAGGTAAAGCCTTCTTCGGTCGGCGCGTGGCCGTCGTGGATATCACCGGGTTCGAGCAGGAACACGTGCCCCGGCGTGCTGCGGTGGCGCACCCGGCGGCAATCGAACTGCTGCACGCCTTGTTCGGTGAAACCGACCAGGAAGCTGTCATGCCAGTGCGGGTCGTAGGCATGGCCGACGAAATGCGCGCGAACCGACTCGATGCCGGTGACGGCGTCTTGCTTGAGGTCGATCCAGTTGCTCATGACGGCGGGGCTGCGGTTGTACAGGGCAGTTCACATTACCGTAGACGGCGCGGACGGTTTAGAACATTTGTGCAGGCTGCAGGGCGGTGAAGCGTTCGCGCAGCCACAGGTGCAGTTGCGAGACGGCGGGCGACAGTTGCTTGCGATGCGGGCAAACCAAGGTCACCGGCGTGAGCTCGCCGGGGTGTTCGGCAAGCAGCACCTCCAGTTCGCCCGCGGCCACATTGGCGCTGACATCCAGCCACGACTTGTAGGCGATGCCTTCGCCGAGCAGGGCCCAGCGCCGCACCACATCGGCGTCGTCGCTGAACAGCGGGCCACTGACCTGCACCGTGCGGTTGCCCAGCCGCCATTTGTCATAGATCCGCCCCAGCTGCAGGTACAGCAGGCAGGCATGCTGCTGCAGGTCGTCGACCTGTTGCGGGCGGCCATGACGCGCCAGGTAATCCGGCGAGGCCACCAGCACGCGGCGATTCCACGGTGCCAAGGGCAGGGCGATGTAGTTGGCCTCTTCGTTGAGGCCATAACGGATGGCCACGTCCACCGGGTCGCGGAACAGGTCGGCAACCTGGTCGGAGAGGAAGAAGCGCAGGCTCAGGTCGGGGTGCTCGCGGCGAAAATCACTCAACCACGGCAGGAGGATATTGCGCCCAAGGTCGGAAGGCGCCGACACCTGCAGCACGCCGCGCAGGGTGCTGTGCGCACCGTGCAGGTTGTCGCGCCCTTGGCGCAGGCTCTCCAGCACGTTGAGGGCGGTGGGCAGGTACAGCTCACCTTCGGCAGTGAGCCGCAGGCTGCGGGTAGTGCGGGCGAACAGGCGCACGTCGAGGTCGCGTTCAAGGCGTTTGATCGCGGCGGCGACTTGCCCGGGCAACAGGTCGGCCTCGTGGGCCGCAGCAGTGAAGCTGCCCAGCGCGCTGCTGCGCACGAACAGTTCGAGGTCGGTGATGCGGAGCATTTTCACTCCAGGGGTGAAAGTGTTGCTGCATTCTGCCGGTTTTTCTTATCTGCAGGAAAGATAGTATGCGGCACAAATCCTCTTCCCTGTATTGGAGTTACCCGCATGGACACCGTCTCCCTGGCCAAACGCCGCTACACCACCAAGGCCTACGATGCCGCCCGCAAGATCCCTCAGGCCACCATCGATGCCTTGCTTGAGCAGTTGCGCCACAGCCCGTCCTCGGTCAACTCGCAGCCTTGGCATTTCATCGTTGCCGACAGCGCCGAGGGCAAGGCCCGCCTGGCCAAGAGCACGGTCGACGGTTATGCCTACAACACGCCGAAGATTCTCGATGCGTCCCATGTCATCGTGTTCTGCACCCGCACTGAAATGACCGAGGCGCACCTGGACACGGTGCTCGACCAGGAAGCGGCCGACGGTCGTTTTCGTGACGAGCAGGCCCGCGCCGGGCAGAACCAGAGCCGGCGCCACTACGTGAACCTGCATCGCTTCGACCAGAAAGACCTGCAGCACTGGATGGAGAAGCAGACCTACCTGGCCCTGGGCACCGCGCTGCTCGGCGCTGCCGCCCATGGCCTGGACGCTACGCCGATCGAAGGTTTCGACAGCAAGATCATGGATGCCGAGCTGGGGCTGCGCGAGCAGGGGTACACCAGCGTGGTGGTGTTGAGCCTGGGCTACCGCAGCGAGGCGGACTTCAATGCCGGGCTGAACAAGTCGCGGTTGCCGGCTGCGAAGGTGTTTACCTTCCTTTGACTGGGGAGGGCGTGAAGGTGCATGTCGTGATTGTGATGTTGTAGTTGAGATCGAGCGCCGCGCGGGCGGCGCTCGATCTCAAATCCACAAAAAATCTATCGCCAGGAGCCCCTCACCACAACGCAACCGCCCCCGCCGCCACCACCCGCGCAAACACCTCGATCGCCTTGTCCACCTGCGCCTCGCTGGTAAACCGCCCGATGCTGATGCGCACGCTCTTGCGCGCCCGCTGTTCATCCAGCCCCAGTGCCAACAGCACATGCGACGCCGCATTGCTCGCCGAATTGCACGCCGAGGTGGTCGACAACGCCAGCTCACTGGCCAACGCCGCACTGTTGAACCCCGGCGCCTCGATGCACAGGTTGAGGGTATGGGGAATACGCTGCTGCGGGCAGCCATTGAGGCTGACCCCAGGCAGGGCCAGCAGCCCGTCGCGCAGCCGTTTGGCCAGCTGCTCCAACCGCTGGTGCTCGCTGTCACCGGGCTGGCCGGCGAGGGCGAAGGCGCTGCCCATGCCGACGATCTGATGGGTCGGCAAGGTGCCCGAGCGCAGTCCACGCTCATGGCCACCCCCGTGCATCTGCGCACGCATCAGCTCACGTGCGCGGGGGCCGACGTACAACGCACCGATGCCTTTGGGGCCATACACCTTGTGCGCCGAGAACGACATCAGGTCGACCGCCGTGTTGCGCAGGTCGATGGCCAGTTTGCCCACGGCCTGGGCGGCATCCACATGCAACAAGGCGCCATGGGCACGCACCCGTTCGCCGATGCTTGCAAAGTCGGTGACGGTACCCAGTTCGTTGTTGACCGCCATCAACGACACCAGGCGGGTGTCGGCACGCAATGCCGCCTGTACCGCATAGGGCTGGATCAGGCCCGCGGCGTCCGGTGCCAGGCGGGTGACTGTCCACCCTTGCCGTTCCAGTTCGCTGACGGTATCGAGCACCGCCTTGTGTTCCAGCTGGCTGGTGATCAGGTGGCCCGGCTGGCCCATGCCCTGGGCGATGCCTTTGAGTGCGAGGTTGTTGGATTCGGTGGCGCCCGAGGTCCACACCAGTTCATCGGCACTGGCGCCGACGCGTTCGGCCACTTGTTGGCGGGCATACTCGACCGTTTCACGCGCCGCCTGGCCATAGGCGTGGCCACTGGAGGCGGGGTTGCCGAAATTCACTTGTTGCCCAAGACAGGTGAGCATGGACTCGATGACCCGGTCGTCGACGGGGGTGGTGGCGGCGTAGTCGAAATAGAGCGGGGCGCTTGGCATGGAGGCGGGTCCGTGGCTGTCGCCGTGGAATCGGCGTTCGTTGCAGCAAGCGTACCCGCGAGGGGCGAAACGAATTTGTCTTTTGTTCGGCGGCATTGGGAGATATGGAGAAAAAATTTCTCCATATCCTGCTCAATGTAGAAATCAATTCACGCTGGGGCTAATGCCCGTTCTTCCTCAGCCACCACGCGCTCACACAACTCGATGATCTGCTCGCGCATCCAGCGGTTGGCCGGGTCCTGGTCGGTGCTTTCATGCCAGTACAGGTGCGTTTCCAGTGCCGGCACGTCCACCGGCAGCGGCTGGTAACGCAATTGATGGCGGCGGGCGAAGCGTTCCGGCACGGTCATCGCCATGTCGGTCTGTTGCAGCACCTGGGAGGCCATCAGGTAGTGCTGCGAGCGCAAGGCGACCTTGCGCTGCACGCCCATCTTGCCCAGGGCCAGGTCGACGTAGCCCAGGCCGTTGCGGCGGCTGGAGATATGGATGTGGGTCATGCCCAGGTAGGCATCGAGGGTGAGCTTGGCGTCGGCCAGCGGGTGGCCCGGGCGCAGGGCGCAGACGTAGCGGTCCTGCATGAGCTTGACGTGGCGCACCTGGGGGTCGGTGTTCAACGGCGCATCGACGGCGAAGTCCAGGCGTCCGGCGGCCAGCTCCTTGGTGGTTTCGCGGCGCTTGCACGGGAAGCTTTCGATCAGCACCGATGGGGCCAGGCGACGCAGGCGCTGGAACAGCGGCGGCAGGATCACCGCCTCGGTGAGGTCGGTCATGCTGATGCGGAAGGTCTTGTTGGCCTGCTGCGGGTTGAAGATGCGGCTTTCCTGCACCGAGGTGCGCAGCAGCGCCAGGGCATTGCGCACCGGGCCGATGATGTTCTGCGCCATGGGCGTGGGCACCATGCCCTGGGCGGTGCGCACGAACAGCGGGTCGTTGAAGGTTTCGCGCAGCCGCGAGAGTGCGTTGGAGACCGCAGGCTGGGTGATACCGACGATTTGTCCGGCGCGGGTCAGGTTGGCTTCGGTGTAGATCGCGTCGAAAACGATGAACAGGTTGAGGTCGACCTTGCTGAGGTTCATGGCGCCGCTCTTTGTTGGAATTATTGGGCGATCATATATCGGTTATGAATGTTTATACACGTAGAAAATAGACTAGGTGGATTGAGTGCGGCTGCTCTAGGCTCTGTCCATGTACTTCGAACCGTGAAGGTAGCCCCGATGGATTTCGCCTATTCGCCCAAGGTCCAGGCACTGCGCGAGCGCGTGACCGCGTTCATGGATGCCCATGTCTATCCCGCAGAACCGGTGTTCGAGCGCCAGGTCGCCGAGGGTGACCGCTGGCAGCCCACCGCGATCATGGAAGCGCTCAAGGCCAAGGCCCGCGCCGAAGGCCTGTGGAACCTGTTCCTGCCCGAGTCGGAATACGGCGCCGGCCTGAGCAACCTGGAATATGCACCCCTGGCCGAGATCATGGGCCGCTCGCTGCTGGGGCCGGAGCCGTTCAACTGCTCGGCGCCGGACACCGGCAACATGGAGGTGCTGGTGCGCTATGGCAGCGAGGCGCAGAAGCGCCAGTGGCTGGAGCCGTTGCTGCGTGGCGAGATCCGCTCGGCATTCGCCATGACCGAACCGGACGTGGCCTCTTCGGACGCCACCAACATGGCCGCCACCGCCGTGCGCGACGGTGACGAGTGGGTGATCAATGGCCGCAAGTGGTGGACCTCCGGCGCCTGTGACCCGCGCTGCAAGGTGATGATCTTCATGGGCTTGTCCAATCCGGATGGCCCGCGCCACCAGCAGCACTCGATGGTGCTGGTGCCGACCGATGCACCGGGGGTGAAGATCGTCCGGCCGCTGCCGGTGTTTGGCTACGACGACGCGCCCCACGGCCATGCCGAAGTGCTGTTCGAGAACGTGCGAGTGCCTTACGAGAATGTGATCCTCGGTGAAGGCCGCGGCTTCGAGATCGCCCAGGGTCGCCTGGGGCCAGGCCGCATCCACCACTGCATGCGTTCGGTTGGCATGGCCGAACGGGCGCTGGAGCTGATGTGCAAGCGTTCGGTCGCGCGCACCGCCTTCGGCCGCCCGCTGGCGCGGTTGGGTGGCAACGTCGACAAGATTGCCGACTCGCGCATGGAGATCGACATGGCGCGTCTGCTGACCCTGAAAGCGGCGTACATGATGGACACGGTTGGCAACAAGGTGGCGCGCAGCGAGATCGCGCAGATCAAGGTGGTGGCGCCGAACGTCGCCTTG
Source organism: Pseudomonas sp. GM84 (assembly GCF_000282535.1). GTDB lineage: Bacteria > Pseudomonadota > Gammaproteobacteria > Pseudomonadales > Pseudomonadaceae > Aquipseudomonas. The sequence continues at coordinate 40,062 of NZ_AKJC01000317.1, read as the reverse complement.
AAGGTGATCGACCGGGCGATTCAGATGCATGGCGGGGCAGGGGTGAGCGGGGACTTCCCGTTGGCTTATATGTATGCGATGCAGCGTACCCTGCGGTTGGCGGATGGGCCGGATGAAGTGCATCGGGCGGCGATTGGCAAGTATGAGATCGGTAAGTATGTGCCGGCGGAGATGTTGCGTAGTGGGCGGTAGTTGCTGCTGATGGTTTTGCGGGACGGGCGCAATGCTTGTCCCGCGTTACCTGTTTAATAATCCTTCTGAGCAACACTTCCGCGGTATTTGGAGGTGCTGGTAGTAAACAGCACAATGGCAGAAACAATCGCCAGTGCTCCCCAGCCATAGGCATAGGTGCCGAGGCTATCTCGCGATAGACCAATAATCGGAGGTATCAATACTACGGATACCTGATTGGCTGTCATGGCCATTCCCAGCGCGAAGCCCTTGCGGTCAGCGGGAGCGGTCTCTGCGATATAGGCTACCCAAGGGCCGTACCACCCATAGGCAAAGAAGCCAGTCAAAGCCATGAATGCACTTAGGATTGCCAGGTTTTGAGTTTTCAAAAAAGGGAGAAGTATCAGTATGGCGGTTACTGCGCCTAGACAAGTCATCACAGGGAAGTATCTTCCTGCCTTGCAACGATCGCTCCAGGCCGCCAGGATGATTCGTCCTGCTATGCCTGCTCCTAACACAACGAAGAACATCATTGCCGCAATGGAGCTTTCAAGGCCAAGTGAAGTGTGAAGGTACAAAACCAAGAACACTGAGATGGCGTACTGGGAGGCGGTAAGGCTAGCGCCAGACATCATGATCTTTCTCATGGAAGGGTGCGAGGCCATGGAAAGTCGTGATTTAATCGCCAGCTTCAGGTTGATTTGTTTTTTTTCGGTGCTTTGTTGTGTGTCTGGCGTTTTGTATAGCAGCATGAACAGAAGAGCACCGAACAATGCTATCAGCCCGCCCGCCAGGAAAGCTGCTGGAACCGAGTATTGAATGGCAATAAATGGAAGTAGCAGTGTTGCCATCGCGCCACCCAATGGTAATCCGGCTTGTCGAATGCCCATCGCAAAACCTAGCTGGCTTCCTTTGAACCAATTGGATACGGACTTGCTTCCCCCGGGTTGGGCAGTGCTATAGCCAAAGCCTAATATGATAAGCGCTATAAGCAACTCAGTGTAGGAGTTGGCCAGCACAGCGCTGCACAGTGAGGCCCCAACGATCAGGGTACCAATGCCTACAACAAACCGCTCGCTGTACCTGTCCAGCAACTCGCCAGCAATCAAGAGTCCGGCAAGTGGGATCAATTGGGCAGCCGAAATCAGTGTACCTATCTGCCAGTTGGTGAGGTTCATCTCGGATTTGACATCCAGCGCGATAGATCCAAAGCCCTGAACGAAGAAGCAAGCGCACGCTTGTGCGAAAGTGGCTGCAGCTAAGATTACCCATCGATACTGGTTCTTGAGAATATTCACGTATCTGATCTCTATTTTCGGAGCTTGATGCGGCTCCTTTGTATTGGTAATTTAGTTTTGTCTTGTTCGATTAAGGTTGTGACTTGACTAGTGAGCGGGAAAGTAGAGAGTTTGGCAGGGCGTAGTCAATCTTTCACGCTGTAGGATATTCCTTGTTCTCGCGTGAGAGAAGGAGAATCTCGTCGTGACTTACAGCCAAGGAGGACCACATAGCCAGAACGGGTGCAATGCTTGTCCCGCATTAACTGGTTAGCGCAGTTCTTGAAGGATTATTCTGTGTTACTTGTAGGAAATGTCTATTTCGCATCTGTGGGCAATTTTCCCCCTGAGTTGCTGTTAGGTTTCAAAACCTAATCAATGCGCAGGGAGCCTGCTAATGCGTGTCAATCTGGAAGGAAAAGGTCAGGCGGTAGATGGTGATGTCACTACCACCGGCGCTGTATGCATCGCTACCGATGCTGGATACATCACGGATGGTCGCTGGGTGCTGAGGGAGGGAGACCCGACGACGCCTTGCCCGCGTTGTGGCGAGGAAGGAACAGTCGCCGAAGGCGTGTGGCACTTCACTTCTGCCGGAAAACGGGTTGCCATGGATGGTGCATTGGTAACCTGTGGCTGTCCGTCAGGTACCAATCGGGTAGTGGCGCCGTTGCACGGTGAACCGCCATCCAGGCAATCAGCCGCTGCAAGCCGTGGTGTAAGTGTTGCGGCACGATCGACAGCTACACCCACACCCACACCCCCAAGTCATTACTCACCCGTTGGAATGAGTAGCATGCCCGGATCATTGGAGCCGGGCTTTTATGTGCTTCCCCGAAGCATGTCGTTTCCACAGGTGCTGATGGAGTTGGCTCAGCATGACAGCACCTTGCCGATTTCCCGATTACAGCGGCTGAATCCGACATTCGAACAGGGGTTCAAGGCTGGGGAGATCTTTGTCATCGGTGATCCGGACAACGCTGATGCGTGTACCCGTGAGGAAGGGCAACTGATGGCCGCCGCAGAACATGCGCGGCGTGCTTTGGCTGTGCTCGATTTCGCGGAGTCGGATTTCATGATGCAGCACCAGGCTGAAATTGCCGGGCTGCTCAGTGGTGCCAGCCAGTCGATGGGCGTGGGCAAGGACATGCTGGACCAGGGGTTGAAGCAGGTCAGCATGACGTTGCAGCAGATCGATCAATTACATCAGCGAGAGTTTCTGCGGCATGGGCATTTGAATAGCCGGGAGTTCTTTGCGTCGCGGCGTCAGCTGTTGCAGCAGTTGGATGGACAGTTGAAGGCGGCTTTTCTCAACAAGCAGCTGAATCTTGGTAGTTATGAGCGTCTCAAGAAGAGCTTGAATATCTCGACTAAGAGCCTTGTGCATCATTGGTCAAAAGCGGGTGGGGCGGGGCAGATTCCAGGGTATACGACACATCTGGAGAAAGTGGCGAAGGTTGGTAAGTACCTGAAGTATGGGGGATATGCCGCAGTAGGGTTGGGTGGCGTTTCATCGTATATGAAAGTTCAGGATGTATGTCGCGCTGGCGAAACCCTTGCCTGCAAAAAAATCCGATTGACTGAGACGGGCAGTTTCTCTGCTGGACTGGTCGGAGGGGCGCTAGGGGCTTCAGCTGCAAGCTCGGCGGCAGGCACAGTATGTGCCGTCTTTGCCATAGGATCTGGAGGACTTGGTGTACCAGTTTGCGGCATGGTGCTAGTGGGAGCGGCGGGACTGGCAGGAGGTTTGGGGGGCGGAGCATTCGGTGAAGCAACAGGTGAACTCATCTACGAGGTTACCAATGATTGACATAACGGGCTGGCCGGTGATGGCAAAGCTAATTTTTTTACTCAGCCCTTTCGTCATAGGTATCCCGGGAGTTGCCATGAGTGCGTATACAACAATGACAAAGGATTATCATGTTGTCTGCTCGGCCATCACCAGCAGCCCATACTTCGAAGCAGTGAAATCTGCATGGGGTAGTGGTAGTTTCAAGTGGCGCTGGATGGTTATATGCACGGCAAGTGGATTAGTTGCATTTCCTTGGTACCCTGCGCGTAGAGGAATGCTGGATTTAGATGAGTTGAAAGCGTTCCCTACCCACCTCAAAAAGCGACTGGTGATATCAGCTTGGTTGAGCATGAGCGGATTCATCTGGTTGATGACCGCATGGGCAATGTTCGATTTCAAGTAGATGGCCTGCTCGCGAGCTCACCACTGGCCGCGATTTACTTGCCCCCTGTGACACTTGGCAATCAGGTTTCACAGGGGGCAAGGCGATTACGGCGTCTTGAGATCCACCATCAGATCCTTGGCCGCCTTCGTCGCCAACACGCTCATCAGCTTACTCATCTCATCCTGACGACCAACCCCTGCCTCCGAGCCACCCCCCATCATCACATTGGGCACCGGTGCCTTCGCCGCCGCTTCAGCCCAGGCCCGATTGATCTGTACCAATGCATCGAGCTTGGTCTGCAGCGCACCATCCGCCTTGATCGCTGCTTCCCGCGCATACGCTTCCGCATCGGCCGTGACCTTGGTGGCCTCGGCATTGACCCGGGCCTTGTCGCGCAGCAATTCAGCAGTCTGCTTGTCGATCTCGGCGCGGCGCTTTTCCCGTTCGGCGTTGATCAGTGTCAGCTGCTTCTCGGTTTCGGCTTCGGTGGTGCGTTCGATCTGCTGGCGCAGGCTCTCCTGCCGCTTGGCCTCGACGTCCTTGGCACCTCGGGCAGACACCAGTTCCTTTTCCTCCTCCTCCTTGAGCCGGTTCTGCCGTGCAACGGCAAGCTCCGCCAGCGCCTGCTGCACCCTTACCATGCGCTGCTGATACTGCGGATTGGGATCGATATGCGTGACCCTGGCGTCAACGACTTCGACCCCGAACAGGCGAAACTGCTGCTGTTTGCGCAGCTCCTGGCCGTCTTTGTCGAGCTTCTTCTCGATGACGAAGCGGGTCGCGGAATTATCACCAAAACTGCCTTGCTCCGTGCCTGACTGGAGAATGGCCGTTTGCGCAGGGTAGTTGTCGCGCTGCACGCGAATCTCCTTGCGGCTGGTCAGGTACAGGCCATTGCGCAGCTGGTTCTCGAACTCGGCGCCGAAATGGCTGCGGTTGCCGGCGTAGTAGTCATCGGCGCTCATCAGCGAGGCCGTGGCCTGCAGCGTTTCCTTGACCGCAGGCAAAAGTGCGCGCTGCAGGAAGTTGTCCGGCGTGCGGTATTCCTGGGCGATTTTCAGGAAGGCGTCGCCCGAGGGCAGGCGGAACTGGGTGCTGAATTCAGCCTTGGCATCGACATTGCCCAGAAACACGATGGGCAGGTTGTCGAGGGTTACCGAGGGGTGACCGCTGCGGGCATCTTCCGAGCTGTCGGCTTGTAAGGAAGATTGCACGCCGATGGTTCGGCGCCAGGCTGTGCTGCGGCCAAACCATTTCGTGGCGTAGCCGACGTCTTCGACCACTTTCTCTTCGCCGAAAAGGGTACGCACGTGGGTCATCTGACCCGCTTCGTTGTAGAAATACACGCCGTTGAACAACGCCGCCAGGGCACCCACGGCGAGAACCGGGAGGCCAATGGCGGTGATGAGTTTGCGACTGACGCGAAATTGGGTGAAATCAGGTATCGGCAGTTTTTGCATGAGGCACTCCTTGTGCAGGGAGCGCGCATGCTGACTAAGGGGGAAGTAGTGCCACAATCAGCAGATTTCCATAGGTTCTGTAGGAAAGTTCGATTGTGGCGCTTCGGTCATTCATGCCGCAGTTCTGGGTCCTTTTTCTTCGCCTGAGCCGTGGTGCTGTCACCCGCCAGCGGCTCGGCCGGCTCGGCATCCACCGCAGGTTTTTCCCCCCGCGTCTTGATCAACGACACCACCACCCCACCCAGCAACAACCCGAACGTCACCCCCAGCGACAGCAGCGCCGGCACCTTGCCGACCATGCCGTGGTAGAAGATCTTGCAGCCAATGAAGATCAGCACCAGCGCCAGCGCGTACTTGAGGTACACGAACCGGTGCATCAAGGCCGACAAGGCGAAGTACAGCGAGCGCAGGCCCAGAATGGCAAAGATGTTCGAGGTGTAGACGATGAACGGGTCCTGGGTGATGGCGAAGATCGCTGGCACGCTGTCGACGGCGAACACCAGGTCGGCCAGCTCGATGAGCACCAGCGCCAGGAACAGTGGCGTGGCGTAGCGCAGGGCCTTGCTGTGGCCGGGCGGGGTGAGGCGTACGAAGAAGTGCGCGCCATGGATCTGGTCGGTCACGCGCATGTGCCGGCGGACGAACTTCAGCACCGGGTTATTGGCCAGGTCAGGGTGGCTGTCCTCCTTCGAGAGGGCCATCTTCACCCCGGTGAACAGCAGGAACGCACCGAAGATATAGAGCACCCATTCGAAATTCTGCACCAGCGTCGCGCCAACGCCGATCATGATCGCGCGCAGGAACACCACGCCGAGGATGCCCCAGAACAGCACCCGGTGCTGGTAGCGGCGGGGGATGGCGAAGAAGCCGAAGATCATCGCCATGACGAACACGTTGTCCATCGACAGCGACTGCTCGACCAGGAACCCGGTGTAGAACTCCAGCGCCGACTGCGCGCCCAGCTCGTGCCAGACCCACACACCGAACAGCACACCCACGCTGAAATAGCCTGTGTACAGCAGCAGGCTCTCGCGCATTTCGATTTCACGGTTCTGCCGGTGCAGCACGCCCAGGTCGAGCACCAGCAAGCCGATGACGATGGCAATGAACACCAGCCACAACCAGGTGCTGGTGCCGAGAAATGGTGTAGTGAGGAATGTCTGTAGAGCTGTCATGAGCCCCTCCTTGAATGTCGACGTTGCATGGCAACAGTGATCCGACATGGCGGCGCGGTCGCCGTCAGAGGGGCCCGGTATCACATGGCTTTGAGCCTAGACCCATTGACGCGTGATGCCGAATGGCGCGCTGTTACAAAACTTTGCCTGAAATGGCAGGGGTCAATGCACCCACTGCGCCCAGTCGGCGATTGCTCGCGCCCGTTGCAGCAGCTCTGGAGCAGACGCCTCACCGGCCACCGCCAGGCGTAGCCTGCCCAGGGCCCGGCCCTGTATGCGCTTGATCGACCCTTCCAGTAGCCGCACCTGCGAGCCCAGGGCGGTGGCCAGCAACCCCAGGTCAGGTTCGATGCCTTTCACACCCGTGAAATGCAGCTCCAGATGCGCGTGCCCGGCAGCCTCATCCGTGGCCTGCCGCGGGCGCTCATGGCTGGCCAGGAGCAACCGGCTGACCGCGTGCTGCGGCGCGCCGAACACCTGCCAGACCTCGCCCTGTTCGACTACGCTGCCGTGCTCCAGGACGGCCACGCGGTCGCACAGGTCGCGGATCACTTCCATCTCGTGGGTGATGAGGACGATGGTCAGGCCCAGCCGCTGGTTGATATCGCGCAGCAGCGCAAGGATGGCGCGGGTGCTTTGCGGGTCGAGTGCCGAGGTGGCTTCGTCGCACAGCAGGATGTCCGGTTGCAGCACCAGGGCCCGCGCGATTCCCACACGCTGCTTCTGCCCGCCCGACAGCTGCGTTGGGTAGGCATTGGCCCGGTCGGCCAGCCCTACCAGTTGCAGCAACTCTTGGGCGCGGCGTGCGCGTTCGTGGGCCGGCACGCCGGCCATCTGCATCGGCAGCGTCACGTTTTCAGCGACCGTGCGACTGGCCAGCAGGTTGAAGTGCTGGAAGATCATCGCGACCTTGCGCCGCAATTGGCGCAGTCCAACGGTGCCGAGGGTGGCAATGTCCTCGCCCTCGATCAGCACCTGCCCGGCGCTGGGCGTTTCCAGCCGGTTGATCAGCCGCAACAGGGTGGACTTGCCTGCACCGCTGCGGCCAATGATCCCGAACACCTCGCCCTGGCGGATGTGCAGGTCGATACCCGCCAAAGCCGGCAGGTCGCCATAGCGTTTGTGGATGCCGCGCAACTGCAATTGCGCGGTTGCAGCCAGGACTTCTTGTGGGAAGCGGGTCATGGGTGGCGTTCTCGCTGATCAGAAGCCCGGGGCGATCTGCCCTTTGTAGCGGGTCAGGATGAAGTTGCGGACCTCTGGCGAGTTCAGCGCCTTGGCCAGTTTCTGCAGGCCTTCGTCCTGCAAATTGTCCGGGCGTGCAACCAGGTACTCGACGTACAGGTCCTTGCCCTTTTCGACGATCAGCGCGCTGTTGGTGTCGATGCCGGCCTCCAGGGCGTAGTTGGCGAACACGAAGGCCAGGTCCACCTGTTTCACCGAGCGCGCCAACATGGCGCCTTCCAGTTCGCGGATCTTGAAGTGGTGCGGGTTGGCGGTGATGTCGCGCTGGGTCGACTGCGGGTTGCTCGGGTCCTTGAGGCTGATCAGCCCGGCTTCGGCCAGCAGCACCAGGGCGCGGCCGGTGTTCACCGGGTCGTTGGGGATGGCCACGCTGGCGCCGTCGGGCAGGTCAGTCAGGGTCTTGTACTTGGCCGAGTAAGCGCCGAAGGGCTCGATATGCACACCGACCACCGGCACCAAGTTGGTATGGCGGGACTTGTTGAAGTCATCGAGGAACGGGCGGTACTGGTAGTAGTTGGCGTCCAGGTTCTTTTGCGCCAGTTGCAGGTTGGGCTGGATGAAGTCGTTGAACACCTTGATGTCGAGGTCGACGCCTTCCTTGGCCAGGGTGGGTTTGACGAATTCGAGGATCTCGGCGTGCGGTACCGGGGTGGCGCCGACCACCAGGTGTTCGGCGGCCTGCGCCGCAAAGCTGTTGGCGGCGATGAGTGTAGCGAGGGCAGCAAGGGTCTTTTTCATGGGAGTGATCCTGAAGGTATTGAAGTCAGCGTCGGGTGAAGTGCCGAACCAGGCGGTCACCGCCCATCTGCAGCGCCTGTACCAGCACGATCAGCAGCAGCACGGTGACCACCATCACGTCGGTCTGGAAACGTTGATAGCCAAAGCGAATGGCCAGGTCGCCCAGGCCACCGCCACCGATCACCCCGGCCATGGCGGTGTAATCCACCAGCACGATGGCGGTGACGGTGACGGCTGCGAGCAGCCCGGTGCGGGCTTCGGGCAGCAGGGTGTGCCAGATGATCTGGCGGATACTGCCGCCCATGGCCTGGCTGGCCTCGACCAGGCCACGGTCGACTTCACGCAGAGCGGTTTCCACCAGACGTGCGAAGAATGGTGTGCAGCCCACCACCAGCGGCGGGATGGTGCCGCGCACGCCCAGCGAAGTACCGGTCAGCACCGTGGTGAGCGGGATCAGCACGATCAGCAGGATGATGAACGGCAGCGAGCGCAGCACGTTCACCACCATCGACAGCAAGCGATACAGGGGGGCGTTGGCCAGCAGTTGGCGTTGCCCTGTGAGGTACAGCAGCACGCCCAGCGGCAGCCCGAACAACACCGTGAAGCCCAGCGCCGCACCTAGCATGCTCAGCGTATCGATGCAGGCCTGAAGGATTTCTGACCAGTCCAGGTTTGCCAGCAACTCGCTCATCGCCGTGCCTCCTGGCGCAGCGTCGCCACCGGGTGCGGCGCGCGCAGGCGATCGCCCTGGCCGAACAGCTTGTTGCGCAGGGTGCCTTCGGCGTATTCGCGCTTGAACAGCCCGCGTGCCTGCAGCTCCGGCACCAGCAGCTCGACCACTGCGGTGAAGGTTTCCGGGGCCACCACACTGGCCAGGTTGAAGCCGTCGACATCGGTGTCCTCGACCCATTCCTGCAACTGGTCGGCCACTGTCTGTGCCGACCCCACCAGCACCGGCCCGTCGCCGCCGATGGCGCAGTAGTCGGCGATTTCGGCGGTGGTCCAGCTGCGCGATGGGTCGGCCCGGGTGAATGCCTCGACGACGGACTGGATAGCCTCGCTGGATACTTCGCGCAGCACCTGGTCCGGCTCCAACTGGCCAAAGTCGATGCCCGTCCAGCCCGACATCAGGGTCAAGGCCCCCGTGGCACTGGCGTATTCGCGATACTCGCGCAGCAAGGCGAGGGCAGCCTCGTCGGTGGCCGCGACGATCACCGTCAGTTGCTCGAAGACCAGCACGCTGTCGGCGGCCCGGCCGGCCCCGACAGCGGCGGCGCGCAGGTCGGCCACCTGCTTTTTCAGCACGGCCTTGCTCGGTGCGGCGACGAACACGCATTCGGCGTTGGCGGCGGCGAACGCCCGGCCACGGCTGGAGGCGCCGGCCTGGTAGAGCACCGGGGTGCGCTGGGGGGACGGCTCGCTGAGATGGAAACCAGGCACCTTGAAATAGGTGCCCTCATGCGCGATGCCATGCACCTTGCGCGGGTCGGCGTAGACGCCGCTGGCGCGGTCGGCGCAGACCGCATCGTCTTCCCAGCTGGTCTCCCAGAGCTTGTAGCAGACCTGCAGGTATTCCTCGGCCAGGGCATAGCGCTGGTCATGGCTCAACTGGTCGCGCTGGCCGAGGTTGCGCGCACCGCTGGCCAGGTAGGAGGTGACGATGTTCCAGCCGGCGCGGCCCTGGGTCAGGTGATCGAGGGTGCTCATGCGCCGGGCGAACGGGAACGGGTGCTCGAACGACACCGAGGCGGTCACGCCAAAGCCCAGGTGGCGCGTGGCGGCGGCCATGGCCGGCACCAGTTGCAGCGGGTCGTTGACCGGTACCTGGGCGGCGCTGCTCAAGGCGGCGTCGGCGCTGGCGCCATACACGTCGTACACCCCCAGGACATCGGCGATGAACAGGCCATCGATGCAGCCGCGCTCCAGGGTTCTGGCCAGTTCCGTCCAGTAGTGGATATCGGTGTAGCGGGTGGCCTGGTCGCGCGGGTGGCGCCACAGTCCGGGCGACAGGTGGCCGACGGTGTTCATGGCGAAGGCGTTGAGGCGAATCTGCTTGGTCATGGCGCGGGCCTCAGTTCCAGTCGTGACGGGTCGGCTTGATGCCGTTCAAGGCCCAGTTGCCAACCAGGTGGTACTTCCAGCGCACCGGGTCGTGCAGGGTATGCACGCGGGCATTGCGCCAGTGCCGGTCGAAGTTGTGGCGGGTTAGCGAGGAGCGTGTACCGCCCAGCTCGAACAGGCGGTTACTGGCTTCGATGGCGGCCTCGGTGGTCAGCACCTTGGCCTTGGCCACGGCCAGCGAGGCGGCGGCGACGTTGTCTTCGTCCGGCGCCGGCTTGGCCGCATCCAGTACCCACCCGGCACGCTCCAGCAAGGCCTCGGCGGCCTCCTGGCGGATTTCCAGGGCACCGACCTGGATGATGGTCAGCGGGTCATCGCCGGCGCGCTCGACCTTGGCGTCGATCCACGGGCGGGCGTGCTCGCGGACGAAGGCGATGGTGTCATCCAGCGCCGCCCGGCCGATGCCGGCGTCGATCGCGGCGGTGGTCAGCTGGGCGAACGGTCCGGCCAGGGTCGGGCGTTCATAGGAGCGGTAGCTGGGGAACAGGTTGAAGGCCGGCACGCGCAGGCCGTCCAGCAGTACTGTGCCGCTTGAAGTGGTGCGCTGGCCCATGCTGCTCCAGTCATCGACGATGACCAGGCCGGGTGTGCCGCGCTGTACGAAGGCGAGCTGGGCCCGGCCTTGTTCGTCCAGGGCGAGTACGCCGAGCCAATGGGCGTACAGGGAGCCCGTGCAATACCCTTTGCGGCCATCGATGCGATAGCCGTCGGCCTCGGCGACCAGGCGGGTACTGATGTCCTGCACGGTCTTGCCGCCTGTTTCCGAGAGCGCGTTGGCGAAGCGGTTGCCTTGCAAGGCCAGGTCGAAGAAGAACCGCTTCTGTTCGTCGGTGCCCTGCAGGCGGATGTCTTCGAGCAGGCAATAGTGGTTCTGCGGGATCTGACCGAGCGAAGGGTCGGCGGCGGAGACGATGGCGATGACCTGCGCCAAGGTGGCGAAGGACACTTCGGCGCCGCCATGTTCACGTGGGACAGTGATGCCCCACAGGCCGCTGTTGGAGTAGGCGTCGACGATGTCGGCGGGTACCTCACGGTTGCGGTCGCGTTCGGCGGCGCCTTCACGCAGCAAGGTGGCGACCCGGTGGGCGACGCTGAGGGCTTCGGCGTCATCGGCGATGACGTGAGCGTGGGGGTGGCGGATGTCGTAGTCCGCAGAGAGGGTTTCAGTCGGCATGTTGACCTCGGAGACTGGATGGTTGAATCCATGTCTGCAGGGGCCATGCCAGAATTAAATGCCTTCTAAATCAGGCGATTGGCGCGAAAACTCGGTTTCTTGTGTTGCGCTGCATGAAGAAGTGTTGAAGGCCTGTTCGCCGTGCAACAGTTGCCGTCGCAACACCCTGCTGGCTGTAGGCCTCAGTACACCCACACCTCCACCCGACGATTGCGCAACCGCCCTTGTTCCAGGTCGTTGCCTGCCACTGGCAGCTCATCGCCCATGCCGGTCACTTCCTGCACTTCGACGCCCTCGCGCGCCAGCTCGCGGCGTACCGCCTGGGCGCGCAGGCGCGAGAGCAGGGCGGCGCGGCCTGGCGTTTCCTTGGGGTCGCCAAAGCCCACCAGCACGGCTTTGCTTTGCAGTTTGCCGGCCTGGCGCAGGTAGTCGGCCACCCGCTGTACATCGCGCAGTGACTTGTTATCGAGGCTGGCGCTGCCTTCCTGGAAGCGGAAGTTGACGCTCAGGCGCTGGGCCTGCTGGGCCAGGCTGCGGTAGCGCGGCGGCATGTCGGCCTGGGCGGGCACCGCCTGTGCGTTGATCTGCTGGGAAACGAACCCCTGCTCGGCGACGATGGCCTGGCCGGCCGCGCTTTGCGCGAAGTCGGCCAGGGCCTTGGCCTGGGGCTTGGGATTGGCCGGCAAGTACAGGTACAGGCGCCGCGACAGCGGGTAGTCTTCACTGGCCACCAAGGGGCGCTCCGGCAGCATCGCCGGGGCATCGCCTTCAGCGATCGCCAGCACCTTGGCGCCGTGTACCGACGTCAGGCTGCTGAAGCCGATGGCCTGGCGGTCGGCTGCGACCCTTGCGGCCAGTTCGTCGCTCGCCTCGAAGCGCTGAATCCTTGCCGCCAGCTCGGCGTGGTTGGGCTCCAGCACCAGGGCCTTGAAGGTTTCGAACGTGCCGGAGCGGTCGTCCCGGGCATACAGGTGAATGGCCCCGCCGGCCACACCCAACTGTTCCCAGCGCTGGATCTGGCCGGCATAGATCTGGGCCAGTTGTCGCGTGCTCAGTTGGGGCAAGGGGTTGTCGGGATGGACGATCACCGCCACGCCATCCAGGCCGATGACTTGTTCGGCACGGACCGCGCGCAGGTTGCCCAGCGCCTTGAGCTGGCGCAACTCGGCGTCGCTGATGGGCCGCGAGGACGCCGCCAGGTCCGCGTCGCCACGGCCGAGGGCGACGAAGCCGGTGCTTGAACCGTGCGCCGCGATGTCGATGCGCAGCGGCTGGCCGTGGGCGTCGCGGGCGGTGATCACGGTTTCATTGGTCATCGCACCTGGCCGTTGCTCGATGGCCGTTGCCTTTTGGGCGCGCAGTTGACCTTGGACCAGCGCCGGCAGCAGGGTAGCGCCGATGGTGTTGGAACCTTGCACGCGCAGGTGCGCAGGCTCGGCGACGGCTGTCAGGGGCAGCAGGGGAAGTAGCAGGAGCAGCAGGCGCAGCATGCCGGGCAACCTTTGGCATAGAGGTGCCCGGCAGATTACGACGGTGGCGTGACCGAAATGTGACAGGTGGGTGGTCTGAGGGTTCTCTGTGGGAGCGGGCTTGCCCCGCGAAGAGGCCGGCTGAGACACTCGAGCCGCTTGGCACGGGCTTCGCCCGTGTTCGCGGGGCAAGCCCGCTCCCACAAGTAACGCGGCTGCTTTCAGAAAGCTGTTTCACCGCTCAGGCACCGGCAGCGCCGCCTCGCTGTTCCATTCACTCACCGGCCGGCTGAACAAATTCTCGGTCTGGAAATGCGCCATGCGCCATTGTCCTTCTTCCAAAGCGAAGCGCACCGTCAGCCGGGCAGCGTTCAAGTGCGAGGCGCCATCGGCGAACGTGCTGGTCTGCAGCATCACCCAGCGGCCCAGGCCCTGATCACCCTCTGCCTCGATCACTTCGCTGGTCAGGAAATGCACGTTCAAGGCGAAGTGCGCCGGGGTCTTCATGTAGGTGGCGAACATCGCACGGATCGCCTCGCGGCCCCGGTAGCCGCCAAAGCTGGCGGCATACTTGGCCCCTTTGCCTTCCCACACGGCGTCATGGGTGAACAACCCGGCCAGTTCGTCCAGCGGGGTGCTGGCGTCGAGCTGATCGCACAGTTCCATGTAGCGGTTGATGCACACGCGGATCGCCTGCTGGCTTTCGAAGCGTTGCAGGCGGCTCATCAAGGCTTGGCTATCGGTCATCGGCATAGCCTCAGGATTGATAAAGGTTCAGCAACAAGCGCTCGGCCACGGCCAACAGTTTTTCGTCAGCGCCCTTGGCCGCTACCAGCTGCAGGCCGACCGGCAACCCGGCGGCACTGCCCAGCGGAATGCTCAAGGCCGGGTGCCCCGACAGGTTGAACGGCCGCACCAGCGAGGTCATGCCCAGCACTGCGCGGGTGTCGGCAGCTTCTTCGAGGCGCAGCGGGAAGTCGGGCATGGTCGGCAGCGCCAGCACGTCGAAGCTGGCCAGGGCCTGGTCGACTTCTTCGGTGAAGCGACGACGCACTTCTTCGGCCTCGGCCAGCGCGCTGTCGGTGGTCTTGCCCGCAGCGGCCAGGCGGCCGGCGATATCGGTGCCGACCTTGCCGGTTTCCAGCAAGTGGCCACAGCCCTCGAAGGTTTCGCGGTTGATCACCACCATGCCGGCGTCATAGGCCGCACCGAAATGCTTCAGTTCGACATTGCCCAGCGGCAGGCCGCTGGCCGTCAGTGCGCCGTGCACCACCTTGTGGATGGCGGCCTCGGCGGTGACCCGCAGCACGCCGATGCGGGCCTTGGCCGGCACCTGGGCGGGCACGAAGGTGGGGTCGATCATGCTCATGGCCCGCACCAGCATCGGCAGGCTGGCGGCGAACGGGCCGACGCAGTCCAGGCTGCTGCGTGCCGGCATCACGCCCTTGCGGCTGACGCGGCCAAAGGTCGGCTTGAGGCCGAACACACCACAGCAGCAGGCCGGGATACGCACCGAGCCACCGGTGTCGGTGCCCAGGCTGAAGTCGGCCAGTCCTGCGGCCACCGCCGCCGCCGAACCACTGGACGAGCCGCCGGGAATACGCCCGGGGAAGCGCGGGTTGGCCGCGGTGCCGGTGTAGTGGTTGATGCCGGTGGTGCCAAACGCCAGCTCGTGCAGGCTGACCTTGCCGGTCAGGCGCGCACCGTTGGCCAGCAGCTGGCTGACCACTTCGGCATGCCGTTCGGCCAGCGGTGCCTGCTCCAGCGCCTGGCTGCTGGCACGGGTCGCGGTACCGGCGACATCGATGGTGTCCTTGACCACGACACGGGGGCCGGCGCCGCCCAGGTCGAGGGTTTCAACTATGATTGTCATTGTTATCAAACCTTTTCGGGAAAGGATGCCGGACCACGGTCCAGCGCTTAACATGCGTGGCAAATACGTGAAATGTCAACTGAATATTCCAGTATTGTGTGGCGCCTGCTGGTAGCCAAATGCGCGGAAACGTCTATGATGGCGCGACTATTTCCGCACAAGTAGTGAATCGATGAGCAACTCGAAGAACACAGGCCATAGCCACCACGACCCGGCCAGCGAAGATTTTCGCAAGGAAGATTTCCCTTTCTACTGGCTGGCCCGTGTGCATGGTCGCTACACCCAGAACATGGAACGTCTGCTCAAGAAGATCGACCTCGACGTGCCGCGCTGGCGCGTGCTGTGGATCCTCAACGAGAACGGTGAATCGAGCATCTCCGAGATTTCCACCCACGCCATCGCCAAGCTGTCGACCATCACCAAGATCGTCTACCGCATGAAGGACGACGGCCTGGTGGATACCTCACCCAGCCCGGAAGACGGGCGGGTGACCCAGGTGCGCATCACCGAGCTCGGCCTGCAGAACATCGAGCGCATGCAGGATGTGACTCGCGAGCTGTTCCAGCGCAGCTTCAAGGGCTTGACCGAAGCCCAGGTGCAGCGGCTCAACCGCATGCTGGAAGTGGTGTTCCACAACCTGGAAACGCTCTGACTGCCAAGGGGCGCACTGCACCCCCTGCGCCCCTGCTCAGAAGGTACTGACGAACACCACTTGGGTGTACAGGTTGTTGTTGTCGTTACCCAGTTGCGTGCCGCCCTGTTCGAAGCTGCGGTCAGGTTGGTACAGGCCCACCAGCGGCACGACCATCAGGTGATCGTTGATCGTCCATTCCGCGTACACATCCAGCTCGCGACCGTCCGCGTTGCCCAGATTGCGGTCGATGGTGTCGAACTTGAACCACAGGGCGCCAAGGTTCAGCGACGGGGTAGGGCTGACGGTCAGGCCTACCTTCTGGATCCGTGCATTGCTGTTGAACGGGCTGGCATAGTTGCCGGCCACTTCGCCCTGGAACCAGGTACCCAGGCCGCGGCCGAGGCCGTAGAACAGGGTGTCGTACTGTTCCGAGAAGCGGCTGTAGCGGTAGCTGACGTTCGGCTGCCACGGCAGGTCGGCGAAGGTCCAGCCGGCTTCCAGGTACCAGGCATCCTCGGTGCTGGTGTGGGGTTTGTCCTGCTTGGCGTATTCGCCTGACAGGAACAGGTTCTCCACCCCGGCATTGCCTTGGCCGCGCAGGCTGTAGGTCTTCATGCCGTCACGTTCCAGCTGTTGCGGTGAGGCGTACTGTTCGTCGACGTGGGTGGTGCCGATGTAGGTCAGGCCGACGGTGCCGGCCTCTGCCACGTGCTCCAGGGTGGCCACGTGCATTTCGGTGTTGGCCTGGGCACGGTTGTCCGATTGCAGCCACATCAGGTCGCCGCGCCAGCCCTGGCTGCCGCCCAGGCGCAGCACGGCGGTCTTGTCGAAGCTCTTGCGCGCGGCCAGGTAGTAGGCGCCGCCACGGTTGAACTCGCCGTCGGCCAGGCCCTTGCCGATGTTCAGCGAATCGCCCTGGATCAGGAAGCCGTCACCGACCGCCACCATCTGTTTGCCGAAGGACAGGTCGATGCCGTCCTCGCCCAGCATGGGCACCAGGTTGCCGGACTTCCAGCCGGCGTAAGCGTCCTCGATCTTGGTGGTGCGTTCGCTGCCGTCGCTGAAACCTGCCGCGTCGCCATCGCCCCAGGTGCCGGAACTGAGCAGGGCGAAGGCGCCATACATCGAGCCGGCACCGCCCAGGCGCTGGTCGCCGCTCAGGCCGTACTTGATGTAGCCCTCGCGCCACGACGTGGAGCCTTCCTGGTCGCGGGCGATGGCGTAGCTTTCCTCACTGTGGAACGCACCGAACACCGCCTCGATATTGGCGTTGAGGTGGCGCTCGGCGTCGCCGTAGAGCTCCAGGGCGGACGCCTGCAGCGAGACCCCGGCGAGCACTGCGGCCAGGGTGAGACGGAACGGGCGGTGCAGCATGGTCTGGCTTCCTTTGTTATGGGTTTGGCAGAAGTTCCGAAGACATGCCAAGGATCATGCAGGAAGCCCCAACGCAGGTTTTTGCCCTGGCTGCCAGTTGCCTTTGGCAGCGTGCCAAAACGCCAAAGGCCCCATTGCGGGGCCTTTGGCGGACAAGTGCGGGGGTTACTTGAGGCCGGCGAGGAAGCAGGTCACCGCCTGCCGTTCGGCGGCATCGTGCAAGCCGGCATAAGGCATGTAGGTGCCTGGTACGGCGGCTTGTGGTTGTTCGATGAACGCACTGATGCCCTGGGCGGTCCAGGCGGCCTGGCGCGACTTCATGGCTTGCGAATAGTTGGCGCCTGGCACGGTCCCTGGGGCACGGCCCAGCACAGCGTGCAGGTTGGGGCCCATCATCGTCGGGCCGTTCTTCTGGGCCGAGTGGCACGCAGCGCAATCACGGGCGAACACCTGTTCGCCTTGCTGGGCTTGTGGGACTGCGCATTCTTCGGCCAGTGCCAGGGGGCTGGCCAAGGTGGCAAGCAGGAAAGGTATGGCGAATTTGCTGGGGATGACGGTCGACATCAGTACGGTTCCAGGGTTGTTTCTTGTTGGTCTATGACTTGATTGTGCGCCAGCCTGGCGCACCGGGTTTTGCTCTGCCTGCCAGGCTGTTTGCCAGGGTTGCCAGGTGGGGTGCCTGTACCGGCCTCTTCGCGGGACAAGCCCGCTCCCACAGGATCAACTCAAGCCATCAGGACCGAGGAAATCCTGTGGGAGCGGGCTTGTCCCGCGAAGAGGCCGGCCCAGGCGATCGATCAGTTGGCGTGGCGCTTGCGGTACTCGCCTGGGGTCATGCCGAAGCGTGCCTTGAACGCGGTGCTGAAATAGCTCGAATCGGAGAAGCCCCAGGCATAACCGAGCGACGAGACTTTCTGGTCCATGGCCGGGTTGCGCAGGCTTTCGGCACAGAAGTCGAGGCGGCGGTTACGGATGTACTGGGCGATGACCAGCTCGTGCTTGGCGAAGATGCGGTACAGGCTGCGCATGGAAATACCCACTTCACGGGCGATGAATTCCGGGCTCAGGCTCTCGCAGGTGATGTTCTGGTCGATCAGTGCCAGGGCCTTGCGGAACATGCGCTCATGGCTGCCGGGTATGGCGTCGTGGCTGATGGCCGGACGCAGCAGGGCGATCAGCGCGTCGAGCACCGCCAGGCTTTCGTTGTTGGCCATGTACTGGGTACGCCCGGCTTCGATCATCATCTGCCGGGCCATGCTGGCCAGCGGCGTTTTCGCCTCGATGCGCTTGGCACAGGCCACGCCGACGCCGCGGGTGCCGCTTTGCACCTGGGCGCGCGGCAGGATCAGCGACAGCTGCCGCGAGCGCTGATGGAAGTGCATGTCCAGCGGGGTGCTGGCGTCGATCAGGGTCAGGTCGCCGGCCTGCAGTTCGATGCACGCTTGCTGGTGCTCGATGCGCGAAGTGCCGGCCAGCTGCAGCACCGCGTAGTAGTTGTCGGCGCCACTGGCACGGATCTCCCGCTGGCCGCGGAACAGGTTGACCTGGGTCATGTCGACGATGCTCATGGAGATCTGGCCTACCTGGCATTTTTCCAGTTGGCCGACGAAGCCTGGGTCGAGCTTGCGGCCGTTGAAATGGCCGCAGGCTTCATTGACCTGGTTGAGCCAGGACTGGAAGTGGTCGTCGGTAACACGGTTTGCAGGGGTCATGGATGCCTCGCACGGTATGACGTGGAACGGATCGCTTGGGCGAACTCTTGGAATTTGGGTTATGCATTACTATTCACTTGAATATTCAAGCAAAAATCGGGCCTGGTAACGCGCGCGATTTTTGTTTTTCGAGTTCAAGCTATTGAAAATACTGAGAATAAAATAAAAGCATGGCTGGGTGCGGATGCACAGGATGGGCGTAAAAGGCGACCACGCTGCTAGCAGTTGTAGCATTTTGAAACGGATGTGTTCCCGAACGGGGTGCGTTCAGTGATTGTGAGGGCCTCATCGCCGGCAAGCCGGCTCCCACAGGGACTGCGCAGCCCTCAAGCATTGTGGCGATCCTGTGGGAGCCGGCTTGCCGGCGATGGGCTGCGCAGCCGCCCTAGGTGTGCGGCACCGGCTTGGCCACCGCCCCGCCCGCATACTGCGGCTTCAGATGCCCCTGTTCATCGAGCAGATAGGCATCCATTACCTCGCGCACCACCGGCCCCGCCACCCGGCCCCCGGCCTCGCCGTTCTCGATCATCACCGCCACCACCACGCTGGGGTGGTCCGCTGGGGCGAAGCCTACGAACAAGGCATTGTCACGGTGCCGTTCGAGGGTCTTGTTGCGGTTGTAGCGCTCCCCCTGCTTGATCGCCACTACCTGCGCCGTGCCGCTCTTGCCGGCAATGCGGTACTGGGCGCCGGCAGCGGCGGCGCGGGCGATGCCGCGCGGGTCGTGCATGACCATCTGCATGCCCTGGCTGACCTGGTCCCAGGCATGCCGGTCGTGCAGCACGATATCAGGCATCGGGTTGGGGTCGAGCGGGGTTTCGCCACCCACGGTCATGGCCAGGTGCGGGCGATGCCACACGCCCTTGCTGGCCAGCAGGCTGGTGGCCTGGGCCAGCTGCAGCGGCGTGACCTGCATGTAACCCTGGCCGATGCCGAGGATGAGCGTTTCGCCGGGGTACCAGGCCTGACGGCGGGTGGCGCGCTTCCATTGGGCCGAAGGCATCAGCCCCGGGGCTTCCTCGAACATGTCCAGCGAGACTTTCTGGCCCAGGCCGAACTCGGCCATGTAGTCGTGCAGGCGGTCGATGCCCAGCTTGTGTGCCAGGTCATAGAAGTAGGTGTCGTTGGAGCGCATGATGGCGGTGTACATGTCCACCCAGCCGTCGCCGCTGTGGTTCCAGTTGCGGTACTTGTGGTCGTAGTTGGGCAGCTCGTAGTAGCCCGGGTCGAACACCCGGCTGCCGGGGGTGATGACGCCACTGTCGAGACCGGCGATGGCCACTTCCGGCTTGACCGTCGAGCCCGGCGCATACAGGCCGCGCAGCACACGGTTGAACAGCGGCCGGTCGATCGAGTCACGCAGGGCGGCGTATTGCTTGAAGCTGATGCCTTTGACGAACAGGTTGGGGTCGAAGCTGGGGTTGCTGACCATCGCCAGCACGTCGCCATTGGCAGGGTCGAGCACCACCACCGCACCCCGGCGGTCACCCAGCGCCTTTTCGGCGGCCACCTGCAGGTGCGCGTCGAGGCTCAGGATGATGTCCTTGCCAGGGGTCGGGTCCTGGTGGTTGAGCACGCGCATCACCCGGCCCTGGGCGTTGGTCTCGACTTCCTCGTAACCCACATGGCCGTGCAGCTGGCTTTCGTAGAAGTGCTCGATACCGGTCTTGCCGATCGACTGGGTGCCCCGGTACTCGGTGCTGTCGAGGGTCTTGGTTTCCTTCTCGTTGATGCGCCCGACGTAACCGACCGAATGGGCGAAGTGCTCGGCCATGGGGTACTCGCGGATGAACTGCGGCTCCACCTCCAGGCCTGGCAAACGGAACTGGTTCACGGCCACCAGGGCGATCTGCTCCTCGCTCAGGCCGACCATCAGGGTCACCGGCTCGAAGGGTTTGCGGCCGCGGCGAAGGTCCTTGTCGAACTGCTTGCGCTCGTCCTCGCCAAGTCCCAGGACCAGGGCCAGGGTATCGAGCACCTTGGCCGAATCGCCGGCGCGCTCTCGGGTCATGGTCAGGTCGAAGCTGGGTTTGTTGTCGGCCAGTACCACGCCGTTGCGGTCGTAGATCAGCCCGCGCTCGGGGGCGATGGGCAGCACGTGTACTCGGTTGTTTTCCGATACCGCGCTCTGCTGGTCGTGCTGCAGCACTTGCAGCACATAGAGCCGGCCGACCAGAACGGCGACCAGGCTGAAGACCAGGGCAGCGCAGGCCAGCAGCCGGCGGTTGACCAGGTGCTTTTCCTGTTCGTGGTCCTTGAGGGGGATCGGCTGGGGCATGGGCGATGGTGTGTTGGCTGAACGCGAAACCTGTGGGAGCCGGCTTGCCGGCGATTACGCCAGGCCAGCCGACATGGATGTAGACGAGTGCTACGCACCCGAATCGCCGGCAAGCCGGCTCCCACAAGCATGCGGGGCGGCGATGCTACGCGTACCGGCGCCGGCCCTCAAGGCAAGGGCCGGCGGCGGGGCAGGGCGCCGGGTGCTTCACCCCGCTATCAAGGCACTCTTGGCGTATATGAAGATTTGTTCATGCGCCTTCAGGTTCATTTGCCCGCAGCCATCAGGTTGTCCTGGGTCTGCTTCTCGACCGTGCGCTGAATCTCCCGGGCCAGGGTCTTCACATCATGCTGCTCGATTTCCTTGGGCATCACCGAGAAGCCGATAGAGTTGTACAGCCGGCCCCAGGCTGCCTGGGCATCGGAGTAGGCCGCCTCGCGCTGGTAACGCGACAGCAGCATGCGACCCTCGGCACGGATAAGCTCCAGTTCGCTGCCCAGCGCGGCGCTGCGCGATGACTGGGCATAGTTGAGCAGGCTCTGGTCCACACGCAGGCTTTCGTCGGCGAACTCCACTTCCTGGCGGGCCAGCTGGTAACGCAGCAGGCCGACCCGGACCTGGGTGAGAATCGCCATGGACAGCGCGGTGCGGCGCATGTCGTCGGTCTTTTCCTGGCTCTTTTCCGCTGCGTTGATATCGGGGTACTGCAGCAGGCGCAGCAGGTTCATCGAGACATTGATGCCGGTCTGGTTCCAGTCGCTGTTGTACAGGTACTTGTTGGAGTCGTACTCGTAGCCATAGTTGAAGCTCACGTTCGGCCACAACTGGGCCTTGGCGATCTTCAGGTCGTTCATGCTCACGCGCTTGCGGTACCACTCTTCCATGATTTCCGGGCGGCGCTCCAGCGACAGACGCTCCAGCTGCTCGACGTTGCTGGTCAGCAGCGGCAGCGGTTGTTCGTTGGTGTCGGCCAGTACCATGCGGGTATTGGGCGGCAGCGACATCAGCGCGGCCAGTTCGGCACGGGCGAACTCCAGGTCCTGGCGGCGCACGGTGAGCATGTACACCGAGTCGAGCAGGGCGCGTTGGTAGGCGAGGATGTCCTGACGAGGCAACAGGCCTCTGCCCTCGGCTTCGCGGGCCGAGGTCAGGGCGCGGTGGGTGCGCATCAAGAGACCGTCCACTTCCGGCAGCAGGCGCTGGGCACCCAGCGCGCGCCAATAGGCGTTGCGCACGTCCTGCAGGACATTCTGGGCGACCTTTTCCCGGCGCTCCTCGGCCATCAGCATCTGGTCGTTCTTCTGCTGCGTGCGGAAGTAGGCGACGCCGAAGTCCAGCAAGCTCCAGGACAGCCCGAGGCTGTACAGGGTGCGGTAGCGCTCCTCGGAGGTCGAGGGCCGCAAGCTGACCTGGCGGTCCTCGATCCCGATCGAGGTGCCGCCGGAGTCGTTGTTGCGCCCGGCGTAGCCGGCCGAGGCGACCAGGCGCGGCAGCATCTCGTGGCTGGACACATCACGCAGGTCCGAGGCCAGCGCACTTTCCAGAAGCTTCAGGCGGTAGTCGAGGTTGTATTTCAGGGCCCGCGCCGATGCTTCGTAGAAGGTGATAGGGCCGTTGACCGGCTCCTGCTCCTTGTACATGCGCGCCTGGTCGTCGATCACCCGCTGTCGCATCTCGTCTTCTGTGTAGGGCTTGGGCTCGAAGGCCGAGCAGGCGCTGAGCAGAATGCTGACGACAGTGAAGGTGCTCAGGCTTTTCAATGGCAGTGCTGGCATAGGCGATCCTTGGTCCATCCGTGAATAGTCATCAACTTCATGGCGCATTGCTGCCGCGACGTTCGGCGGCTTCACGCAACTGCGCACGGAAGCCATGCGCGGGCTGAGGTTTGCTTTGGGCCACCGGCACCATGTCGGTGGGGAACGGTGCCCACAGTGAAGGGTCCGGCAGCAGGCCATCAGCGCTCAGGCTGATGACGCCGTGGCGGCCGTCGACCCAGTTCTTGTCTTCGGCGCTGCCGCGCCGGCTTTCGCCCACCGCGCGCGCCACGAACTGGCCATTGACCTGGCCAAGCCCGCTGCCGAGCGACAGGCTTTCTATCTCGGGTGTGGCGAACAGGCGCACATCGCTACCGTCCGCGCCCCAGGCGGACAGGGTCAGGTTATCGTTGATCCGCTCCACCACCGGGGCGACGAAGATCGCCGGGGACACATCCGGCAAGGGCAGCGTCGCGGTGCCTGCGCGGCTGTCGCGGTCGAAGTACGGCCCTGGCGGAATGTACGGGGTGGAAATATCCAGCGTGATGGTCAGCAGGGCCTGGTCGGTGGCTCCGGCGAGGTCGCTGATGGTGTAGGTGAAGAAGTCCTTGAGCACCTGGCCGAGGCCCGCTGCTGCCAGCACCTCGGCGTTGCTCAGGTCGATGGTGTAGGTGTAACTGCCATCGGCGTTGAGCACCAGGGTGCCGTACCGGCCGGCGATGGGCTGGCCGATCACCCCCGGGGTGCCGGTGCCGTTTTCCTGGCCGGTGCGGATGCCGGTCACGGTCAGCCCGTCACCGCCGTCCACATCGCTGTCGTTGGGCAGCACATTGCCGCTGGTGTGCGGTGCGGGCACCTGGTCACTGGCGAAGTTGGCATCGTCGCGGGCCACCGGGTTGTCGTTGGCGCCCTGGATGGTCACGGTCAGGCGCGCATCCGAGGTGATGCCGGCAGTGTCGCGCATGCGGTAGGTGAACACCTCCCGCAGCGACTCGCCCGCGGTGCGCATGGCTTGCACGGTGGGGTTGGCGTTGTCGACCAGATACTGGTAGCTGCCGTCGGCATTGATCAGCAGGGTGCCGTAGAGGCCCTGGAGCACTTCGCCCGCACTGGCGGTGCGGCCGTTTTCGCCGGTGTACTGCACCACGGTCTTGGTTTCACCGTATTGCACGCCGTCGATATCGGTGTCGTTGTCCAGCACATTGCCGCGCGGGTCGACGCCCGCAGTGCCGTTGTTCACGCCACCGGCTTCCACGGCGTCGGCGATATCGTCATGGGCCTGCGGGTAGTCGTTGCGCCCGTCGATGGTGATGCTCAGCAAGCCATTGGCGGTGCCGCCCCAGATGTCGCTCAGCAGGTAGGTGAAGTTGTCGACCAGGGTCTGGCCGCTGACGCGCAGGGCCTGGACGGCTTGCAGGCTGTTGTCGAGCACGTAGTTCCAGGTGCCGTCGGCGTTCAGCGTGAGGTCGCCGTACTGGCCGCGCAAGGTCTGCCCGACCAGGCTGGCATTGCCGGGCAGGGGACCGTCGCCACTCCAGAACGCCAGCACTTCCAGGGTTTCCGGGAACAGGATGTTGATCGTGTCCGGGTCGCTGTCGTTGTCCATCACGTTGCCGCTGGGGTTGCTGCCCGGGATGCTGTTGTCGACGCCGCCAGCCTCGATGGCCTGGCCTTGGTCGGGGCCGGCGATCGGCGGCTGGTTCTCGCCGCGGATAAAGATGGTCAGGGTGGCGGTATCGCTCAGCCCACCGCCGTCAGTCACCTGGTAGGTGTAGTTCTGGATGACGAAGCCCAGCGGGCCCAGGGCAATGATGTCGGGGTCGTTTGAGTTGACCACGAAGCGGTAGCTGCCGTCGGCGTTGAGGGTCAGGGTGCCGTAGTTGGTGGTGACGGTGGCACTGCCGGTGAGCGGGTCGAGGGTCGGGTTGCTGCTTTCCGCGCCCGCGCCCACGGCGGTAACCACCTTGGTGTCGTTGGCATCCACGTCGGTATCGTTGTTCAGCACATTGCCGGTAGGGTTGCGTCCGCCGCTGCCATCGTCGTTCAAGGCTGCGGCGAAGGCGAAATCGTCGCGCGCCACCGGCGTGTCATAGCGACCTTCGATGGTGATGTTGATCTGCGCCCGGGAGCTGGCACCGTCGGTGTCGTGCATGCGGTAGGTGAAGGTTTCGCGCAGTTGCTCGCCGGCCTTGAGCGCCTGCACGGCCGCCAGGCTGTCGTTGACGGTGTACACGTAGTTGCCGTTGGCATCGATGCTCAGGGTGCCGTAGGTGCCGGCCACCACGGTGGCCCCGGCAGTGACCTGGACAAAGGTACCGCCCGCGGCCAGGGTGCCCAGGTAGATACCATCGACCGTCTTGCTGTCGCCGGCGTCCACATCGCTGTCGTTGCCCAGCGCGTTGCCGCTGCCCGTCTGGCCCGGCGTGCCGTTGTTGACACCGCCGGCCTCGATGGCGATGGCGGCGTCATCGGCGGCGATGGGCGTGTCGTTGCGGCCATGGATGATCACGGTGAAGGTGGCCGTGACGACCTTGCCGTTGCCATCGCTGACGCTGTACTGGAACACCTCGGTCAGCTGGTCGGCATTGGTGCGCAGGGCCTGCACCGCGCTGTTGCTGTTGTCTACCACGTAGCGGTAGTTGCCTTGGGCATCCAGCACCAGGCTGCCATAGTTGCCGGCCAGCGCCTGGCCGGGGGTGGCAATGTTGCCGGTGGGGCTGATCACCGTGTTGATGGTCAAGGTGTCGCCGTCAGGGTCGCTGGACGCTGTGCGAATGTTGCCGCTGGGGTTCAGGCCAGGGATGGCGTTGTTCAGCCCGCCGGCTTCGATGGCGTCGATGATGACCGGGTTGACCACGGGTGGGTCATTGACCCCGGTGACGGTGATGACCAGTTGCGCCTGGTCGGTCAGCCCACCGCTGTCGTGGATCTGGTAGGTGAAGATCACGTCCAGGCTTTGCCCGGCCGCCAGCGCGCGGATGGCCGGGTCGGCGCTGTTGACCACGAAGGTGTAGGTGCCGTCGTCGTTCAGGGTCAGCTGGCCGAAGTTGCCGCTGATCAGGCTGTTGTTGGCCAGGCGGGCCACGGTACCGACGATGCTCGCGGGTGCGCCGTTGGCCACTGCGGTGAGCGTGCCGCCAGCGCTTTCAAGGCCGCTGCGCACGCCGTCCACCTTGAGCTGGGTGGCGGTCGGCTGGTCGAGGCGGTCGACGTCGGTGTCGGCCCCGATGCCACCGTTGCCGGTGATCACGTTGCCGCTGGCATTGACCGGCGCCGGGCTGCCATCACTGGCACCGGCGGTGGCCGTGCCACGGTCGTCCACGGCCACCGGTGCATCGTTGGCGCCCTGGAGGGTGATCACCAGCACGGTCACCGAGCTCAAGCCACCGGCGTCGACCATCTGGTAGGTGAACTGCTCGACCAGCGAATCCCCGGGCGACAGCGCCTGCACGGCGGCATTGCTGTTGTCGATCACATAGCGGTAGCTGCCGTCGGCGTTGATGGTCAAGGTGCCGAAGTTGGCCAGAATGCTGGTCGGCTGGCCGCTGACAACCGGAATGATCCGGCCGCCGCCCAGGCCATCGAAGCGCACCGCGCTGACCTGTTTGGTTTCGCCCAGCGCCACGGAGTCCACGTCGGTATCGTTGGTCAGGACGTTGCCGGTGGCGTCTTGCCCAGGCGTGCCATTGTTGGTGCCGCCGGCCTCGATGGCGGTGGCGACGTCGCCATTGGCTATCGGCGTATCGTTGGTGCCATGGATGTCGATCTGCAGTATCGCGCTGCTGGTCAGGCCGCCGCTGTCGACGATGGTGTAGCCGAAGGTGTCGATGAGGAAGTTGCCGGCGGTGCGCAGCGCCTCCACCGCCGGGTTGCTGTTGTCGACGATGTACTGGAAGCCCCCGTTGGGCCTGATCACCAAGGTGCCATACTGCCCCTGGATCACGGTGACGAGGTTGCCATCCACCGGCACGCCGACCGGGTTGGTGACGCTGGCAATGTGGGTGACGGTGAGCACGTCGTTGTTGGTCTGGATATCGACGTCGGTGTCGTTGTCCAGCACGTTGCCGGTGGGATTCACCCCGGGGTCGGCGTTTTTGAAGCCGCCGGCTTCCACGGCAATGGCCAGGTCGGCGTGGGCCACCGGGGCATCGTTGACCGGGTCGATGATGATGTTCATCACGTCGGTGTCGGTCAGTGCATCGGCCGGGTTCTGGCCGGGGATGCCGTCGCCGTTGAGCGGCCCATCGCCGAAGTTGCCCTGGTCATTGGTGACCATGGTCAGGGTTTCGGCGTTGCGGAAGGTGTTGAAGTCCTGGTCGCCTTTGTAATAGAGCTGGCTCAGCAACACATTCAATTGCGCCAGGGTGCCCGTGAGCACCAGCGTGCGGCCGGCGCCCGCGGGTGGCGTGGCAGTGGCGGCGGGCGGGGTGGCGGTTTGCCAGAGGACCCCGTGCAGCACGCTCAGGGTAATGGTCATGATGCCGTCGGCATTGCCGGCGTTCACGTCCACGTCACTGATGGCCAGGCCACCGATGTGCATTACCGTGTCTTCCTGGCCGTGCTGGTCGGAGACGGTGTTCACCGGCGCCTCGTTGACATGCACGTAGCCGGCGTCGGCGGTGCCGGTGGCGCCTTCGCCCAGGGTCAGGTTGATGCTGCCCAGGCCCGCGACCGCCGCACCGGTGTCGGTGTCGATACGCACGCGGAAGTTGCCGCCCGGGGTGGCCTGATGACTCTGGTCCACGGCGATCAGGTAGCTGCCGGAAGGCACCAGGGCAAACTGGTACTGGCCGCCGTTGGCGGTGGTGGTGCTGAAGACGCGGTCGTCGGCGGTGCCGAACACCCCGTCGTCGCCGGACCAGGTCAGGGTCACGCCGATGCCGTCCAGACCGGGGCCGTCAGGGGTGACGCTGTCCGTGGCGCTCTGGGTGTCGTCCCACAGCCTGCCCTGGATCACACCCATGCCGGCGCCGTCGCTGAGGATGTAGTTGTTCAGGCCACTGGCGCCGTCCTGGCCGTTGCGCTCGCCCGTGGCGCCGCCGGCGGTGGCGGGCAGCGAGCCGCCCCAGCCGGTGCTCTCGAAGTCGCTGGGCAGGCTGGTCCAGGTCAGCACGGCGGCGCTGGCGGCGTTGTCGGCAAAAGACACGTTGGGCAGGGTGACGGTGTAGATCACCTGCACCGTGTCATTGGGCGCCAGCCGGGCGAAGTCCACGGTGATCCCGGTGCCATCGCTGAAGCTGATGCCACTGGGCAGGTTGAGCAGGTTCAGCGGCACGCCGTTGAGCAGGATGCTCTGGACCTGATAGTTGCTGCCATTGGGGAATTGGTCGACCAGGTGGGTGTCGTAGGCGGCCACGCCACCGTTCTGGGTAAAGCTGACCGACACCGTGGCGTCGGTGGTGCCGGCGACGGTGCCGGGCGCGACGTTGATGACCGACTTGTCCATGTTGCTGAAGCTGGGTTCCACCACACGCTCGAAGATCGTGTCGCTGCGGCCCCGGTCGACGCCGCCGTTCGGACCGACGTGCTCGAACACGGTCATGCCCAACTGGCCGGAGGTGTCCTGGTTGCCGATCACGTTGCTGACACGCACGTTGAACTCGAGGATCACCCCTTCGATATCGCTGTCATTGATCTCGGTGTTGGTCAGGTTGCCGAGGTTGAAGGTGATGGTCTGGCTGCCATCGGCGTTGGTGATGATCTGCAGGCGGTTGTTGTTGATGTCGAAGATCCCGGTGGGGACCGTGCCCCCCAGGTCGGTGTGGATCGGCAAGGCGACGTCGCTGTTCTGGTTGCCGAGCATGTACAAGGTATTCGGGTCATTGATGACCAGATTACCGGCATCGGTGACCAGACCGCCGAGGTTGCTCGACACCATCGCGATCAGGATGTTGTTGAGGTCGGCGGGGATGAACTCAAGGCCCGCGGCCAGCTCGATGCGGATCTGGTAATCGGTGTTCTCCCCGGTCGGCACCAGTACCGCCACCCGGTAGCGGATGATTTCGCCCACCACCACGGTTTCCAGCAGGCCACTGGTATCGGTTGCGCCGCTGGTGTTGTTGGCGGGCGGCGTATCGGTCACGCCGCCGACGCGCGACACCTGGATGCCGTTGGTGACCGGGATCAGCAAGGCGCTTACCACGCGGTAGTCGTTCAGTACCCCGGAGTTGAGCAAACCATCGTCGCCGCTGCGTTCGCCATTGACGGTATCGGTGGTGTTGTTGGTGCCGTCCAGGCTGCTCCAGCGCACCTGGACATTGTTGGGAATCGCCGCTTCGCCCGCAGCGGAGGCATTGACCACCCCGGTGAGGGTGATGACGATGCTGCCGCCGTTGGCGATGTCGATGTTGGCACCGTTGGCGGTCACCAGTTGGCCGTTGAGGATGACGAAATCGACCCCGCCGTTGTTGGTGGCGCCGCCGATGTACTGGATGGTGCCGCTGATCACCAGGTTGTCGATCTCGGTCGGCAGCACGTCGAGCAGGCTGATGTCGAACGCATCGGTACCGGAGTTGTTGGCCACCGTGATGGTGAAGGTCACCGTATCACCCTGGTCGAAGCCGCCGAACGACGGGGTCGAGGTGATCTGCTGGGTCACCGTGAGGGTCGGCTCGACGATGGTCACGCCGGGCTGCTGGGCGCTGTTGACACTGCGGTCCACCGCCACCGCGCCGTTGGGGGTATCGCCGTCGGGGTCGCTATAAACCAGCTGCGCGCCATTGTTCAGCGTGGTGCCTTGCTGGTTGCCGGTCACGTTGCTGGCCACCAGCACCAGGCGGATGACGAAGCTGTTGTTGCCGGTGACGTTGTCGGCGTTGGCGCCGGCATTGCTGAACACCAGCATCAGGTCGGCGCCGTCGCTGCCGTCGAGGGTCAGCGGGTTGACGTTGAGCACGCCATTGAAGTTCGCCCCCAGGGCGGCGCTGCCGCTGGTCAAGGTGATGATTTCATAGCCCAGGTTGCCATTGAACCGTGGGTCCAGGCGCAGGCCCGGAGGGATCAGGTCGTTGATGCGCAGGCTGCCAGTGGCGCCTTCGGGCAGGGTGACGACGATGTCGTAGGTGATGCTTTCGCCGATCACCAGGTTGCTGCCGGTGGTGTGGCCGGCACTGGAATCATCGTTGGTGAGGCTGCCGTCCTTGTAGGTCTTGCTGATGGTCGGCGCGGCGACTTGCTGGTTGGCCACCTCCACCAGGTCGGTGGGGGTGAAGTCCTGGCCATTGTCGACGCTGGCGTATTTGGTCAGTGCCGCCGTGCTTTGCAGGGTGCTGGAAGCGAGGATGGCATTGTCGACCGTGACGTCGTAGGTGATCACCACCACGTTGGCGCCGGACAGGTCGTTGGCGGTGCCGCTGCGGCCGGCCAGCAAGGCGGCCTGGCCGTTCAGGTCGTTGAAGGTGATGGTGTTGCCGCTGACGCTGTAGTCGGTGCCCGCCACCAGCAGGGTGCCGTCGCCGCGGTAGATCTGCAGGTTGGCCGCCGCCAGGCTGCCGCCGATGAACGACAGGCCGGCGGGCAGGGTAATGCTGGTGCTGACATCGAAGGCACCGCCGCCACCGCTGTTCTTCAGCGCGGTGGCCAGGCGCAGGGTATCGGCGCCATCGATGCCGCTGACGTTGCCGTCCACTGCTGCCAGGCTGGTCACATTGCCGGTGAACGGTACACCGGTGGTGCCGGGGGCGGTCCAGCTGCCGGTGGTGCCGGTGACCGTGCCATTGCTGCTGGACACCACGCCATGCTTGATATCCAGCACCGGCTCTGCGATCGATTCGATCACTGCCACGTCGGAGGAAGTCAGCACGGTCTTGTCGACCGTGGTGGTCTGGCTCGATTGCGCCAGCACGTCGAGCGCTCGCTGGTCGGCGAAGGGCTGGTCGCCAACCCTCATGGTGAAGCGCACCTGCACGGTGCCGCCGTTGAGGCCGCCGGAGACGAAGTTGCCGAAGTCGAAGATGATCGAGTTGCCGGGGCCTGTGGTAACGCTGTCGGGCACATCGAGGATGTTGTTGCCGCTGCCGAAGGTCCATTGGCCAACACCGGTGCCGATGCTCCAGGTAATGCCCGTGGCGTCGAGCAGGGGCAGTGGCAGGTAGGCGGTGAGCTTGAAGTTCTCGTAGTCGGCCACCAGCAGGTCGTAGCTGATGGTGAAGGTCACCACATCGCCCGGGCGCAGTTCGCCGTTGCTCGGCGGGTTGCCGCCGTTGACCTGGGTCAGCTCGATATCGACCGTGGAGGTATCGATGGTGCTGGTGGTGCTCGAACCATCGGTCTGAGTGCCGCCGATGTTGAGCGTATCGCGCAGCACCGTGGCATCCACCGTGGCATTGTTGCCGATGCTGTCGCCTTCGTTGAGCTGGTCGTGGGGCGGGTGATCGGAGGTGTAGGTGGCGTCGATCAGCGCGTCATAGACGATGCTCATGCGCGTGGCGCCTTCCTGCAGGTTGTCGTCGGCGTACAGGTCGCCGAACAGTGCCGCAACGCCTGGGCCGGCAATGGCCCGGCGGATCGATTCGGCAATGTCGAACACCAGCGTGGTGCTGCCGTCGGCATTCACCGTCTGGGTAAAGATCAGGGTGATGGCCTGGGAAGCGCCATGCTGCTGGATGATCAGGGTGGGCGGGTTGCTCGGGTCGAAGGTCTGGCCGTCGCTGAGCAGGTCGGTCAGGGTGAACTGGCCCTGCTCGAGGATGTTCTCGCCGAAGGCGAAGAAGTCGGAAATGGCCACGTCCATGGTGTAGCGCAGGGTGTCGCCGGGCGTGAGGCCGGGGGTGCCGACGTCGTTCTGCAGGTTGACCTGCTTGAGCAGGGTGATGGACTTGGCGACGAAGGTTATGCCTTGGCCATTGCCGGTTTCGCTGAACGGGTAGCCGTTCGGGTCGACAGGGCGGTCGCGTGGGTCCAGCGGGTTCCAGTTACCGGTGACACTGGCGGTGCCGAAGTTGATGGTCACCGGGTTGCCGGTGGTCGGGTCGATCACCGGGCGGCCGTTGGCGTCGATTTCCGGCACGTAGAAGTTGACCTGGGTTTCGCTGGCGCCGCTCAGGGTGTCGTAGTGGATGTCGTAGCTGGCCACGAAGGCATTGGGGTTGGCCAGGGCCAGGGCGATGGCGGCGGGGTCGGTGAGCACCGTGCCGTCGTGCAGGGTGACCGAGGTCAGGGTGCCGCCGGGGCCCGGGGTGATGGCGCTGACATGCACCTGGTCGGGCACGGTCTGGGTCACGGTGACGTTGTTCAGGGTCTGGCCGGGTGCCGGGGTCACGGTGACGGTCTGGGTGCGCGTGAAGTTCGGCCCGGTAACTGTTTCGCCTTCAGGCATGTTGACCGTTTGCGTGACCTGCAACAGGGTCGGCGTGACGATGAAACTGTGCAGCGCGCTTTCCACCAGGCTCGGGTCCTGGACCGGGTTGTTCACCGAGTCGTTGCCGTACTCGAAGCCGGCCCGGGTGTTGATGGTGAGGTTGGGCGCACCGTCGGAGTAGGTGGTGTCGGCCAGGTTGCTCAGCTGCGCGGTAATCAGGATGTCGATGCTCGGCTGGCCGTTGGTGACGCTGGCGTAGGGCAATTGCAGCACCACCATCTGGTCGCCGGGCTTCATCCCGACGCTGGCGGCGTTGATCACCAGGGGATTGCCACTGGCGTCCTTGGCCAGCGGGTGGGTGGCATTGCCGCTGGCATCGAAGGTGATGACGATGCTGTTTACCGCTCGCCCCAGATAGGTGGCAGAAACGAAGCTGGCGCCGTCATCACCGTCGCGGCCGGTGGCCGGCATGAACACATCGATGAAAGGCGCGTAGCCTTCCTGGGTCGACGGGTTGCTGAAGCTCACGGTGAAGTTGAACTGCGTACCAAGCTGCACCTCGGCGCCGCCGCTGCTCAGGCCGGCGGTGGGGCTGGCATCGGCCAGCAGGCCCTGGAAGCTGTCGAGGGTGGCGGCGGCCAGGGCGATGGTCTTGTCCACATCGCCACTGCGCACTTCAAGGCGCCAGTCGCCGCCGGCCAGCTGGCTGCCGGTGGCGTTGCTGGAGGCGCCGACGTCGGCGCCGGTCCAGCGCGCCAGTTCGTTGACCAGTGCCTGGCCGGCGCTGCCGGCGCCCACGTCGCAGCCATACAGCTGGATATCGGCCCCGGCATTGAGTTCACCGCGCCAGGCGCTCAGGCGGTCGCCCAGTTGTTCGACGCTCTGTTGGGTGAACACCTGGTTGCCCAGGGTGAACTGGCCAGAGGCGCCGTGGGAGAACACCTGGATGGAGTCGACCTTGCCCATCTGTGCCAGGGCATTGCTGATGGCGGCGATGGCATCCTGGCCGGGGTCGACCACCACCGCCGTGGTGCCGGCCGGCAGGTTGGCGGCCAGCTGGTCACGGTTTTCCAGGCGAGCATCGATGACCACCAGGTTGCGTGGCGCAGGGGCCTGCGCGGTGGTCTGTGCTTCGCTGGCGGTGGGGGCGGGGTGGCTGCTGTCCTTGGCGTCTGCAGTGCCGGGGTCGCTGTGGTGCTGCTGGTCGACCGCCGCCGCGGCGGCCCCGTCGAACAGGATACGCTGCTCAAGGGCTACCGTTTGCGACCGGGGGCGCAAGGCAGTGGCGAAGCCGGCTCTGCTTTTGATGTCCATGTCCTTACCTGCTCATAAGTTTTCGACTGCAAATTCGGGAGCTTAAGCAATCCTAGACGGGTTTTTTGAAGCTGGTTAAGCAGCCGCCGAGAGGTAGTGTCAAAAGCCGCTTTCGCGCAGGCCAACCCCTAGCAACCATTTGCCCAGCTCGCCCAGCACGCTGCGTTTTTCGCCTTCGATCTGCAGCTTGCCGCGGGTTTCGCGCACGCTGGCCAGCGGCTCATCCAGGGCGATCAGCACCTGGAACAACGCCGCGTTGGGCGTGAGCGATTGGCCGCTGGTGGGCACCGGGCCGCCGAAATGCGAAGACAACATGCGGTGGGCCAACTGCCCGGCGCGGGTGCTGCCGATGGCCAGTACCTTGCCGTGCAGCGCGGTGGCCTGGCCTTCGGGGTAGAACTTCACCGGGTTGCCCACGGCCAGGTGGTGCACCTGGTCCTGGGCAACGTAGGCATCGACCTGCCAGTGGCTGGGGTCGATCAGGATGCCCAGCGGCTCCTGGCGGTTGAGCCACTGGCCGGGCTGCAAGTCGCGGTCCACGTCCAGCCAGCTGCCGGCGAACGGTGCCTGCAGGTTGAGGCGGGCGATCTCCCTGCGCGCGGAGCGGGCTTCTTCGTTCTGCACCCTCAGGCGTTGCTGGGTGGCGGCATCCTCGGCCAGCCCGCTGGGGTCGGCCAGCAACCCCGACAACCGCGCCTGGTAGCTGCGCGCACTGGCTTCGCTGCTGCGCATGCGCGAATCCAGGTCCGGTTCATCGAGTACCGCAAGGACCTCACCGGCCTTGACCTGGGCAGGGGCATGCAGGCTCTTGAGCCGTGCCGGGTAGGGCGTGTAGACGCGCAGCTGGTGTTCGGCACGGGCCACGCCCACGGCATCCACCTGGCTGTGCCACGGCACGGCCAAGGCCAGCACCAGCAGGCCCAGGCACAGGTAGAACAGCCGCTTGCGCTGCCCGGGAATGAACGCCCGCTGCTGCCACCAGTGACTGAGCTCGCGCTTTACCGGCAAGGCGATGAACCACGCCAATTCGACCATGAACAGTACGATCCCCAGCAGTTTGAAGAAGAACAGGTACACCGCCACGGCAATGCCCAGGAACAGCACCAGGCGATACAGCCAGGTGGCGAAGGCGAACGCCACCAGCAGGCGCCGCTGGCCGACGGGAAACGGCTCCGGCCAGGCCTCGTTCAGCCCCAGCAGGTGACGGCGCAGGGCAACCCGTGCCATGGCCGAGGCGCGCTCGTGCAAGTTGGGGAAATCGAGCAGGTCACTGAGGATGAAGTAGCCGTCGAAGCGCATGAACGGGCTGGCGTTGAGCGCCAGCGACAGCACCCAGCTGGTGGTCGCCAGGTACAGCAGGGCATTGCGCAGGGCACCGTCGTCGCTCAAGGCCCAGCCCAAGGTGGCCAGGCCTGCCAGCGACAGTTCGGTGACGATGCCCGCCGAAGCGATCGCCAGGCGTTGGTGGGCGCGCTTGAGCTTCCAGCTTTCGCCGGTGTCGGTGTACAGCATCGGCCACAGCACCAGGAACGCCACGCCCATGTGCCCGACGCGCAAGCCCAGGCGCGTGGCGACCAGCGCATGGCCAAGCTCGTGCAAGGTCTTGGCGACCACCAGCGCCAGGGCGAAGCTGAACAACCCTTCGGTGGAGAACGATTCCACCACCGCATGGGTGAAGCTGTCCCATTGCTGCATCACCAGGATCACCCCCAGCAGGGTCAGGGCGATCACCAGCACGCCGGTGAGTGGATGGAACAGCCAGCCCAGGGCCTTGGCCAGATGTTGCAGGCCGGCTTGCGGGCGCAGCAGCGGGATGCGGAAGAACAGGTAGTGATGCAGCCACCAGCGCCAGCTCGACCAGGTGCGCGCATCGAAGGCGCTCTGCAACCTGGCCAGTTGCTCGGCGCCCGGACGCAACAGGTTGTGTTGTTCGAGAAAGGCACGCAGCGCCAGCACCTGCTCGACATCCGGCTTGAGCGCGCTGTCACGCGACACCTGTTCACTGACCTGGCGCGGTGTCTGGCCCCAGCGCAGCAGGCATTCGAATTCCAGCCAGCCGATGCGGTAGAAGCGATTGATCACCGTGTCGTGGATCATCCACGCCGGTTCTCCGTCGCGGTTGTCGGCGGCTTCGCACAGGCGCAGGTCTTCGCGCAGCGGCGGCAGTGGCAGGTCGCTGAGGTCGAGCATCACCAGCCACTCCAGGCACGCACGGTGGCCAGCGGGCGACGCAGCAGGTAATAGCCGAGCATCACTCGGCCGCCATACAGCTTGGCGGTGCCGTGCAGGCCCAGGCGGGCATGTTCGGAGTGCTCGTCGATACTGGCCAGCAAGCGGTAGGCGACCACGCCGTCGTCGCCGGCCTTGGCCTGGTAGCTGGTTTCGAGGATCTTGCCCTTGAGCGGGCTGAGCGGGTAGGCGGTGAGGAACAGCGTGACCTCGGCGCCCGGCTCCAGGGCGATGGCGTCGGCCACGGCCAGCTGGATCTGCATCGCCGGTTGCGCCGGGTCGGCCACGTGCAGGATGCGCTCGCCGGTCGACACCGGTTTGCCGATCCAGTCATTGGGGTCGCTGAACACCGCAACGCCGGCCCGCGGCGACACCACCTGGGTGCGCTGCAACTGGGCCTGCACGGCGGCCAGTTCGGCCCGGCGCTGCTGGGCCCGGCCTTGCAGCAAGGTCAGCTCGTTCTTGCTTTGCGGGTTGTCGAACGCCCGCTGGCTGGCGGCCAGCAGCTCGGCATCGGCCACCGCGACCTCCTTGCCGAGCACCTCGGCGCGGCTGCGCAGGGTGGTTTCATCGAGGGTGAACAACGGCGTGCCGGCTTCCACAGGTTGGTTGGGGCGCACCAGCACCTGGGCGATCACGCCATCGATGGGCGAGCTGATGATCAGTGCCTGGCGCGAGACGATCTGCGCCGGTGCCAGCGCCGTCTGCCGCACCGGTACCAGCAACAGCGCACCGGCCACCAGCAGTGTCAGCAGCACCTGGCGGCGGCTGGGGCGCCAGCGGCTGATGTGCCGACGCCGGGTGAGCGTGCGCCAGCAGTAGGCCCAGGTGCGCGTCAGGCCGTCGAGCTGCTGGTGCAGCATCGCGGGTGGTTCTGCTTCCAGCAGCAGCACCAATACGCCGAGCCGCTCGCCATCAGGGCCGTGCAGCGGTATGCACCATAGACCGCTGGGCCACCACTCGGCCCAGCCTTGGGCGATGTCCTCCGGCGGCGTGGCGTTGTCCTGGGTCAACCAGGTGGGCTGTGGTTCGACCAGGCGCTCGGCCAGCCAGCGGCTGGCGCGCTTGAGCCAGACCAGGTACGGCGAGTCTTCGCTGGGCCGCGCCAGGCCCGAGACGCACAGCAGATCGAGGCCGGCCTTGTTCTGCTCGAACACCAGCGCCTGGTGGAAGGGCAGCAGCGGGTACAGGTCGTTGGCCATGCTGAACGCCAGGGCGCCCAGGGTTTCGGCGGCCATGGCCTTGTCGCGCAGGGCGTCCAGTTGCAGCAGCAACTGCGGGTGCGGGAGCGGCCTATTCACGGTCATGGTCGAACCGCGCGGTGCCGCTCATGCCGGCCATCAGTTCAGGGAAGCGCTGATCGAAGCGCGCTTCGAGTTCCACGGTCTGCGCCACGGCATCGACGCGGGCATTGATGACGCTGACCTTGGCGGGATAGGTCTTGCCTGTCTCGTGCACGGTCACCTGAAGCGGCTGGCCGGGGCTGAGGGATTTCAATTGGCTGGAAGGCACATTGAGGCGCACCTTCAAGGCGCCGTCGCTGACCAGGTCGAACAGCGGCGTACCGGCGCTGACGGTCTGGTAGGGCTTTACATACACCTTGGCGACATGCCCGGAGAACGGTGCCAGCACCTGGCAGTAGCTCATCTGCGCCTCACCCATGGCACGCGCGCCAGCGGCCTTCTGCACTTCGGTGTTGGCCGCGGCCACTTCGATATCGCCCACGGCATCGAGCTTGCGCAGCTGCTTCTTGGCTTCCAGGTTCTGCCGCGCCATGGCCAGCTCCGCCACCGCGACCTTGTCCCGTGCCTGGGCCTCGTTGCAGTTGAAACGTGCCAGGGTGGCGCCCTTGGCCACATGCTCGCCAAAGCGGGTCTTGAGTTCGCCCAAGGTGCCGCTCATCTGGCTGGACAGGGTGGTTTCCAGCTCGGCGGCGAGCAGCACGCGGATCAGTTGCGGGTCTTCGCCCGTAGTTTCTTGCTCGGCATGTACGGCGACACTGGCCAGGGCCAGCAACAACGGCAGGTAACGGTGTTTAACGACGGGCAACGGCATCCTCGACTCCTTCCTGAGAAACTTCTTGAAGCGCAGCGCAAACGGTTCGAATTCTCATACTAGAAAGGAAACTGGACTTTGCCCAATCGCGCGGCACAGAGGCTCCTGTGGCCAGTCGTCGCGGGCGCCGACGCGCAGGAACGAACGGCCTGTACTAGGGTGAAGCAATGCTTCGGGGCATGGATACATCACAACAGCCTGCTACAGGGCGAACAGTAATGACCGTGGAGCTGACCAATGGGGTGGTGTGCACAGGCAGTGCAGGGGTTGCGGGTGCTTGTCGGAATCAGTGTGATGTTGCTGGCCCTGTGCTTCGCGGGGCTCAGCACAGCCGCGTCAAGCGTGGGCCAGTTGCCGGCCCAGGCCAAGGACCGCGAAGGCTACGCCGATGCCGGCAGTTGCCAGGCCTGCCATGCCGAACAGGCCGGGCAGTGGCAGCATTCCGACCATGCCTGGGCGCTGCGCGATGCCAGCGCGGCCAACGTGCTGGGCAATTTCAATGACGTGCGCTACGACCAGGATGGGGTCAAGGCGCGCTTCTATCGCAAGGGCGATGGGTTTTTCGTCAATATCGAAGGCGAGGACGGCAAGCCGGCCGACTTCAAGGTGCTCTACACCTTTGGCTATTCGCCGCTGCAGCAATACCTGGTGGCGCTATCGCGGGGACGTTTGCAGGCCCTGACCATCGCCTGGGACAGCCGGCCGGCAGAGCAGGGCGGCCAGCGCTGGTTCTCGCTGTATCCCGGGCAACGCTTCGCCCCGGACGACCCGCTGCACTGGACCGGCCGTTACCAGAACTGGAACGGCATGTGCGCCGACTGCCATTCCACCGGTTTGGCCAAGCACTACGACGATGCCAAGGACAGCTTTGCCAGCACCTGGCAGGAAAAGACCGTGGGTTGCCAAGGCTGCCATGGGCCAAGCCAGGCCCATGTCGACTGGGCCACGCGCAATCCGGGTGCCTCGCCTGCCCAGGGGCTGGCAGTGGATTTCAAGGCGTTGGGCAGCAAGGGGCTGGTGGAACAGTGTGCCTATTGCCACAGCCGGCGGCAGGGGTTGGGCACCGGCCAGTTGCCTGGGCACCCGCAGCTTGACCAGAGCTTGCCGGCCACCCTGCGCAATGGGCTGTACCACGCCGACGGGCAGATCGACGGCGAAGTGTACGAGTACGGCTCGTTCACCCAGAGCAAGATGTATGCCGCCGGGGTCACCTGCACCGACTGCCACAACCCGCACACCACCCAGGTGCGCATCGAAGGCAACGGCCTGTGCCTGCAATGCCACAACACCCAGCCCAACACCACGCGCTTTGCCGGCCTGCAGGCCAAGGACTACGACAGCCCCGAGCACCATCACCATGCTGCCGGTTCGCCCGGTGCGCAGTGCGTGAACTGCCACATGCCGAGCAAGGACTACATGGTCGTCGACCCTCGGCGCGACCACGCCCTGCGCATTCCACGGCCCGACCTGGCTGCCCAGGGCATCGGCCCGGATGCCTGCACGGCGTGCCATAAGGACCGCCAGCCAGCATGGGCCGCCAGCGCCATCGACAGTTGGTTCGCCAACCCCAAGCGCCCGGCCCATTACGGCGAGAGCTTCCATGCCGTGCGCGAAGACCCCGGTACTGGCCTTGGCCGACTGGGCTATGTGCTGGCAGACAAGAGCAACCCTGCCATCGTCAGGGCGACCGCCGCCGAGCAGTTGGCGGGCATGGGGCCTGCGGCCAGCAGCAACCTGCGCTGGGCGCTGCAGGACCGGGACGCGGTGGTGCGCGCCTACGCGGTGAACGGCTTCAGCCGCGTGCCGCCCGAGCAGCGCGTGGCGCCCTTGCTGCCGTTGTTGCAGGACCCGGCCCTGGCGGTGCGTGACGAAGCCGTGCGGGCTCTGGCCGACGTGCCTGCCGCGCAGCTGCCTGAAGCCGACCGCCAGCCATACGCCGCCATGCTCGCCGATTACGAGCAGCGGCTGCGCGGCAACGCCGACCTGCCGGGCGGGCGGCTCAACCTGGCGGTGCTGATGCAGCGCCAGGGCCGCGACGAGCAGGCCATGGAGCAATATCGCCAGGCCTTGCGCATGGACCCCTATTTCGTCCCGGCCAGGGTCAACCTGGTTACCCTGGCCAGCAGCAGCCAGCGCCTGGACGATGCCGAACAGCTGCTGCGCGACGGGGTGGCGCTGGAGAAGATGCCGGCGCCTGACCGAGGCAACCTTGCCTACATGCTTGCCTTGCTGCTGGCCGAGCGTGGCAGGTCGGACGAGGCGGTGGGCTGGATGGAGCAGGCCGCCGTGGCGTTGCCGGGCAATACGCGCATTCGCTACAACCAGGGTTTGCTGCTGTCGCGCCTGGACCGCCGTGACGAGGCGCTGCAAGCCTTGCGCAGTGGCTTGCAGCAAGCGCCGGAGGATGCGGACCTGCTGTATTCGCTCATCTACCTGCATGCCCTGGCGGGGGAGCGGGAGCAGGCCTGGCCGTATGTGCAGAAGATGCGTGAGGTGGCGCCGGAGGATCAGCGGTTGCAGGCGATCGAGCCGTA
>NZ_AKJC01000316.1 GCF_000282535.1 Pseudomonas sp. GM84 | reverse complement strand
CAACCATGGCCTGACAGACCGTGGCACGTTGCAACAAATGTAGGAGCGAGCTTGCTCGCGATGCGCCGCGCGGGCGGCGCTCGATCTCATGGGCGCCACAACATCCAAGGCGAACGCCTGGGAACCTCGCGCTGACTGGTGACTCGAATCATCACCGTCGACAATCGGCCCCCGCCCCAAAGGCCCCTTGAGCGCCCGCTGGGGCTCGGGTAATGTCGAGTAAACGCACAGGACAGAGCACGCCCATGACCTCCAAGCTGGAACAACTCAAGCAGTTCACCACCGTGGTCGCCGACACCGGGGACCTGGACGCCATCACCCGCCTCAAGCCGGTCGATGCCACCACCAACCCGTCGTTGCTGCTCAAGGCTGCCGCCATCCCTGGCTATGCCGATCTGCTCAAGCAGGTGAAAGCCGATGCCAAGGGCAATGTCGACCTGGCCTGCGACAAGTTCGCCGTGGCCGTGGGCTCGGGCATTCTGAAGGTCATTCCGGGGCGTATTTCCACCGAAGTGGACGCACGCCTGTCGTTCGACGAGCCGGCGCTGCTGAACAAGGCCCGTCAGCTGATCGGGCTGTATGAAGCCGCCGGGGTTTCGAAAGACCGCGTGCTGATCAAGCTGGCGTCCACCTGGGAAGGCATTCGCGCCGCCGAAAAGCTCGAGAAAGAAGGCATCCAGACCAACCTCACCCTGCTGTTCTCCTTCGCCCAGGCCCAGGCCTGCGCCGATGCCGGGGTGTTCCTGATCTCGCCGTTCGTGGGCCGCATCTACGACTGGTACAAGAAAAGCACCGGCACGGATTACGTCGGCGCCGAAGACCCGGGCGTGCAGTCGGTGACCCGCATCTACAACTACTACAAGGCTAATGGCTACGACACCGTGGTCATGGGCGCCAGCTTCCGCAACATCGGCCAGATCGAACAACTGGCCGGTTGCGACCGCCTGACCATCAGCCCGGAGCTGCTGCAACAGCTGAGCGATGATCAGGGCGAGCTGCCACGGGTGCTCAAGCCTGGCAATGCCGGCGAAGGCAAACAAGTGCTGAGCGAAAGCCAGTTCCGTTGGGCGATGAACGAGGATGCCATGGGCACCGAAAAACTGGCCGAAGGTATTCGCCAGTTTGCCCGGGACCAGGAGAAGCTGGAGAAGCTGATGGCTGACAAAGCCTGATACATCTCTGGTTTGCCAGACGGGCGGGAAGTGTTCAGCATTTTCCGCCCGTTTTCGTTTCACCCGGTTTGTCTTGAATTCAAGGGCCTCTTCGCGGGACAAGCCCGCTCCCACAGACTCTGCACTGTATCTGAAGCAGCGCCGGTCCTGTGGGAGCGGGCTTGTCCCGCGAAGAGGCCCGCATAGCCACCAGAGCTGTCGATGACTTCCCCCACTTCATTGCCCCTTGTTCTCGCCGGCCCCGTACTGCGCCGCCTGGAGCCCCAGCGCCTGGCCATCTGGCTGGTCGGCACGCAACCCTTGCAACCCGAGTTCATCATGGACGGCACGGCCAAGGTGGATTGCCAGGTCGTTCCCATAGGCCGGCACGCCTTCATCCACCTGCTGGACATTCACTTCAGCCAGCCCCTGCCCCGCGACGTCGCCCTCGAATACGACCTGCGCATCGATGGCCAGGGCATTGCCGACTGGGCCCCTCACCTGCTCTACCCTGGCTGCCAGCACCCGAGCCTGGTGCTGCGTGGCCGCCTGGAACAGCTGCTGCACGGTTCCTGTCGCAAACCGCACCACCCCGCCAGCGATGGCCTGCTCTGCGCCGACCGCCTGCTGCAGGCCTGCCAGAACCCGCAAGAGCGCCCCGCCGTGCTGCTGATGACGGGCGACCAGGTTTATGCCGACGACGTCGCAGGGCCAATGCTGCGGGCGATTCATGCACTGATCGAACGCCTGGGCCTGTTCGACGAGCAGCTGCAAGGTGCAGTGGTCGCCGATAGCCAGGCGCTCTATCGCCACCCTGCGAGTTATTACCATCGCGCCGACCTGCTACCCGCCCAGGCGCGCAACGAA
Source organism: Pseudomonas sp. GM84 (assembly GCF_000282535.1). Taxonomy (GTDB): domain Bacteria; phylum Pseudomonadota; class Gammaproteobacteria; order Pseudomonadales; family Pseudomonadaceae; genus Aquipseudomonas. Next base: position 18,380 of record NZ_AKJC01000316.1, on the reverse strand, counting down.
AACCTGCGCGAACGCTTCTTCGGCGGCAAGCGCAAGCCGATTTTCTCCTCCAGCAACGCCGATAACCACCTGGTGACCCTCGCCGAGGTCATGGCCATGTACCTGCTGGTCTGGTCGCCCACGCCCTGGCAGTTGATCGACCTTGAGATGCCCGCAGGGCTTGCCGATGAGCACCAGGCGCGCTACCGCCAGGAGCTGCCGCTGATCGAGGCGTTCGCCAGCCACCTCGACCAGGTGGCGCGGGTAATGGCCCACCTGCCCTGCCTGATGATCTTCGACGACCACGACATCACCGACGACTGGAACCTGTCGGCGCAGTGGGAAGAAACCGCCTACAGCCACCCGTTTTCACGGCGCATCATCGGCAATGCCTTGCTGGGTTATCTGTTGTGCCAGGGCTGGGGCAACGATCCGACGGGCTGCCAGGGGCTGGTAGAACAATGCCTGCAGCTGGGCAGCCAACCCCATGACGCGCTGATCGACGACCTGCTGCGCTTCCAGGGCTGGCAGTTCAACCTGCCCAGCAACCCGCCGCTGCTGGTGCTCGACACGCGCACACGCCGCTGGCGCAGCGAAAGCGACCTGGCCAAGCCTTCCGGCCTGCTCGACTGGGAGGCGCTGTGCGAGCTGCAGCAAGCGCTGCTGGATCACCCTTCGGCCATCATCGTCTCGCCAGCGCCGATCTTCGGGGTGAAGCTGATCGAGACGGTACAACGGGTATTCAGTTGGCTGGGCTACCCGTTGCTGGTAGATGCCGAAAACTGGATGGCCCACCGCGGTGCCGCACAGGTGGTGCTGAACATCTTCCGCCACTCGCGCACGCCGGGGCACTACGTGATCCTTTCGGGCGATGTGCATTATTCGTTCGTCTACGAGGTGCTGATCCGCCACCGCCAGCGCAGCCCGCACCTGTGGCAGGTGACCAGCAGCGGGATCAAGAACGAGTTTCCGCGGCGTTTGCTGGATGTGCTGGACCGGCTCAACCGCTGGCTCTATTCGCCGCGTTCGCCACTCAACTGGTTCACCAAGCGTCGGGAAATGGAAGTGGTGCCGCGCACGCCCAGCCACAGCAAGGCTGGGGAGCGGCTGTGGAACGGGGCTGGGTTGGGGCAGGTGTTCTTCGATGAGCAGGGGCGGCCGGCGCGGGTGTTTCAGCTGAGTGCTGATGGGGGTGAGGCGACCGAGTTTGCGCCGACGAAAGACTGAAGGGGGGAGTTTTGCAGGGGATTTGCTGGCCTCATCGCTGGCAAGCCAGCTCCCACAGGGACGGGGAGCACATCTACTCGACCTGTGGGAGCCGGCTTGCCGGCGATGAGGCCGGTGCAGGCTCACGATCAGGTCCGCTCCAGCGCGCTCACCAGGTCATGGAAGGCTTCACGGTTGGAGTCATTCAAGCCCATCAGAATCTTGTGCGCCTCCAGCACCTTGGAACGCACCACATCCTCGTTCTGGTCCTGGGATGGCAGGTCGGTCAGGCATTCCGGGCAAGGCACCGGGCGATCGACGATGTTGAACACCTGATCGAAGCCCATGGACTGCAACAGTCGCGAAATGTCCGGGTTGGTCGTGACCACGGTGGGCAACAAGCCAACTTTCTGCCGCGACAGGATCGACAGCTTGGCCAGCAGGCCCAAGGTGGTGCTGTCGATGCTTTCGGTTTCGGTAAGGTCGATGACGATGGCCGAGAAGTTCAGCGCGGTGAAAATCTTCTCGATCGTCGCATCCAGCGCCGAACACAGGGTCAGACGCACTTCGCCGACGAACTTCAGGACGAAGGTACCGCTCTGCTCGGCGAACTGAATTCTACCGGTACTCATTGAAGGTTCCTGCTCAACACCAATAGGGCGATATCATCCGGCATCTCCCCAAGCGTAGCCAATCCGAATCGTTGGCGCAGCCCATCCAGGCTACCACCCGATGCCTTGACGATATCCGGCAAGGCAGCTTCTTTATCTTTGAGCGTGTCACCTGGCAAAAGGTCCAAAATGCCATCGGACATCAAGCTCAGGCTGAACTGCGAGGGCAGCTCGATCACCAGGTCCTGGTAGGTCGCCTCTTCGAACAGACCCACCGGCAGGCCGCGACCTTCCAGGTAACGCACCTGGCCCGGGCTATACAGCACCGGCAGCGGCAAGTGGCCACCCACGGCGTAGGTGAGCAGCCCGGTTTCCTCGTCGATCACCCCGCCAACCATGGTCACATGCTTGCCCAGCTTGCAGTTGATCAGCCCGCGGTTGATGTGGCTGAGCACTTCCGAGGGCTTGAATTCGCGTAGCTTGCTGCTGCGCTTGAATTCGAAGAGCAGCCGGGTAGTCATGAACTTCAGCAGCACCGTGACGAACGCCGACGATGCGCCATGCCCGGAAACATCGGCAAGGTAGAAGGCAATGCGCCGCTCATCCACGCGGAAGTAGTCGGCAAAGTCGCCAGACAGGTACAACGACGGGATGATCTGGTGCTCGAAGGCAAACTCGCCAGCCACCCAAGGGCTTTCCGGCAGCATGTTCATCTGCACCTGGCGACCGGCGGTCTGGTCCTCCTGCAACAGGTGCAGGCTGGCCTCAAGCTCGCGGTTGGCCGCTTCCAGCTTGTCTCGGTAGCGTTGGTTTTCCAGCACCAGGCGCGAACGGTCCAGCGCTCGGCGCACCGAATGTTCGAGTACGGCAAGGTCTTCCAGCGGCTTGATCAGGTAATCGGCGGCACCCAGGCGCAAGGCCTCTACCGCGTCGCTCATCACCCCGGCACCGGAAACCACGATTACCGGCAATTGCGGGGCACGCTCGCTGATCTGGCGGATCAATTCGAGGCCGCCCATCTGCGGCATGCGCAGATCGCAGATCACGAGGTCGGGCTGGTGTTCTTCGAAGACCTGGAGCCCCTGCTGGCCGTTACCGGCCTGGAGGACGCTGAAGCCACTGTCTTCCAGATAGGCGGCGAGGCTCGCACGGACCACGTCGTCATCATCGATGATCAGCAGCGTTGCACTGATTTTCTGCATGTGGGCGAACGGCGCCGATTTGGGGTGATGCAGGGGCGTCTGCAAGGCTGACATCCGACTGCTGGAATTCTTTGTAGTAACGCTCTACTTGAGTTGTAGGCCAATAACAGTGGCCAGGCAACCGGCAGAGGTACCTCGTAAGGCGCAGACGGTACTCCCATCCGCCAGGCGTTTCAAGCATACGAGGGTCGAGTCGCTTGCAGTTTGGAGGGCAAATTACTGGCAGTTATAAGAAAGGCGATCACAGTGACAAAAAAGGCGACCCCAAGGTCGCCTTTTTTGCTGTGGCATGAATCAGAAATCGTCTTCGACTTCGCCATCCTTGACCCGGAACTCGCGGTTCTGCAGGTAGGCGTTGCGAATGAAGATGTATTTGTCACCCTGAATCAGCTTTTCCGCCGACAGCAGGCTGGCACGGGTGTCGACCACGTCCAGGGCGAAGATCGAATTGCGGGTCGGCACGTGGTCGATATAGCGGTAAGGCCTGGTGTAGGTATCCGGGTACTTGGCCAGTCCGTCACGCACGGTGCTCGGGCCCAGCAGCGGGATGACCACGTAGGGACCGCTTGGCACACCCCAGTAACCCAGGGTCTGGCCGAAGTCCTCGTCGTTGCGCGTCAGGCCCATCTTGGTGCCGACGTCGAAGAAGCCGCCGAGGCCGAAGGTGGTGTTGACGATCAACCGCGCCGTGTCCACGCCCGCCGCATGGGGCTTGAACTGCAACAGGTTGTTGGCCAGGTTGGTGACATCGCCCAGGTTCAGGAAGATGTTGTGGATACCGTCCTCGAGGAACTGCGGAGTGACTGCCTGGTAGCCCTTGGCCAATGGCTTGAGGGCATATGTGTCGAGGGTATCGTTGAAGCGGAAGATTGGCCGGTTGACCACCTCCCAGGGATCCTCCTCGGTGGCTGCCTGGGTGGCTGCCACGGGCACCAGCAACAGGCTGGCACAGACACAGGCCTGGGTGATTCGCTTGATCACGTCGGCACCGATCCTACGCATAAATGTTCTCCATCGAATTTCTTGGCAGCAAGCGCAACGGGTCACACTGCAGGTACGGCGGCAGTATAGAGCCTTGCGGGCTGATAAACAGCTTTACACATTTTTGCTAAATATTTTGTGAACAACTGTTGCCGTCACAGGACCGTAACAATCAGCGAATAGCCTGCGGACTATTTCAGGGAAGTTGCCATGCACGATGCATCCGCCTTCACCGCTGTGCTGTTCGGCCTGCGCGGTTGCCTGGTCCAGGCCGCCAGCGGCAACCCACTGCCCGCCCCTGGCGCCCTCGAAGTGCTGGCCAGCTTGCGCCGCCAGCAGGTGCCTTGCATCTGGCTGGATGACCTGAACAGCGCACAAAGCCAGCGCCTGGCCGGCGTCCTGCCCGACTGGTTGCCCGGCCAGCGGGTCAATGGCGTGCGCTGGCCGGCACCCAATGCTTGCTGGCAGGCCCTGATGGCCCTGGCCAGCGACCGCCTGGATGGGTGCGTGCTGGTCAGCGGTGAACCGGCCTTGCTGCAGTCGGGGCTCAATGCAGGGCTGTGGACCATCGGCCTGGCCGCCTGCAGCCCTTCCTGCGACCTGGGTTCACAGCAGTGGCAGGCCATGAGCCCGCAGGAACAGGAGCTGGCCCGCGGCAAGGCCACGCTGGAATTGTTTCGCCTGGGCGTACACTCGGTGATCGACCACCTCGAGGCGCTGGACACTTGCCTGCTGGACATCGCCCAGCGCCGCCGCAAGGGCGAGAAGCCCTGACGCAATGCCATTGATGCGGATCATGCAAAGCGAGCGCAAGTGGATTACGCTTGGAGACAGGCACGAACCTTTGCCGCTTCGCTGAGGTCCATGCCTTGCCAAGCCATTGATGGAGAACAACCAATGCCTGCCCGCGAATTGCAAGAGCGCCTGAACAGCTTGCGCGAGCAACTGGATAGAAATGTCCCGCTGACGGATGAGGAGCTCGCCGCGCTCCACGAGGAAGCCAGACAGATCGAGGCGCAACTCAAACTCGAAGAAGCCACGCCGGACAACAACCTGGTGGATGGTGTGAACCTGGCGATCGAGCGCTTCGAGGCCGATCACCCCGACCTGACCGCTACCCTGCGCAGCATTGCCAACTCGCTGCACAGCATGGGTATCTGAAGCAACACGGGGCAAGCCCGCTCCCACAGGCCCTGCGCCGCATTCAAAGGCGGCGCAGAACCTGTGGGAGCGGGCTTGCCCCGCGAATGGGCCGCCAAGCGGCCCCTGTCACACTGAAAACTACTGACGAACCAGGCGCAGGTTCTTCGGGCTGATCGCCCCGGTGCTGCGATAGGGGTTGATATCCAGCCCACCGCGGCGCACATACCGCGCATACACCGTCAAATGCTCCGGTTGCAGCAGGTTCTTCAGGTCCAGGTAAATCCGCTCCACGCATTGCTCGTGGAAGTCGGCATGCTGGCGGAAGCTGATCAGGTAGGTCAGCAGGCTGGCATGGTCCAGCGCCCTGCCCTTGTACTCCACCACTACACTGCCCCAGTCCGGCTGGCCGGTGACCGGGCAGTTGGATTTGAGCAGGTGGCTGTGCACGGTTTCTTCCACGACCCGCTCCGGGTTGCAGCGCAGCAACTCGGGCTGTGGTTCTTCGTAGTTGCTGATGGCCACATCCAGCGCATCGATGCACTGACCCGGCAACGCCACCACGCCTTGCGCCTCGACCTCGGCCAGGGTGCGCACCTGCACGCCCACAGGCTTGCCAGCGGCTGCCGACAAGTCCTTTTCCAGGCAGGCACGCAGCTCATCGATAGAAGCAAACGCCGTCTGGTTGAGCGAGTTCAGGTACAGCTTGAACGACTTCGACTCGATGATGTTCGGCGAGTCGGCCGGAATGGCGAACTCACCGATCGCCACCACCGGCTTGCCGGAGGGCAGCAGCCAGGACAGCTCGAAGCAGTTCCAGTAGTCAACGCCCTGCCACGGCAGGGTCTGGGCGGTTACGCCCAGCTCGGCCCATTTGGCCGTGCGCGGGATCGGGAACAGCAGCGAAGGCGTGTAGGTGGCGATGTATTCGCTGGACTTGCCCAGCGGAGAGTGTTCGGCAGCAGGATGCATGGAAACTGACCTGAAGGTTCGGAATTGCCCCTATTCTACCGTTTTTACCTTCTGCCTTGGAGCGCAAGTCACTCGATGGTCAGCGGCCCCACCATACCGGCCTGGTAATGCCCCGGCACGTTGCAGGCGAACTCGATGGGCGCGGACTTGCGGAAGGTCCAGGTCAGCTCGGCCCGCTGGCCGGGTTGCACCAGCACGGTGTTGCCCGCGTCGTGACCATGGGCGCCATGGCCCATCTGGCCGTGGTCCATGCCTTCGTGGTTCATGCCTGCGGTGAAGAGCTTGCCTTGCATAGCGAGCATTTCCTTCTGGTGCTCGGCATGCATGGCCTTGTCGCCCAGGTTGAATTCGTGAGGCAGCTTGCCTTCGTTGATCAGCACGAAGCGCACGGTTTCACCGGCCTTGACCTGCAGGTTCCTGGGTTCGAAGGAAATGTCCTTGAGCACCACCTCGACCGTGCGCGTGGCCTTCGCCGCCGGGGCCGGCTCGCCGAAGGCGAAGGTTTTGCCACTGTCTGCGAGGGCGGGCAGGCTTGCGAAGGCAAGAGCGGCGGCGATGAACAGGTGTTTCATGATGACTCCAAAGCATACAGCGGGGATGAGGTCATTTTAAGAAGGGCTGACTGGCAGCGACCTGACGGCAAGATTACAACTTTGTCAGCTTGGGCGACGCTGAACATACTCACGTATCATTTCAGCCATTACACCGCCCCTGCAGGGGGCCGCGCCCCCATCCAGACTGCGGACACTGCATGAAACTGCTGATCGTCGAAGACCAGGCCCGCACCGGCCAATACCTGAGCCAGGGCCTCAACGAGGCCGGCTTTGCCACCGAACTGGCCGCCGATGGCGAAACCGGCCAGTTCCTGGCCCTGACCGGCGATCATGACCTGCTGATCCTCGACGTGATGCTGCCCGGCCGCGACGGCTGGCAGATTCTCCAGGCAGTCCGCCAGGCCGGCCTGGACACGCCGGTGCTGTTTCTCACCGCCCGCGATGCCGTCGAGGACCGTGTGCATGGCCTGGAACTGGGTGCCGACGATTACCTGGTCAAACCCTTTGCCTTCTCCGAACTGCTCGCCCGGGTACGCAGCCTGCTGCGCCGCGGCACCAGCCCCAGCCAGGACACCAGCCTGACGCTGGCCGACCTGCGCCTGGACCTGCTGCGCCGCCGCGCCGAACGTGCTGGCCAGCGCGTCGACCTGACCGCCAAGGAATTCGCCCTGCTCGAACTGTTGCTGCGGCGCCAGGGCGAGGTGCTGCCCAAATCGCTGATCGCCTCGCAGGTGTGGGACATGAATTTCGACAGTGACACCAACGTCATCGAAGTCGCCATCCGCCGCCTGCGCCTGAAGATCGACGACGCCCACCCCAACAAGCTGATCCACACCGTGCGTGGCATGGGCTACGTGCTCGAAGAGCGCCATGACTGATGCGCAGGCTCTCCCTCGGTAACCGCCTGGCGCTGCTGTTCGCCGCCTGCACCGCGGCCGTTTCGCTGGGCGCCGGCCTGCTGTTCAACCACGCCAGCAAGCAGCACTTCATCGAACTGGACCAGCAACTGCTGGAATCGCGCCTGTCGCTGTTCCGCACCCAGCTCGCCGGCCTGAACGGCCCTGGCGACCTGGAAAGCCGGCTACCCGCCCTGCGCAATGAGCTCAGCCATCAGGCCGACCTGGCCTTGCGCATCACCGGCAGCGATGGCGCACCGTGGTACGCCAGCCGCAACCCGTTGCCCGATGCCCCCTCTGGCACGGGCCTGGCGACCGTGCATGCGGAGGGGGTCGACTACCGCAGCCTGGCGGTACCCTTGAACGAGAGCGCCCGGCTGACACTGTTCCTCGACATCACTCACCACCAGCATTTCCTGCAGGGCATGCAGCGCCTGATCTGGCTGACCGTGGGCCTGTCGGCGCTGGCGACGGCATTGCTCGGCGCCTGGGCCGCACGCCGCGGATTGCGGCCGTTGCGCCAGATGGGCAAGGTGGCGGACAGCGTCTCGGCGCGCTCGCTGACCACCCGCCTGCCAGCGGAACAGATGCCCGAGGAACTGGCAGCGCTTGCCAGCACCGTGAATGCCATGCTGCAACGCCTGGATGACGCCTTCCAGCGCCTGTCGGCATTTTCCGCCGACATTGCCCATGAACTGCGCACGCCTCTTTCCAATCTGCTGACGCACACCCAGGTCACCCTCACCCGCCCACGCAGCCTCGAGGAATACCGCGAAGCCTTGCACGGCAACCTGGAAGAGCTGCAATGGATGGCGCAGATGATCAACGACATGCTGTTCCTCGCCAAAGCGGACCATGGCTTGCTGGTACCGGGCCAGGCGCCACTGGCCTTGCACCAGGAAGTGGATGCGCTGCTGGAGTACTACGGGCCGCTGGCCGAGGATGGCGAAGTACAGCTGTTGCGCGAGGGGGAAGCGACGCTGCGGGGGGATCGGCACATGTTGCGCCGGGCATTGTCCAACCTGCTCGACAATGCCCTGCGCTTTACGCCGGCTGGCGGGCAGATCTGCGTGACGCTGGAGCCGGGGGTGCGGATCTGCGTGGCCAATACGGGCGCAGCGATAGAAGCGGCGGCGTTACCGCGCTTGTTCGACCGTTTTTACCGAGTGGACCCGGCTAGGCGGGAAGGCAGCAGCGAGCATGCAGGGTTGGGTTTGGCGATTACCCGGTCGATCGTGCAGGCCCATGGCGGGAGCATTCGGGCGGAATGTGAAGGTGGGTGGACGCGGTTTGTGATCGAGTTGCCTGAGCGCCAGTGAGTCTGGGGCTGCTGCCCAGCCCATTCGCGGGACAAGCCCGCTCCCACAAGGACGGTGCTAAACCTGTGGGAGCGGGCTTGCCCCGCGAATGGGCCGCTACAGAATCACTCAAACCGCCAGCCCGATCGCCGGCTGCACCTGCGACGCCCGATAAGCCGGGTAAATGGTCGCCAGGAAGCTCATCACCAACCCCGCCGCACAGATGATCCCCACATCCCCCCACTGCAACTCGGAAGGCAAGCTACTGATGAAGTACACATCCGAGGTAAAGATGTGCTGGCCGCTCACCCGCTCCAGCCAGCCGACGATCTGGCTGACATTGAACGCGGCGATCACCCCGAGCACGCCACCGATCAAGGTGCCGACGATACCGATCAGGCTGCCCTGAACCATGAACGTGCCCATGATCTGCGCCGGCGTGGCACCCAGGGTACGCAGGATGGCGATGTCCGGCCCCTTGTCGTTCACCACCATCACCAACGTGGCGATGATGTTGAACGCCGCCACGGCAATGATCATCAGCAGCAACAGACCGATCATGGTCTTTTCCATTTTCATCGCACTGAACAGGCTGCCCTGGGTGTGCGACCAGTCGTCGGCGCGGTAGGCATCGCCCAGCCCGGCGGCGATGGCCTTGGACACTTCCGGTGCGGCATACAGGTCATGCAGCTTCAGCCGCACGCCCTGCACCTGGCCCGGCGCCCAGCGCTGCATCTCACCGGCATCGGCCATGTGGATATAGGCCTGGGAACCGTCCAGCTCGGCCCCGACCTTGAAGATGCCGACCACGGTCAGGCGCTGCATGCGCGGGGTGATGCCGCCCGGCTCCTTGCTGATTTCCGGCACGATCAAGGTCAGCTTGTCACCGGTATTGAGGCGGAAGCGGCGCGCGGTGAGCTCACCGATCACCACCCCATACTCACCCGGCTGCAAATCCTGCAAGCGGCCCTGGACGATGTGCCGACCAACGATCGACACCTTGCCCTCCTCGGCCGGGTCGATACCGCTGACCTGAATCGGCTGCATCGCCCCCTTGTAGGAAAGCATGCCTTCCATTTCGGTGATCGGCGCTGCCGCTATCACGGCAGGGTTCTTCAACGCAGCGTCGGCGGTCGCGCGCCAGTCCTCCAGCGGCTGCACCCCAAGGATTGCGGCGTGCGGCACCAGGCCGAGAATTCGCGAACTCATCTCGCGCTGGAAGCCGTTCATCACCGACAGCACCACGATCATGGCCAGCACGCCCAGTGACAGGCCGATCATCGAGGTCATCGAGATGAACGAGATGAAATGGTTGCGGCGCTTGGCACGGGTGTAGCGAGCACCGATGAACAAGGGCAAGGGTCTGAACATGTACGAAAACACCCAATGAAAAAATGTGGGGCGGCCTGGCTCAGATCGCGACCAGGTGGCCGTCGTCGAGCTTCAGTACGCGGTCCATCTGGCGCGCCAGATTGAGGTCGTGGGTCACTACCAGGAACGCCGTGCGCGAGGCACTGGACAGTTCCTGCATCAACTCCTGGATACCCTGGGCGGTGTGGTGATCGAGGTTGCCGGTTGGCTCGTCGAGCATCACCAGGCCCGGGCGGTTGACCAGGGCGCGGGCGATCGCTACACGCTGGCGCTCGCCACCGGACAGTTCGGCCGGCTTGTGGTTCAGGCGGTGGCTCAGGCCCACGCGCTTGAGCAGCGCCCCGGCGCGTTCACGTGCCTCAGGGATCGCGGTGCGGCCGATCAGCAGCGGCATGCACACGTTCTCCATGGCCGTGAACTCCGGCAGCAGGTGGTGGAACTGGTAGACGAAGCCCAGCTCGCGATTGCGCAGCAGGCCGCGGGCGCGCTCGCCCAGGGCCGACAGTTCCTCGCCTGCCAGCCAGACACTGCCCTGGGTCGGCCGGTCGAGGCCGCCCAGCAGGTTGAGCAAGGTGCTCTTGCCCGAGCCCGAACTGCCGACGATGGCCACCCGCTCACCGGCGTGCAGCTCAAGGTTGAGGCCGGACAATACCTGCACCGACTCCGGGCCCTCGTCGTAGGACTTGCCCAGGTTGCGGCAACTCAGAACGGCTTTATCACTCATGCGCGACTCACTCATAACGTAGCGCCTCTGCAGGCTGGGTGCGCGCCGCACGCCAGGCCGGGTACAGGGTGGCGAAGAAACTCAGGACCAACGCCGCACCACAGACCATGTACACGTCCTGGGACTGGATCTGCGACGGCAGGTAATCGATGAAATACACGTCGGCATTGAGGAACTTGTGCCCGATCAGTTTCTCGATGCCGGCGATCACCGCACTGACATTGAGCGCGGCCACGATCCCGACCACGGCGCCGATCAGCGTGCCGATCACCCCGATCACCGTGCCCTGGACCATGAAGATGGCCATGATCTGCCCAGGCGTGGCGCCGAGGGTGCGCAGGATGGCGATATCACCACGCTTGTCGTTGACCACCATCACCAGGGTGGAAATGATGTTGAACGCGGCCACCGCGACGATCAGCAACAGCAGCAGGCCGATCATGGCCTTTTCCATGCGGATCGCCTGGTACAGGTTGCCGTGGGTACGGGTCCAGTCGCGGCTGTAGTACTCCTGGTCGCCCAACTGCTGGGCGATGCTCCAGGCCACACGCGGCGCCTGGAACAGGTCGTCGAACTTCAGGCGCAGGCCCTGCACCTGATCCGCCTTCCAGCGGTGCAGGCGGGACAGGTCGGCAATGTTGGTCAGGCCCAGATAGCCGTCGATCTCGCCGGCACCGACATGGAAGGTGCCGACCACCGTGAAGCGCTTCATGCGCGGGAACATCCCCGCCGGCGTGACGCTGACTTCGGGCGCGACGAAGGTGAGCTTGTCGCCGATGGCCACGCCCAGCTTGGCGGCGGCCTTGTCGCCGATCATGATGCCCCACTCGCCTGGCGCCAACTGGTCGAGGCGGCCTTGCAGGATGAAGTTGTCGATGATCGACACTTCACGCTCGCGGGCTGGGTCGATGCCGTTGAGCAGCACCTTCTGCACCTTGCCGTCATGGGTCAGCAGGCCCTGCATCTGGGTGTACGGGGCAACCGCCAGCACCTGCGGATTCTGCTTTACTTGTTGGGCAAGCGCAGGCCAGTCGTTGATCGGCTGGCCGCTCTCCAGCGTGGCATGCGGGATCATGCCCAGCACGCGGGTACGCATCTCGTGGTCGAAACCGTTCATGACCGAGAGCACCACGATCATCACCACCACGCCCAGGGCGAGGCCGATCATCGAGGTCAGGGAAATGAACGAGACGAAGTGATTACGGCGCTTGGCACGGGTATAACGCGTGCCGATGAATGCGAAAAGAGGTCTGAACATGTCGGGGCTTGTTCGGATGAAAGGGAACGTCCTTGTGGCGAGGCGCCTGTGGCGGCTTTACACTCGGACCACCGCCGCTACCATGGGTTCGCCATGACGACATTAGACGAAGAAGATCGCCGCGAATACTACCGCATCGAAGATCGGATCGCACTGGAAATAAGCCCTTTGAGCGCGGCCGAAGCCCTTGAGCCAGAACTGTTGCAGGATGATTCACCACTGTTCAACCTGCTCAGCGAGCTGCACCTCAGCGACTTCGAGTCACAGCACCTGCTGCGCCAGCTGAGCGACAAGGACCGTATCCTGGCGGCTTTCCTGCGGGCACAGAACAAACGCCTCGACCTGCTCAGCGCCGTCGTCGCGCAAAGCCTGATCGGCGAGATCGGCCAGCCGCAACGGGTGATCATCTCCGAGGGCGGCATCGAATTCGCCCAGCCCCAACAGATTGCCCCCGGCACCCGGGTAAAACTGAAGATGGTGCTGATGCCGCGTGCCCACGGCCTGCTGCTGCGCGGCAAGGTCACCCATTGCGACCCACGCCCGGAAGGGGGCTTCGAGGTCGGCACCGAATTCATCGACATGACCGACGCCCAGCGCCAACTGCTGGCCCGCTACATCCTGCAGCGCCAGCAACAACAACGCCGCCAGCAACTGGAACTGGAAGATCCCGCTTCCTGAGCTTTTTTCATTCTTGACCTGAAGGAACGAACGTGACCCTCATTTACGGCCACCGTGGCGCCAAGGGCGAAGCGCCCGAGAATACCCTGACCAGCTTCCGCCAGTGCCTGTCCCACGGCGTCAACCGCTGCGAACTGGACCTGCACCTGTCGGCCGACAACGAGCTGATGGTCATCCACGACACGTCGCTCAAGCGCACCACCGGCCGGCGCGGCAAGGTGGTCGAACACCCGGCAGCCGACCTGGTCACCTACGACGCCCGCAAGGGCGGCCCGGGCCATGTGCAGCCCTGCCCTATCCCGCGACTTGAAGAACTGTTCGAAAAATGCGCCTTCGAGCACTGGCAGCTGGAGGTCAAGAGTGCTTCGCGCACCCGCGCCGCCACCACGGTGCTGGCCATTCGCGAACTGGCCCAGCAGTACGGGCTGCTGGACAAGGTGACCATCACCTCCAGCTCACGCGAAGTACTGGGGGCGGCACTGGAACTGGTGCCGGACGTGAAGCGCGGGCTGGTCGCCGAATATGCCTGGCTCGACCCGCTGAAGGTGGCGCAGAACTATGGCTGCGAGATGCTGGCCTTGAACTGGACACTGTGCACCCCGGAACGTCTGCTCAAGGCGCAGGGCCAGGGTTTGCATGTGTCGGTGTGGACGGTCAACGAACCGGCACTGATGCGCCGGCTCGCTGACTTTGGCGTGGACAGCCTGATTACAGACTTTCCCGGTTTGGCCAAGACCACCCTCGGGTAGGGCTGAAATCGGTCTCCCCGACCGGCTCAGGCCACCGGCCGGAGCCGCTTAAAAAAGCCGGTTCAGACCGTCGTAGGCAGCTACCCGATAGGCTTCGGCCATGGTCGGGTAGTTGAACGTGGTGTTGACGAAGTACTTCAGGTTATTCAGCTCGCCCGGCTGGTTCATGATCGCCTGGCCGATGTGGACGATTTCCGAAGCCTGGTAGCCGAAGCAGTGCACGCCGAGGATTTCCAGGGTTTCACGGTGGAACAGAATCTTCAGCATGCCCTGCGGCTCGCCAGCGATCTGCGCACGGGCCATGCCCTTGAAGAACGCCTTGCCCACTTCGTAAGGCACCTTGGCCTGAGTCAGCTCCTGCTCGTTCTTGCCGATCGAGCTGATCTCCGGGATGGTGTAGATGCCGGTCGGCACATCGTTGACGAAGCGCCAGCTGCCGTTGTCGACAATGCTGCCGGCCGCCGAGCGACCCTGGTCGTGGGCGGCACTGGCCAGGCTCGGCCAGCCGATCACGTCACCGGCGCCATAGATGTTCGGCACGGTGCTGCGGTAGGCCTCGTCGACCTCGATCTGGCCACGGCTGTTGACCTTGATGCCGATGTTCTCCAGGCCCAGCTTGTCGGTGTTGCCGGTACGACCGTTGCACCACAGCAAGGCGTCGGCCTTGATCTTCTTGCCCGACTTCAGGTGCAGGATCACGCCGTTGTCCAGGCCTTCGACCCGCTCGTACTCCTCGTTGTGGCGCACGGTGATGTTGTTGTTGCTGAAGTGGTAGCTCAGCGCCTGGGAGATTTCCGAGTCCAGGAAGCTCAGCAGCTGACCACGGTTGTCGACCAGCTCCACCAGCACACCCAGGCCGCTGAAGATCGAGGCGTATTCACAACCGATCACGCCGGCACCATAGACGATCAGCTTGCGCGGGGTGTGGCTCAGGCTGAGGATGGTGTCGCTGTCGTAGACGCGCGGGTGATGGAAGTCGATGTCGGCCGGGCGGTACGGACGCGAGCCGGTGGCGATGATGATGTGCTTGGCGTTGAGTTTTTCCACCACGCCGTTGGGGCAGACCACTTCGACGGTCTGCTCGTCGGCGAAGCTGCCGGTGCCGAAGAACACGTCGACGCGGTTACGGGCGTAGTAGCCGGTGCGCGAGGCGACCTGCTTGGAAATCACCTTCTCGGCGCTCTTGAGCACGTCAGGGAAGGAGAACCAGCGCGGCTCACCGATGGCACGGAACATCGGGTTGGTGTTGAACTGCATGATCTGCCGCACCGAGTGACGCAGTGCCTTGGACGGGATGGTGCCCAGGTGGGTGCAGTTGCCACCGACCTGACGACGGCTATCGACCATCGCCACCTTGCGCCCTGCTTTGGCGGCGTTCATTGCCGCACCTTCTCCGGCCGGGCCGGAACCCAACACCACTACGTCGTAGTTGTAGACAGCCATGCGTACTCCTTCAGAACTGGCCCGCCGGCCACGGTCGCCGCGGGACTCGATCATGCCGCCGGGGCGTCATGAGAAAATTCGTGTGCAGTCTAATCAAGCGTGAACGCCGCGCACATTAACCCTTGGTCGCGTCGTAGGCCAATTTTGCCTGCACTACATGTTATTGCCCGATTCCATGGCCTTGATCTTCCCTGCTTGCGCTTTCACTCGCCTTTCGTTGCCCGTTCGAACGCGGGCGTAGCTCGGGAGACGAAACCACCCTCTACCCGGGTCACCAGCACGGCGGCCAGGTCATGGGCCACGGCAAAGTCCCAACCGCGCTCCGGCCCAAGGACTAGCAGCAGGGTCGAGTAGCCGTCGGCTTGCAGCGCCGAGCCATCGAGTACAGTGACTGCAGCCAGGTCATGTTCGACCGGCCGCCCGAGGCGGGCATCGAAGGTGTGCGAATAGCGCCGGCCATTCTCCTCGAAATAGTGGCGATAGTCACCCGAGGTCGATAGCGCAAGGCCATTGACCGGGATGACCTGGCGTGCGATCTGGCGGTCTTCGCGGGGCAGCTCCAATGCAATCCGCCATGGACTGCCATCGGGCTTGCGGCCGACGGCCTTGAGCTCGCCCGTGACCTCGGCGACGAAACTGGCCACCCCCATGGCGCGCAGGCGCTCGGCAATCAGGTCGACGGCATAGCCGGCGGCGATGCTGTTGAAATCCAGCTGCACCGGCGCGTCCTTGCACAGCGTTTGGCCGTCGATACGCAGGTGACGGTAGCCTACGCGCTGCCGGGCCTGAGCCAGGGCCTGCGGGTCGGGGACCTGCTCGTGACGGGACTGGGGGCCGAAGCCCCAGAGGTCGAGCAGCGGTTCGACGGTGAGGTCGAAGGCGCCCTCGCTCTGCTCGGCCAGGTGCTGGCCGAGGGCGACCAGTTCGAGCATGTCGGATGGCAAGGTCAGGCACTGGTTGGCGGGGAGCAGGTTGAACTGGCTGACGATGGAGTCGCCGCGGTAGGTCGAGTAGTGCTGGTCGATGCCTTGCAGGAGGGTTTCGACGGCGGCCTGGACCTGGACAGGTGCTAGGCCGCCGGGTTCGCGCACGTACTGGATGCTATAGCTGCTGCCCATGGTCGGGCCGCCCAGGCGTTCCAGGGCTGGGCCCTGATTGCAGGCAGTGAGGAGCATCAGGAGGAACAGGAGGGCTGTGCGCAAGTTCGAACTCTCGGTTGTCGGTACTGGCCCTATCGCCGGCAAGCCGGCTCCCACAAAAAAGCAGGCCTGCGCTGTTCCTGTGGGAGCCGGCTTGCCGGCGATAGGGCCAGCACAGACACAATAAATGCAGGGCAAAAAAAACGGGAACCCGAAGGTTCCCGTTTTTTCATTGCCTTACAAGCGAATCAGCGTGGAAACGCTGGCGGGTTCACACCAGCCATCTCTTCCATCACGCGAACCACCTGGCAGCTGTAACCGAACTCGTTGTCGTACCAGACGTACAGAACAACGCGGTTGTCGTTGCAGATGGTAGCTTCGGCATCGACCACACCGGCGTGGCGCGAGCCCACGAAGTCGGTGGAGACCACTTCCTGGGAGCTGACGTAGTCGATCTGCTTGTGCAGTTCCGAGTGCATGGCGGTCTGGCGCAGGTACTCGTTGATTTCCTCGCGGCTGGTACCCTTTTCCAGGTTCAGGTTGAGGATGGCCATCGACACGTTCGGCGTCGGCACGCGAATGGCGTTGCCGGTCAGCTTGCCCTTGAGCACTGGCAGTGCCTTGGCGGCTGCGGTGGCGGCACCGGTTTCGGTGATGACCATGTTCAGCGGCGCGGCACGGCCACGGCGGCTGCCCTTGTGGAAGTTGTCGATCAGGTTCTGGTCGTTGGTGAACGAGTGAACGGTTTCGACGTGACCATTGATGATGCCGTACTGGTCGTTGATGGCCTTGAGCACCGGCACGATGGCGTTGGTGGTGCAGGAGGCGGCCGAGATGATCTTGTCATCGGCGGCGATGTCACCGTGGTTGATGCCGTGCACGATGTTCTTCAGCGCGCCTTTGCCCGGTGCGGTGAGGATCACGCGGGCAGCGCCCGGGCAGGCCAGGTGCTGGCCCAGGCCGTCAGCGTCACGCCATACGCCGGTGTTGTCGACGATCAGTGCGTTCTCGATGCCGTACTGGGTGTAGTCGACTTCGCTTGGGCTCTTGGCATAGATGATCTGGATCAGGTTGCCGTTGGCGGTGAGGGTGTTGTTGGCTTCGTCGATGGTGATGGTGCCATCGAACGGGCCATGCACCGAGTCACGACGCAGCAGGCTGGCGCGCTTGACCAGGTCGTTCTCGGCGCCTTTGCGCACGACGATTGCGCGCAGACGCAGGCCATCGCCACCACCGGTCTTCTCGATCAGGATGCGCGCCAGCAGGCGGCCGATGCGGCCGAAGCCGTACAGGACGACGTCGGTGCCCTTGCGCGCCGAAGCGTTCTGTTGGCCAACCACGTCGGCCAGCTCTTCACGCACGAACTGCTCGGCGCTGCGGCCGTTGCCTTCCTGCTTGAACTTGTTCGCCAGCTTGCCCAGGTCGACCGAAGCGGCGCCCAGTTTCAGCTCGCTCATGGCCTTGAGCAGGGGGAATGTCTCGTGGACGGACAGTTCGGTTTCGTCGGTTTGACGATGACGCGCAAAGCGGTGGGCCTTGAGGATCGAGATAACCGAACGGTTGATCAGGCTGCGGCCATAAATCGAGCTCACCACGTTGTTATTGCGGTAGAGCTGACCGATAAGCGGGATCATCGCTTCAGCCAGAGCTTCACGATCAATCCACTCACCAAGACACTGGTCGGGCTTCTGAGTCACGGGAACCTTCCACATGTAGGGGGAGAAAAAAGGGGCTACATTATGACGCCCCAACGCGTAACCGGCAATGAGCACCTGTCGCCGGAGCCCAAGCCTGTGTTCATGCCCCTTTCGGAGCCTGACAGCACGCACCGGCACCGGTACAATCGATCTCTTTGCCGCAACGCTTGGAGTGCAATCTCCCGTGTCAGTTCTGCGCCTACCGCAAATGTCGGCCACGGCCGGCAAACAAACCTGGGGCAACCTGCCCGGTGCCGCCCTCAGCCTGGCCATCGCCGAAGCCGCCAGCAGTGCTGGTCGCTTCACCCTGCTGCTGACCGCCGACAGCCAGGCCGCCGATCGCCTGGAACAGGAGCTGCGCTTCTTTGCCCCGGAGCTGCCGGTGCTGCCGTTTCCCGATTGGGAAACCCTGCCCTACGACCTGTTCTCGCCGCACCAGGACATCATTTCCCAGCGCATCGCCAGCCTCTACCGGCTGGCGG
>NZ_AKJC01000315.1 GCF_000282535.1 Pseudomonas sp. GM84 | reverse complement strand
TCCCACAGGTTCACCTCAGACCTCAGCTTGGTGATTTACCTGTGGCTCCCACAGATTCACCTCAGGCTTCGGCTTGGTGATTTACCTGTGGGAGCGGGCTTGTCCCGCGAAGAGGCCCGTCAGGCCACCCTCACTCCACCAACCGCGGCGCCCCCACCTCAGCCGCCTGTCGGTCCAACCCATGGGCCTCGAGAATCCGCGCGATCTCGCCACTGCCATGCAACGCCTGGATATTGGCATCCAGCGCCTTGCCCAGCTCGACGTTGCTCAGCATGTACGGAATCGCCGTCTGCCCCGGCTGCTCGGTGGCCTTCACCCGCGGATCGGGCGCCGACACCTTGATGCTCGCCCCCTGGTACGCGCCCTTCTGCTGCGACACCACCGCTACCGCATGGCTGTCGATGCCAGCCTCGATCCGCCCGGACGCCAGGTCCTGGGCCATGGCCACCGGGTTGGGGTACAGCACCAGGTTGTCACCCAGCACCCGCTTCAGGTCATTGACCCACAGGTAGCCCTGCACGGTCCCCACGCGCTTGCCCTCAAGCTCCGCGACCGTGGCATAGCCCTGGGGCGAGATGATGCCCATCACGTCCAGGTACAACGGTGCCGACAGGCCCAGCACCTTGCCGCGCTCGACCGTGCGGTACCAGTCGCCGATCACCACGTCGGCGCGGCGGGTGACCACCGACTGGATCGCCGCCCCCGGATCGAGCACGCTGGCCTTGATCTCCAGGCATTCGCGGGCGGCGATCTGCTTGATGATCTCGCCGTCCACCCCGCCCAGGGTCTTGTCCGGCCCGGGAATGGAATACGGCGGGAACACATAGGCCGCCACCGTCAGCACCCCCGGCGTAAGGGTTTCGAAACTGTGGGTGGGCTTGCACTCGGCCAGGGCCTGGGCACTGCCGACAAGCGCCACGCAGACAGCCAGGCAACGGGTAACGCGTTTGATTGGTTTCATCTGGATACCTATGCAATGTCAGGGTCAAGGTTCAGGCAGCAGGGTGCTGGCCGGGCGCCAGTCTTCTTTCCAGGGCCGCAACGCCCAGGCTCGCCGATGCGCACACGGCCGCGTACATCAGCCCGGCCAGCACCAGCACGGGCATGTACTGGAAGGTCGAGGAACCAATGGCCGAGGCGCGGCTGACGATTTCGGGCAAGGCGATGGTGAAACACAGCGACGAGGCCTGGAACATCATGATCGAGAAGCCCAGCAGCGACGGCAGGGCCACCCGCAGGGCCTGGGGCAGGATCACGTAGCGCAGGGCATCGACACGGTCCAGGCCGATCACTTCGGCGGCCTCGTGCTGGCCACGGGCGACCGCCTCCAGGCCGCCCCGGATGATCTCGCTGGTGTAGGCCGCCGTGCAGTAGGCCAGGGCCAGCACTGCGGCCCAGAACGAACTCAGCGTGAGGCTCACCGACGGCAGGCCGAAGTAGAAATACTGCAGCAGGATCAGCGCCGGTGCCCCGCGCCCCAGCTCCACGATCACCAGTGACGGATAGCGCAGCGCCCTGCCCTTGGCACTCACCCCCAGGGCCAGCAGCAAGCCCAGTACCACGCCGAGGCCCAGGCTGATCGCCGTCACCTGCAACGACAGCACGAAGCCCTTCCACAACTCCGGGAACCATTCGGCCCAAAGGGCCAGCAATTCGTTCATTGGCTGATCCTCCGCTGCAGGGTCGCCGACAACCAGCGCGAAGCCAGCGCCACCGGCACGCTCAGCACCAGGTACACCAGCGCTGCAGCGCTGTAGACGCCCAGCCCCTGGAAGGTCTGTTGCGACACCTGGTAGGCCTGGAAGCTGATATCCGACACCCCCAGGGTGGAGGCCACCGCCGAGTCCTTGAGCAGGCCGATGGCATAGGTGGCCCCGGTGGGGATGGAAATGCGCGTCAGCTGCGGCAGCACCACGTCGAAGAAGCGCTGCGGCGCCGACAGGTTGAGCACGTGCGCCGCTTCGTACTGGCCATCGGGGATGGCCGCGAAGGCGCCGCGATAGACCTCCGCCATCTGCGCGGCGGTGATCAGCCCCAGGCCCACCACCGCCGCGACGAACGGCGACAAGGTGAGGTAGCCGCCACCGATGCCGAAGAAGATGAAGAACAGCCAGACAATCGGCGGAATCGAGCGCACGGTCATCACGATGGCGGCCCCCAGCGCCGCCAGCAGCGGCGTACGGGCCATGCGCAGGGCACACAGCGGAAAGCCCAGCACCACCCCGGCGGCGAAGGCGCACAGGGTCACGCCGAGGGTCCACGGCACGCCCGCCAGCAACATCGACAGAATGTCGTTCATCAGCGGTCCCTCACGGCCTGGAGGAATTTCGCCACCCGCTCATGGCGCGGCTGGCGCATCACCTGGGCGCTGGGGCCGTGCTCGATGATGCGCCCGTCGGCCATCACCACCACCCGGTCGGAGACGGTTTCGGCAAAGTGCATCTCATGGGTGACCACGATCATCGACATGCCCTCGGCGGCCAGCTCCTTCATCACCGCCAGCACCTCCAGGCCCAGCTCGGGGTCGAGCGCCGAGGTCGGTTCGTCGAACAGCATCAGCTCCGGCTCCAGGGCCAACGCCCGGGCGATGGCGATGCGCTGTTGCTGGCCACCGGAGCAGCGCGCCGGATAGTGCCCGGCCTTGGCGGCCAGGCCCACCCGCTCCAGCAGCTGCATCGACCGCGCATCGGCCTCGCGCTGACTGCGCCCGAGGGTACGCACCTGGGCCAGGCTGACATTGCGCAGCACGGTCATGTGCGGGAACAGGTTGAACGACTGGAACACCATGCCGATGCGCCGGCGCAGTTTCAGCAATTCGGCACGCGGCAACGGCACGGCGGCGTCGATGTCCAGCTCATCCAGGCGGATGCGCCCACGGGTCGGTGGCTCCAGCTGGTTGATGCAGCGCAGCAAGGTGCTCTTGCCCGAGCCACTGGGGCCGATGATGGCCACCACCTCGCCCTTGCTCATCTCGAAATTGACGTCGTGCAGCACTTCATAAGGGCCGAACTGCTTGTGGATCGACTCCAGGCGCAGGAAGGCCGGCTTGGGCGCGGCCAGCGGGGGCACCTGGCGCAGCGCAATGCTCTTCGGATTCATGGGCTGACCCTCCCTCAAGACCGTTGGTCATCGACCAGCGGCGTGCTCGACAGCTTGATCGCGCCACGGGCAGTGATCAGCACCTGTTCCTCCAGCTTCACGCCTTCACGCCCGCCGCGTTCGCCGATGTAGCTTTCCACCGAGACCACCATGTTTTCCTGGAACAATCCGTCATAGCCCCACTCGGCGAAGTCCACCGCGTAGGCCACGCTGGGGTATTCGTCGACCAGGCCGACGCCGTGCAGCATCATCATGTAGCGGTTGTGCTCGTACTTGCCGGGCACCGGCCAGCAGCGTTCGGCGAACTCGCGAAACGACAGGCCCGGGCGCAGCAGGTCGAGGTTGTGGCTGATCTGCTGCGAGGCGACGTCGAGCAGTTGGCGCTGAGCGGCGGTCACCGGCTTGCCGGGGCAGACGAAGCTGCGCGAGATGTCCGACAGGTAGCCACCGGGGCCAACCATGTCGGTGTCGAAGCAGACCATTTCCCCGGCCTCGATGACTTTGTCGGTGGCGTCCTGGAACCAGGGATTGGTGCGCGGCCCGGAACTGAGCAGGCGGCTCTCGGCCCATTCGCCGCCCTGGGCCACGTTGGTGCCGTGGAGGATGCTCCACAGCTGGTTCTCGGTGATGCCCGGCCGCAGGCTGGCACGCATGCGGGCAATCGCCAGGTCGCAGACGGCCATCGACACCTGGTGGCTGGCGACCTCCTCGGCCGACTTGATCAGGCGCGCCTGCTCCATCAGTGGCTGTGCGTCGAACAGTTCGATGCCCTTGGCCTTGAGCTTCTCGGCGCCCCACGGGTCGCAGCGGTCGACCGCCAGACGGCGGTTGCCACCACTGTGGCGGACCATCAGCTCGGCCACCTCGGCGGCCCACAACGCGGCCTTTTCTTCGACCCGAGGGCCGGCGAGGAAGTACAGCCAGGGCAGCGCCGGGCGGATCTCGTCGATGGTTTCGACGTGTTCGCTGTTGTGCCGGCTGCTGGTGAATTCGAACAGCACCACCGGGCCTTCGGTGGGCACGAACACGTAGCGGCTGGGCGAGTGCATCACCCACAGGCCGAGGTTGTTGGTGTCGGTGGCATAGCGGATGTTGATCGGGTCGGCGAGCAGGATGCCGCCATAATCGTGGGCGCGCAGCTGCTGGCGGATGCGGTCGAGGCGGTAGCGGCGCAAGGCCTTGCGGTCGATGGCGGCCTGGGCTACGAGCAACTGGCTGTCTACCGGGGCCAGGGCATGGTCGGTAACGCTGGAATCGTCACGAAACTGCAGGGATGGCGCAGGGCTCGGTTGGGTACCGATGTGCATGGTTACACTCTCCACTGGATATCGTTGTCGTTGTTGGAGCCAGGGCAGTAACAGCAAAGGGTGGTGCTGGTTGTCGTTGTTCTGGGGTATTGCCGGGCGCTCAGAGGTCCTTCACCAGGCGCAAGGCGTCATAGATGGCGGCGTGGGTATTGCGCGAGGCCACCGCGTCGCCGATCCGGAACAGCTGGAAACGGCCATCGTCACGGCGGGCCACCGCTTGCGGGCGCCCGGCGATCAGGTCCATGTACTCGACCG
Source organism: Pseudomonas sp. GM84 (assembly GCF_000282535.1). GTDB lineage: Bacteria > Pseudomonadota > Gammaproteobacteria > Pseudomonadales > Pseudomonadaceae > Aquipseudomonas. The sequence continues at coordinate 12,564 of NZ_AKJC01000315.1, read as the reverse complement.
CGCCTTCGTTGCTCGACAGCGGCACCAGCTGGAAGTACAGGTCGTCCAGCGGCCGGGTGCCGTGGTTGACCACCACCTGGTCGACCAGGCGGGTCTGGCGCAGCTCGCTGTAGTCGGTGCCGATGGTCGCCAGCAGGCCGTCTGCGGTCTTGCTCACCGCTTTCAGGCGCCAGGTCACGGTAAAGGTCGTGTCCAGCTGCTGCAGCGCACGCATGTAGGGCACCAGGTTCATGCCCATGACCTCGGGCGAGAAGGTGCGGTCGGGGGTCATGATCTCGGTGCGCGCGCCACTCTGGGCGATGAACTCGGCCGCCTGCAGCGCCGCATGGTCGCCGGCGTCGTCATAGACCAGCACGTTGCGCCCCGGCTTGACGTCGCCGGAGATGATGTCCCAGCTCGACACCACCAGTTCGTTGCCCTGCTCCAGCACCTCGGTGTGCGGCAGGCCGCCGGTGGCGACGATGACCACGTCGGCGGCTTCGTCGAGGATGATCTGGCTGTCGGCCCAGACGTTGTAGTGGAACTTCACCCCCAGCCGCTCGCACTGGGCCAGGCGCCAGTCGACGATGCTGATCATTTCCTTGCGCCGCTCCGATTGCGCGGTCAGGCGGATCTGCCCGCCGGCCTTGTCGGCCACTTCGTACACCACCACTTCATGGCCACGCTCGCCGGCCACCCGCGCCGCTTCCAGCCCCGCAGGGCCGGCACCGACGATGACCACCTTGCGCCGCTGCGCAGCCTTGGGGATCTGGTGCGGCATGGTGGTTTCACGGCCGGTGGCGGCGTTGTGGATGCAGTAGGCGGCGCCGCCGTGGTAGATGCGGTCCAGGCAGTAGTTGGCACCGACGCAGGGGCGAATCTCGTCTTCGCGGCCTTCGATGATCTTGCGCACGATATGCGGGTCGGTCATGTGCGCGCGGGTCATGCCGACCATGTCCACCTTGCCGGCGGCGATGGCATGGCGGGCGGTGGCGACATCCGGAATCTTCGCCGCGTGGAAGGTCGGGAAGCCGGTCAACGAGCGGATTTCGCCGGCGAAGTCCAGGTGCGGCGCGTTGCGCATGCCCTGGATCGGGATGATGTCGGTGAGGCCGGCATCGGTGGCGATGTTGCCGCGGATCACGTTGAGGAAGTCGATCATGCCGCTGTTCTTCAGCAGCTGCGAAATCTGCAGGCCCTCTGCCTTGCTCAGCCCGCCGGCCAGTACCTCGTCGCCGGTGTAGCGGATGCCGACGATGAACTGCTCGCCCACCCGTTTGCGAATCGCCGCGAGCACTTCGAAGGTAAAGCGCAGGCGGTTTTCCAGGGAGCCGCCATAGACGTTTTCCAGCTCGTTGGTCAGCGGCGACCAGAACTGGTCCATCAAGTGGCCGTAGGCCTGCAGCTCGATGCCGTCCAGGCCTGCCGCCTGCATGCGTTCGGCGGCGTCGGCGTAGTCCTTGACGATGCGCTCGATGTCCCAGATTTCCAGGCGTTTGGGGAAGGCCCGGTGCGCCGGCTCCTGATTGTGCGAGGGCGACACCACCGGCAGCCAGTCGCCCTTGTCCCAGCGGGTGCGGCGGCCCAGGTGGGTGAGCTGGATCATTACCGCCGCGCCGTGTTCGTGGCATTCGTCGGTCAAGTCCTTCATCCAGCCGACCACTTCATCCTTGTAGGCCAGCACGTTGTTGAACACCGGAGGGCTGTCGCGCGAGATGGCGGCGGAACCTGCAGTCATGGTCATGGCCACGCCGGCCTTGGCCCGCTCCACGTGGTAGGCGCGGTACAGCTGCTTGGGCATGCCGTCTTCGGGGTAGGCGGGTTCGTGGGAGGTGGTGATGATGCGGTTGCGCAAGGTGAGGTGCTTGAGTTGGTACGGCTGAAGCAACGGATCATTGGACATGGTCGTTCTCGCGTTCAGGTCATCAGGCAAAATCGACATTAGTCGCCATGTACACAGGTGTCAATTAATTCGACAGTGGTGTACATTGAGCTTGTCAGGCCCCCATGGATACGGAACAATGCGCCTATGAACATGACGTCGAACAACCCGGAAATCAGCGCCCGCGGCTCGATCGAGAGCTGGCTCAACGCAGCCTTCGAAACCCTCAAGGAATCGGGGGTGGACGCCGTGCGCGTGCTGCCGCTGGCAAAAAAACTCAACCTGGCCCGCACCAGTTTCTACTGGTACTTCGAGGACCGCGAAGCACTGTTGGCGGCGCTGATCGAGCAGTGGAAGAACAAGAACACCCACAACCTGGTGGCCCAGTCGCAGGCCTATGCGGCGTCGATCACCGAGGCGATCCTCAATGTGTTCGATTGCTGGCTCAACACGGAGCTGTTCGACTCGCAGTGCGAGTTCGCCATGCGCAGCTGGGCGCTGCAGTCAGAGCAGGTGGCAAAAGAAATCCAGCAGGCCGACAAGGTGCGCATGGATGCCCTGAAGCAGATGTTCGACCGTTTCGGCTTCAGCGAGGACGCCGCCACCACCCGCGCCCGCTCCATCTACTTCACGCAGATCGGCTACATCAGCATGAAGACGTCCGAGCCGCTGACCTACCGCATGCACTTCATCCCCGAGTACCTGCGCATCTTCACCGGCCAGGAGCCGGCGGCGCACGAGCTGGAGCGCTTCTACCAGCGCAACGACTTCGTGCCGCCTGCGGCCTGATCAGCCTTCGCTGGGCTGCAGCGGCGTGGCCAGGATCTTCTGGTAGAAGGCAAGGTCCAGCCAACGGCCGAACTTGTAGGCCGCCTCGCGAATGACGCCTGCCGGCTCGAAGCCCAGGCGCTCGTGCAAGGCGATGGACGCTTCGTTGGCGAGATCGATGCCCCCGACCATCACATGCACGTCGCGCTGGCTCGCCAGCTCGATCAGCTCGCTGAGCAAGCGCTTGCCCAGGCCCATGCCGCGGCAGTCGTGGTGCACGTAGACCGAGTGCTCGACGCTGTACTTGTTGGCCGGGCGGTCGCGGAACGGACCGTAACTGGCGAAGCCCAGCAGCGTGCCCTGCTCGTCCTCGTAGCCGATCACCGGCAAGTCGTTGCGGCGCTTGTTGGCGAACCACTCGACCATGGATGCGGGCTCGCGCGGCTTGTAGTCGTACAAGGCGGTCGAGTTGAGGATGGCGTGGTTGAAAATGGCGAGAATGGCCTCGGCATGGCGTTCTTCGCTGCAGTGGATGAGGCGCATGGTTGGTTGTCTACCCGGGTCGATCACTATGAGATACGTTTTGTATCAAATAGTGGATGACCTGAGAAGCGCCTCTGCCCACTTGAGTGATCAGAAGATGTCGAACGGATATTCGGTTATCACCCGCACCTGGTCCTGCGCGCCCCCGGTGCTGTCATCGCCACGGTGCCAGGCCAATCGAAGGCGTACGGACAGATCCTTGGCAGGCCCGGCCTGCACGACATAGCGTGCCTCGGCATCCGTTTCGAATTCCTCGTCACCTTGACCGTACTTGTGCGCATAGGCGCCTTGGGTACTGTGGGTGCCGTCGATGTCACGACCCCGCAGGTGGCGCAGCATGAACGTCAGCCCCGGCACGCCATAGCCTGCCATGTTCAAGTCATAGCGCAGCTGCCAGGACTTTTCCCCCGGCCCGTTGAAGTCGGAGTACTGCACGGAATTGGGCAGCAATATCGAACCGCCGCTGCGCCCCGTATCGCCGAAGCCGACATAGTCGAAAGGTTGGTCACCCTGCACCTGTTGGTACGCGGCGGTGAAGGTATGCGAAGAAACCTTGTAGGCGACTTGCATCCCTGCTGCCGTGGTATCGATCGTCCCCGCCTTGGCACTGCCGGTGTCGAGTGTGCGGTACAGGTTGAAATCGAACGTCAGTGATTGCGCCGGGGACAGCGGCATCACGTAGTTGGTGTTGACGTAGTACTGATGCCAGATGTCTTCGAAACGGCTGGCGTAAGCCGCGAGGTTGATGCCATCGGCCAGCGTGTAGCGAGCGCCGGCGTAGTCGACTGCTGGCGTGGTGACCAACGCGTAGGTAGCCCACAGTTCGCCGTCTTGATTGGTATTGACCTGGTCAGTCCCGGAGGTGAAATGGCCGGCTTCCACGGCGAGCTGGTCGATTTCCCGGCTCAGTACGTGAAAGCCGGTGGCGGTTTGCGGCATCAGTCGGCTGACGCTTTGTGCAAAAACCGGGGCGTTGGGTGACATCTGGCCGTAGCGCAGGACGGTCTCGGAGATTCGCGCCTTGACCGAGCCGCCGGCCCGACCGTATTCAGCGTCCGGATCGCCGTCATCCCCTACCGGCAAGTTGCCGGTGCCGGTACGCCCGCTACCGGCATCGAGCTTGAGCCCCCAGTAGGCGAAGAGATCCGCACCGAAGCCGACCGTCCCTTGGGTAAAGCCGGAATCGAACCGCGCAATAAACGCTTGGCTCCAGTCTTTCTGGTTGCTGCGTCCATCTGCCCGGTCGGTGTTGAAGTAGTAGTTCCTGGCCAGAATCGACAATTTACTGTCTTCGACAAAGCCATTGTTCTCGGCACTGGCATAACCGCTCATCAATGTAGCCATCAGCGCAATGTTGACGGTGTTGATAGAGAGTTTCGCGTGCCGCTCAACGCGAGCAGGAGAGAAATACAACATCGGCCACACCTTCCTTTTATTGAATTCATGACGCCCCCGTTGTGCACAGGCGGCGGTGTTGGTTGGCAATAGAAAGAGGCCCGGGCAGTGGCGTGGTACACAGGAAGGCCGCACTGCCGAAGCTGGCGTGAATAGTCGACTGATGGCGAATCACGGCTGAATCAGCGATTCGACGTCCTGTATCAGCGTTTCGCCAAATACGGTCGCGATGCACTGCCTCAGGGGCCCGAAGCGCGCCTGTTGATGAAGGCCGGATGCGGTACGGCAGCGGCATGGCGAACTTTTGATAGGAGTCGTCGGGTTCGCGGGACGTGGCGGGTGAGCTTTGCCCTTATCGTGTTTGCAAGCCCACGGAATCACGCCGATGAATAACAACAACACGTTCATAGATAGCCATGTTCACTTCTTTACCGAAGCGCATCTCGATGCACTTGGCACTGAGCTTCCTTATGCACTTCCCGCGCCGAATTCGCTTTCTGATTATTTGCTGAATCTCGACCTTGAAGGTATTTCACCGACCCTGCTCAATAATGTGCACCTGAGCATTCTTCCGGACTCCGAGCATGTGTTTGCGTCGTTCAGCGAGCTTGAACAACTGCAACGAATGCACCCTGGAAAGTTCGATCAGGTGCGCCTGGTCGGCACCCTCAAGGCAGACCCTGACTACGCAGACGAAGCACGCCTGAACCATCCGCAAGTCGTCGGTATTCGCATCGTCCTGCACGATGCGCCCGAGGACAGTGTGGCGGCCGATGCCTACAGCACCCCTGCCTGGCAGGCGTTGTTCGCACGGCTGGCGGCGCACCAGCATGTCCATGTCTATGCCCAGTCGGCCGCCACCAATCTGCGCGTGCTTCGGCAGATTCCTGAAACGGTGCGCGTCGTGCTTGACCACCTTGGCACCTGCCACGCCAGCCTGGGCGCCGAGCACCCTGCGTTCACCCGCCTGCTGGATGAAGCGCACAGGCGCGGCAATGTCTGGTTCAAGGGCCCCGGCTATCGCACTTCGACCGACATCGAAGTGCTGACACCGTTCGTGCAACGCATCGTCGAAGCGCTCGGCGCCGACAAGCTTGTGCTGCAAGCAACCGACGCACCCCATGTAGGCGCCGACCCGAGCGGCATCGCCTACTGCAACCTGTTCCATCCCGCCAGCGCGTTCGGTTTCGTTCGCCAGTTGGCCAGCGCCGCAGCAGAACGTTGTGGCGTATCCGCTGATGCACTGCTCAACGGCGCGACTACCCGTGTTTTTCCCACCCCAACAAGCCAACAGGCCCCAGGTGAAATAATGAGTAATGTTACCTCCCGCGAAATCAAGTTCGACGTCGACTTCGGCGGCGAGACGCTCAGCCTCAACGGTACGGTCTTCGAGCCGGCCGCGCTCGATCGCAACCTGCCTCCGGTAGTGTTCAACTCGGGCTTCACCGGCGGTGTGTCGATGTATGGCCAACTGTTTGGCCGTGCGCTGGCGGCTCGCGGCTACCGCGTGATGACCTACGATGTGGCAGGTTTCTTCACCAACAAGGCGGTGCGCAACACCTCGCTGGTCGACGGCAAGACCGTGACCAACGTCAGCCTGGAAGACCAGAAGGACGAAGTGCTCGGCGCCGTGAGCTGGGCACGCAATGAATTCGGCCAGATGCCGCTGGTTGCCTCCTGGGCGATGGGTTCGGTGGCCAGCCTGGCAGCGATTGCGGAACTGGCGCGCAACAAGGCCGAGCAGGTGAAGTTCTGGGTGCCGATGAGCTATACCAGCATCGGTGCACTGCAAGCCCTGCGTGAAGACGCCAAGGCTGCCGATGCCAGCATCGCCGCGCTGAACGCCGACGCCGCGATCCCGCCGTTCGATACCGGCACCGAGGCCACCCGCCTGGGTTACTACCCGCTCGACCCGGCTACTCAGCAGTATGTCGACGAGCAGTTGGGCGCCTACACCGAAGCAGGCGGTGCGGACCGCTGGCCGGGTTGCGCCTGGGTCAGCGCCAAATCCTACACCTCCTACGTCGCCTTCGACCCGGAGCAAGGCATTGAAGGTGCGGCCGGTTTCCCGCCTGCCCTGATCATCCACGGCGCGAAGAACTCCCTGCACATGCCGGCCGAGTCCGAGCGCCTGTACCAGCGCTACCCGGGCGACGCAGGGGATGGCGTGCTGGTCATCTCCGACATGCAGCACGGGCAACAGAACGAGGCCGACCATCCGGTGTTCAAAACCATCATCGAGAACATCGACCAAGCCGTCCGCCAGCACCTTTGAAATCTCCCGCCTGCAGCGCCCTCGCCGGGCGCCTGCAGGCGCGGTCATCCTGCCCCGCCTCATCTTCCCGCCACCACCTTCCGCAGCCGCTCCAGTATGCTGACAACATTACGGGCCCTGTGCGGGCCTTGGTCGTCGAATGCTCTGCGGAGTTCTGCACATGGTGCACCCTGCTCAACCCAACGAAGGCTGCAAGCGGATCGGTCTGCTGATCTTGCCGCAGTTTTCCATGATGGCCCTGGCCGGTGCCAGCGAGCCCCTGCGCGCCGCCAATCGGCTGGCGGGCAGGACGCTCTACGAATGGCAGCTGCTGTCGGAAACCGGGGGGACCGTCAGCTCCAGCAGCGGCGTCGAGATCAGCACGCGCGGCTTGAGCGATGTGACCGAGCTTGACCGCGTTTTCGTCCTCGCCAGCCTGGACATCGAGCACTTGCGCCCGCCACAGATGCTGCGTTTCCTGCAGCGGGCAGCGGCGCAGGGCAAAACGGTCGGCGCGTTCAGCACCGGCACGTTCATTCTGGCGCGGGCCGGTTTGCTCGACGGTCGCAAATGCACCCTGCACTGGGAGTCGATCAATGAGTTCGCCGAAGAGTTCCCGGCCATCGAAGTGACCCGTGAGCTGTACGTGAACCACGACAACCGCTGGACCTGCGCCGGCGGCACCGCCGCCATCGACCTGATGCTCGCGCAGATTTCCCTGGACTACGGCGGCAAGCTGGCTGCCGCGGTGGCAGAGCAGTTCCTGCATGCTCGAATTCGCGGCCCGGAAGAACACCAGCGCATGTCCATCCAATGGCGCTTCGGCATCCATGACCGGCGGATCACGGCGGCCATCGGGCACATGGAGGACAACTTCGAACACGTCATCAGCATCGAGGACGTGGCTGACCGCTGCAACGTGTCGCAGCGGCAACTGGAACGGCTGTGGCACCAGCATTTCGGCATGACGCCGCAGCGCTTCTACCTGGAGTTGCGCCTGGCCGAAGCACGACGGCTGCTGCGCGAAAGCAGCAAATCCATCGCCTCGGTGGCGTACTCCTGCGGATTCGTCTCTGCCTCGCACCTGGGCAGTGCCTATCGAAAGACCTGGGGCTGCAGTCCCGGTGAAGAACGTCGAAAGTTTGATAGTGAAACGGCGCCGCAGTGAGCGTTCGAGTGTTTGTTTATAAAAGCGTACTCGGATATAGCAAAAGGTACGCTTGGCCTGTGCTCACCTTTGCCCGTGATCGGGGACAAATCCCATACAGGACACGGAGTTAGTACTGATCAACTGATCGAGCAGCGGTGTCCAAGGCTTGCTGCAGCGAATCTGCCCCCGGCACGCCAGGTCACTTGCACCTTCACGCGGACCTCCCCTCCTCGACCGATGCTTTGTCGAACTTATGACAAAGGTCGTCGATCCTTGAACCCGAACTTCGGCCCCTTCGGCGTTAATGTTTTCCCATACCGGCATTCTCTCCCTGATGAACCGGCGAACAACAATTTTGCGGAGAAAAGGCACAAGAACAATGGAAACGATCAGTTTCATCACCTCCAACCTCGGCTTGATCGCCCACTTGCTTGGGCAACACCTCTATATCGTCTTCATGGCGGTCGGATTGGCCATCCTCACGGGCGTTCCGCTGGGGATCTTCGTCTCGCAGCATCCTCGGCCAGGTCGCTGGGTCCTGACGTTCGCCGCCATGTTGATGACCATTCCTTCTGCGGCCCTGTTCGGCCTGATGATCCCTCTGCTTTCGATCTGGGGCCAGGGTATCGGCATGGTGCCGGCAATCATCGCGCTGTTCCTGTACTCGCAGCTTCCCATCATCCGCAACACCCACACCGCCATCTCCAATGTCGAGCCTTCGCTGCGTGAAGCGGCGCGTGGCATGGGCATGTCATCGTGGCAACGGCTGTGGAAAGTCGAGTTGCCGCTGGCGATGCCGCTGATCATGGCCGGTGTACGCGTGGCGACGGTGATCAATATCGGCATTGCCGCCATCGCCGCCTACATCGGTGCCGGTGGGCTGGGCAGCCTGATCGTGCGTGGCATCGCGCAGTCCGACACCCGGCAACTGATTGCAGGCGCGATCCTGATCAGCGTGATCGCGGTGATCGCCGACTACGCCCTGGCCCTTCTCCAGCGTGCGTTGACCCCCAAAGGGGTCATCAAGCTCAACAACCTCAGCATGAAGGAAGCTACATCGTGATCCAGATTGATAATTTGAATAAAAAATTCGGCTCTATCACGGCAGTGGAAAACGTCTCCTTCACCGTGCCGGAAGGCAAGATCTGCGTGCTGCTTGGCCCCTCGGGCTGTGGCAAGACCACCACCCTGAAGATGATCAATCGCCTGATCCCCCCGACCTCCGGCCGGGTGTTGATCGGTGGGCGGGATACCGCCGAGCTGGACACGGTCACCCTGCGTCGTTCGATCGGCTATGTGATTCAGCAGGTCGGCCTGTTCCCCAACATGACCGTCGAAGACAACATCTGCGTGGTCCCCGACCTGCTGGGCTGGGACAAGGTCAAAAGCCGCAAGCGCGCGGCAGAGCTGCTGGAAGTGGTGGCGCTGGAGCCGTCGAAGTTCGCCAAGCGCTACCCGTGCGAACTCTCCGGTGGGCAGCAACAGCGTATCGGCGTCGCCCGCGCGCTGGCGGCCGACCCGCCCGTCATGCTGATGGACGAACCCTTCGGCGCTATCGACCCGATCAACCGCGACGCGATCCAGGACGAGTTCATGCGCATCCAGCGTCAGGTCGGCAAGACGGTCCTGTTCGTCAGCCATGACATCGACGAAGCGGTGAAAATGGCCGATTGCGTGGCCCTGTTCAATGCCGGCCAGGTCGAGCAGTTCGGCACACCGGACGACTTGCTGGCCCGCCCGGTGAGCGATTTCGTGGCCAACTTCATGGGCGGCGACCGCATCATGAAACGCCTGCGCCTGCTGCAGGCAGCGGATATCGCCTGCCCGACCCCGCCCCAGGAACTGCTCCAGGTGGTCGGCGATCAGCCGGGTGCAGCGTCATGGAACGCCATCACCGTGCTGCCCAGCGATGACCTGCGCCAGGTGCTTTGCCAACTGCTTGGCCAAGGCCGCGAATGGGCGGTGTGCAAGGACGCCCACGGCCAGTTCATCGGCTATGTGCATCAGCGCGACATCCTCGCGCGACTCATCGACAACACTGCGGCGGTGGCGTGATGGCGGCCTTCAACACGATGATCGAATGGCTTCAGGCCTACTGGAACGAGGTGGTGTACCTGTCGCTTCAGCACCTGCAGATCGTGGCCGTGAGCAGCGCACTGGCGATCGTCATTGCGTTGCCAATCGGTGTCTGGATGAGCCGCCCAAACAACCGTCGCCGCGCCATGGCGGTCATGCAGGTGCTCAACATCGGCCAGGCGGTACCGAAGCTGGCCTTGCTGACGCTGGCCATGACCTTGGTCGGGGTCGGTGCGCCTGCCGCGATTTTCGCCTTGTGGGTCGCGACCATCCTGCCGATCACCGTCAATACCTACGAAGGCCTTCGCGCAGTGCCCCGGCATCTGCTCGAAGCCGCAGAGGCCATTGGCATGACGCCGCGTGAAATCCTCTTCAAGGTCGAGATCCCCAACGCGCTGATCGTGATTTTCGCGGGCCTGCGCACAGCCCTGGCGATCAACGTCGGGACGGCGCCTCTGGCCTTCCTGGTGGGCGGCGGGGGCCTTGGCGAGCTCATCTTCACCGGTATCGACCTCAACGACTACGGCATGATGCTGGCCGGCGCCATTGCCACCGCAGGCCTCGCCATGCTGGTGGACATGCTCTGCGGGCTGCTGCAGCGCGCTTCGGTTTCCCGCGGCCTGCAACTGGCGGCACGCTAGGTCACAACCCACAACGACAAGAACAGGTGCCGTATGTTCGCACGCGCAATCGTCTACGCCTTGATGACCGTTTTCACAGGCGCCAGCTTCGCCGCTGAATCGCCTGTGGTGGTGGGCGGCAAGAAATTCACCGAACAGCAGCTGGTCTCGGAGATGACCAGCCAACTGCTCAGAAGCAATGCATTCACCGTGGACAAACGCTCTGACCTGGGCTCGACGGTGTTGAGGGCCGCTCAGGAAAATGGCCAGGTCGACATCTATTGGGAATACACCGGTACCTCGCTGATCATCTACAACAAGGTCAAAGAGAAACTCGATGCCGAGCAGACCTATGAGCGGGTCAAGCAACTGGACGCCGCCAAGGGGCTTACCTGGCTGCAGCCTTCCAGGGCCAACAACACCTATGCGTTTGCAATGAGAAAGACCGAGGCGCAGGCCAAGGGTATCGTCACGATGTCGGACCTGGCTGCGCAGGTCAGCGCCGGCAAACACCTGAAATTTGCCTCCAACGCCGAGTTCTATTCGCGCCCCGACGGCCTGCGACCGCTGCAGGACCGCTACGGCTTCACGTTCCAGCGTAGCGACGTGATGCGCATGGACGGCGGGCTTACCTACCTCGCGCTTCGCCAGGGGCAGGCAGATGTTGCCCTGGTGTTGTCCACGGATGGTCGCGTGTCTGCGTTCGGCTTCGTCATCCTGGAGGACGACAAAGCCTACTTCCCCAGCTACGCCCTGACACCGGTAGTCAGGACTGCGTTCCTCGACAACCACCCCAAGGTAGCGTCCCTGCTCAACAGTCTTTCCGCCACGCTGGACAGCGAGACCATCGCTGCCCTCAATGCCCGCGTGGATGTGGGTAGAGAGTCGATCGAAAAAGTCGCTGCCGAGCACCTGGCCCGGCACAACCTGATTGCCAGGTAGGCGTTGAAAGCAGTGATTTCCCTGTGGGAGCCGGCTTGCCGGCGATAGGGCCCGATCAGGCAGAACAGGTTGCCTGCCCCGGCCTCATCGCCGGCAAGCCGGCTCCCACTCGGATGTTGCCAAGCGCACCGTCCATGTCCAAATGCCCAGATTCGCCGCACTCTTTTTCACGATAAGCCGTAAGCTGTGGGCCATTCAGTACCCAGCCCAGTGACCACCCATGACCACACTCGACCAAGCCATTGCCCAACGCCTCGCCCACCTGCGCGGCCAACAGCGCCTCAGCCTGGCCCAACTGGCGGAACGCGCCGGGGTCAGCAAGGCGATGATTTCCAAGATCGAGCGCCAGGACAGCAGCCCTACGGCTGCGGTGCTGGGGCGTCTGGCGTCGGGGTTGGGGGTTTCCTTGAGCCAGTTGCTGGCCGAGGACAAGCCGGCGGGCAGCTCGGCCTTGCGCCGTCGCGAGGCCCAGGAGGCCTGGCGCGACCCGGCCAGTGGTTACGTGCGCCGGCAGGTGGCGGAGCTGGATCAGGCCAGCGGCAGCGAGCTGGTGGAAATCACCTTGCCGCCGGGTCAGCGGATCGACTACCCGTGCTGGCATTCGCAGCCGTATCGGCAGCGGTTGTGGCTGGTGGAGGGGACGCTGGAGGTGACCTATGGCGAGGAGCGCTACCTGATGGAGGCCGGTGACCAACTGGATTTTGCGGTGGACAAGCCGGTCAGTTACCTGGCTCCGGGGAGCGAGCCTTGCCGTTATCTATTGAACATTCTGCACAAGTAAACCAGTACCGGCCTCTTCGCGGGGCAAGCCCGCTCCCACAGTTACTTTCAAAGCTCCCACAAGCACGCCACAGCCTTTGAATCCAGTGGCTTTCCCTGTGGGAGCCGGCTTGCCGGCGATACGGCCCTGACAGACTGTACAAGGTTGCCTGCGCCGACCTCATCGCCGGCAAGC
>NZ_AKJC01000314.1 GCF_000282535.1 Pseudomonas sp. GM84 | reverse complement strand
TGCCGGCGATGAGGCCAGCACTGACAACTCAGTCCTTCAACGCTGCATGCGCCGTCTCCCGACACATCAACATCGCCACCAAGGCCACCAGAGCCGCCGCCAGCAGGTACCCAGCCGGCGCCAGCTTGCTGCCAGTGGCCTGGATCAGCCAGGTGGCAATGAACGGCGCAGTCCCGCCAAACAGCGCGTTGGCCAGGTTGAAGCTCAAGGCAAAGCCACTGAAGCGCACCCGGGTCGGGAAAATCTCCGCCAGCAGGCACGGCAGCGTGCCATCGTTCATCGCCAGCATCGCGCCGAACAGGATCTGGATCGCCAGGATCACCAGCAACGGCTGCCCGTCGAGCAGCTTGAACAACGGCACCGTGAGCCCGAGAAACAACAGCGAGGCAACCACCAGCATGGTCTTGCGCCCGAAATGGTCCGACAGCCGCCCCATCAGGAAGATCAGGCCAATGTAGGTGGCCAGGGACACCGTCGAGGCGATGAACGAATCGCGCTCGCTCATGCCCATCTCGCTCGACAGGTAGGTGGGCATGTAGCTGAGCAGCAGGTAGAACGCCACCGCATTCAGGCAGGTGACCCCGATGCCGATGGCCAGGCTGCGGCGGTGCTGGGTGAGCAGTTCACGGATCGGTGCCGGGGTCATGCACGCCTTGCTCTCCAGGCGTTGTTCCATTTCCAGGAACTTCGGCGTGTCCTGCAGGCTCATGCGGATGTAGCGCCCCACCAGGCCGAACGGCGCGGCCAGCAGGAACGGCAGGCGCCAGCCCCAGCTGTGCAGGTCCTCGGTGCTGAGCAGCTCGTGCAGAACGGCGACGAATGCCGCGCCGAACAACAGCCCGGCCGCCGTGCTGGCCGGCACGATGCTGGTGTAGAGCCCGCGCCGGCCAGGTGGCGCGTATTCGGCGAGGAAGGCCGAGGCGCCGGCATATTCGCCCGAGGCGGAAAAGCCCTGCACCAGGCGGATCAGCAACAGCAGGCACGGCGCCCACAACCCGATTTGTGCATGGCCGGGCAACAGGCCGATGCAGAAAGTCGAGATCGACATGATCAGGATCGACAGCGACAACGCGTTGCGCCGGCCGTGGCGATCGCCGAAGTGGCCCCAGACCACGCCTCCCAGAGGGCGCACCAGGAACGACAGGGCGAACACCGCGAAGGTGGCCAGCAGGCCGGTGGTCTTGTCGGTTTGCGGGAAGAAAGTGGCGGCGATGATGGTGGCGAGGTAGCCGTAGGCGGCGTAGTCGAACCATTCGACGAAGTTGCCCATGAAACTGGCCCGGGCGGCCTTGCGCAAGGCTTGGCGTTCGGCGCTCTGGGCGGCGCCGTCGAGGGTGGGAGCGTTAAGGGTGGTGCTGGACATGACGGGTACCCTCTGATTCTTCTAATTGGAGGCAGGGTCTGGGGGTCATTCGATTGTTGTTTTTATCTGTGCCGGCCTCTTCGCGGGACAAGCCCGCTCCCACAAAGAGACCGGCACGGGCACCGGGCTTATTTGCGGATGATGTTGTGTTCCGGGCCGTACGGGAACTGGGTGATGTTCTCGGCACCCGTTTCGTTGACGATCAGGATGTCATGCTCGCGGTAACCGCCCGCCCCTGGCCGCCCTTCGGGCAGCATGATCATCGGCTCGATCGACACCACCATGCCCGGCTCCAGCACCGTGTCGATGTCCTCGCGCAGCTCCAGCCCCGCCTCGCGGCCGTAGTAGTGGCTGAGGGTGCCGAACGAGTGGCCGTAGCCGAAGGTGCGGTACTGCAGCAGGTCATGGCGCAGGAAGATCTCGTTCAGCTCACGGGCGATGTCGCAGCAGCGCATGCCAGGGCGCACCAGTTTCAGCCCCGCTTCGTGCACCTCGACGTTGGCCTGCCACAGGCGAAGGTGGTCGTCCGGGCAATGATCGAGGAACAGCGTGCGCTCCAGGGCGGTGTAGTAGCCGGCGATCATCGGGAAGCAGTTGAGACTGAGAATGTCGCCCTTGTTGACCTTGCGGCTGGTGACCGGGTTGTGCGCACCGTCGGTGTTGAGGCCGGACTGGAACCAGGTCCAGGTGTCCATCAGCTCGCCGTCGGGGAAGCTGCGGGCGATTTCGCGGACCATCGCCTGGGTGGCATGCAGCGCCACTTCATATTCCGGCACCTGGTCACGCAGCGCCTCGACCACCGCCGCGCCGCCGATATCGGCCACGCGGGCGCCATGACGGATCAGCGCCTGTTCTTCGGCGGACTTGATCATGCGCATGCGCATGCACGGTGCGCCGATATCCAGCAGTTCGGCCCTGGGGTAGCAGGCGGCGAGCTTGGCGTGGTTCTGCAGGTTGAGATGGTCGAATTCGACGCCGATGCGCGAAGCCAGCGGCAGCGCCTGCTGGATGGCGACGAAGTAGTTGTCGCGCTGCCAGTCGGTGTAGACGATGTTGTCGGTACCGACCGTGCGCCGCCAGGGCTGGCCACCGTCGATGTTGGCGCTGATCGACACCACCTTGTCCTGGGTCACCACCAGGGCGTAGGGACGGCCGAACGAGCAGTAGAGGAAGTCGCTGTAGTAGTTGACGTTGTGGTACGAGGTGAAGATGGCCGCCTCGATGTCCTGCTCGGCCATGTAGGCCCGCAGGCGGGCATGGCGGGCGGCGTACTCCTGCGCGGAGAAGGTCGGCTTGACCTTTTCGCCGTTGCGGATTTTCAGGGTCTGGGGCATTTGCATGGTCGGTGTTCCTTGTCGTTGTGAGCACGCTGTTCAGGCCGGCCGCCTGAGAAGCATTGCAACAGAACCGACGAGGACGCTTTTGTATCTATCCGACCTGGAATTGGCGGGATGGCCATGGGGCTGCTTTGCAGCCCATTCGCGGCACAAGGCCGCTCCCACAGGATCCCCGCCGCATGAAGCATCGGCGCGGTACCTGTGGGAGCGGCCTTGTGCCGCGAATGGGGCGCAAAGCGCCCCCTGGTTCTAACGGCGCTATTTCAGATCGAATCGATCCAGCTCCATCACTTTCACCCAGGCCGCAACGAAGTCCCTGACAAACTTGTCCTTGCCATCGCTGCTGCCATACACCTCGCTCAGCGCCCGCAACTGCGCATGCGAGCCGAACACCAGGTCAACGCGGCTACCGGTCCACTTCACCTGCCCGGTCTTGCGGTCGCGGCCCTCGAAGGTTTCGTTGTCGTCAGAGGTCGGCTTCCACTCCACGCCCATGTCCAGCAGATTGCGGAAGAAGTCGTTGCTCAAGGTGCCTGGCTTGTCGGTGAACACACCGTGCTTGCTGCCGCCATGGTTGGCGCCCAGCACCCGCAGGCCACCGATCAGCACGGTCAGTTCCGGCGCGGTCAGGGTCAGCAACTGGGCCTTGTCCAGCAGCAGCTTCTCGGCCTTGACGCTGTAGCGGGCCTTGCTGAAGTTACGGAAGCCATCGGCCAGCGGCTCCAGCACGGCGAACGACTCGACATCGGTCTGCGCCTGGGAGGCATCCACCCGGCCTGGGCGGAACCCCACGCTGCCACTGTAGCCGGCATCCTTGGCGGCCTTTTCCACGGCGGCGGTACCGCCCAGCACGATCAGGTCGGCCAGGGAGACCTTGTTGCCGGACTCGGCCCGAATTTTCTCCAGCGCCGCCAGCACCTTGTCGGTCCCCTGGTTGGCCGCCCAGCCGTTCTGCGGTGCCAGGCGCAGGCGGGCGCCATTGGCACCACCGCGCTTGTCAGAGCCCCGGAAGGTCGAGGCGGCAGCCCAGGCAGTGGAGACCAGCTCGCCAACACTCAGGCCCGAGGCCAGGATCTTGCTCTTGAGTGCAGCGATATCCTGCTCACCCAGCGAAGACTGGTCGGCCTTGGGCAACGGGTCTTGCCACAGCAGTTCCTCGTTGGGCATTTCAGGGCCGAGGTAGCGCGCCAGCGGGCCCATGTCGCGGTGGATCAGCTTGTACCAGGCACGGGCGAAGGCATCTGCCAACTGGTCGGGGTTGTCCTTGAAGCGCCGGGCAATCGGCTCGTAGATCGGGTCGAAACGCAGCGCCAGGTCGGAGGTGAGCATGGACGGTGCGTGCTTTTTGCTCGGGTCGTGGGCATCCGGCACGCTACCTGCGCCCTTGCCCTCTTTCGGCCGCCACTGGTTGGCGCCGGCCGGGCTCTTGGTCAGTTCCCAGTCGAAGTTGAACAGGTTGTTGAGGTACTCGTTGTCCCAGCGGGTCGGGTTCGAGGTCCAGGTCACTTCCAGGCCGCTGGTGATGGTGTCGCCACCTTTGCCGGTGCCGAACTTGTTGGCCCAGCCCAGGCCCTGCATCTCAAGGCCTGCAGCCTCTGGTTCGGCGCCGACGTTATCCGCCGGGCCGGCGCCGTGGGTCTTGCCGAAGGCGTGGCCACCGGCGATCAAGGCCACGGTTTCTTCGTCGTTCATGGCCATGCGCCCGAAGGTCTCGCGGATGTCTATGCCCGACCTCACGGGGTCGGGCTCACCTTCCGGGCCTTCCGGGTTGACGTAGATCAGCCCCATCTGCACGGCAGCCAGCGGGTTTTCCAGGTTGCGCTCGGCCTGCAGGTTGCGGTTCTGTTCTTCGCCATGCTTGGCGGGCTCGGCCACCAGGTCACCCTGACCGGGTGGCTGGGCCTTGAGCTGCTCCTTGCCGTAGCGGGTATCACCACCCAGCCAGACCTTTTCCGAACCCCAGTACACGTCTTCGTCCGGCTCCCAGACGTCGGCGCGCCCACCCGAGAAGCCGAAGGTCTTGAAGCCCATGGACTCCAGGGCGACGTTGCCGGTGAGCACGATCAGGTCGGCCCAGGAGATCTTGTTGCCGTACTTCTGCTTGATCGGCCACAACAGGCGCCGGGCCTTGTCCAGGCTGACGTTGTCGGGCCAGCTGTTGAGCGGGGCGAAGCGCTGCTGGCCGGAACCTGCACCCCCGCGACCGTCACCGATGCGATAGGTGCCGGCGCTGTGCCAGGCCATGCGGATGAACAGTGGGCCGTAATGGCCGAAGTCGGCCGGCCACCACTCCTGGGAATCGGTCATCAGGGCCGTCAGGTCGCGCTTCAGGGCCTGGAAGTCGAGGCTCTTGAATGCCTTGGCGTAGTCGAAGTCCGGGTCGGGACTGGACTTGCTGGAATGCTGGTGGAGGATCCTCAGATTGAGCTGGTCAGGCCACCAGTCACGGTTGGTGGTGCCGCCACCTGCGGTTTGATGGAACGGGCATTTCGATTCGTTCGACATCTGCTTTTACCTTTGGGTCGGTTATCCAGATTTCCGGTCTATGCCAGGTGTTCTTTCCAGCCGAGCACATGGGCTCATGCCTACCCCTTATCAGGCCTGGTCGGTCACGTTCCGACACGGGGCTCCCTCGCAATTCGCGGGGCCAGGGGAAAGACTAGTCGAGCTTGGGCAGACTTCTAATAGAGTGGCTATTGGGGGGTGATAGGTTGGCTCTGTCAGGGTTTGCCGGGCGAAACGTCCCAAGACCCGTCCCTTCCGTTATATGTCCGGTTGCTGCCCCCATGCGAGAGTGGAGAAAACAGCGCGGGAGGCGACATGCACAGCCTAGGTATTCTCGGGGTCGGCGAGCTGACCGAAAAAGTGGTGACAGGCCTGCGCCGCAGTGGCTTCGACGGCAGGTTGCTGCTGTCGCCACGCAACGCCCGCCGTGCAGAGGCCCTGGCCGTCGAGCAGGGTTGCGAGGTGCTGGCGAGCAATCAGGCGGTGGTCGACCAGGCCGACCTGGTGATCCTTGGCGTGCGCCCGGAATCGCTGGCACAGCTGGCGCGCGAGGTGCGCTTGCGCCCGGGTCAGCGCCTGGTGTCGCTGGCGGCAGGCATTGGCCTGGATCAGTTGGCCGCGGGCTTTCCCGGCGCCCATTGCGTGCGGGTGATGCTGTCGTATGCGGCGCAGTACAACCAGTCCACCGTGGTGGTTTGCCCTGCGGATGCGCTCACCGAGCAGTGCCTGGGGCCGCTGGGGAATCTGGTGGTCCTGCAGGATGAGCCGGCGTTCGAACTGGCCACGGTGGCGGCGTGCATGAATGGCTGGTTCTACTTCCTGTTGCACGACTTGCAGCACTGGCTGAGCGACAAAGGCCTGCCGCCCGCCCAGGCGCGCGAGCTGGTGCTGGGCAACCTGCAGGACTGCCTGAGCAGTGCCCGCCAGCAGCCGGAGTACAGCCTGAAGGCGCTGGGGCAGGCGATTGCCACGCCGGGGACCTTTACTGCAGACGGGCTGGCGGTATTGATGCACCAGCCGGCCAGTGCCAGTTGGGGGGCGGCGTGCGAGGTGGTGCTCGATGGCTTGCTCAACCGCGCAAGGTAGCGGAGCTAATGCCGGCCTCTTCGCGGGACAAGCCCGCTCCCACAGGACCACCACAGAGCTGAAGCCCTGCGGGGTACCTGTGGGAGCGGGCTTGTCCCGCGAAGAGGCCGGCAGCCTCACCCCAGATCTACAAGTGCCTGTACACTCTGGCGGTGTCTTCCTCGAAATGCCGCAGCTCTTCCTGTCGCCGCGCCTCCGACCAGCCCATCAACGCCGCCGCACGATATGACAGCTGCTCGACCCGCTCACGCCCCAGGTCCGCATCCAACCCCCAGGGCAAGCGCCGGCGCAGCAAATCCACCAGACGCACCACGTGTTCACGGCGGATGATCCGGGCAATGTCCTCACTGTCGATCGACTCCCGTTCGAGCATGCCTTGCGGTGCCTTGCCGCGCTTGCCCAGGCGCGCTTCCACGGCGCGGGCGATCACCCGTGCGGCATGGCGGTGGAGCATGATGGTCGAGCCGGTCAAGGTCAGCAGGTCGGGCTTGCCGTCTGCCTCGCTCAGGCGCACCGGCAGGTAGGTGTTGCGCCCGTCCAGGGTCGACGTCGGGCGCACGCCGCACCAGCAATGCTGCACGTCGGCACGGGTCAGGCGCAGGTCGGGGAACAGCTGGTTGGCCTCGGCGAGGATGTAGTCGACTTCGCTGTCCTCGACCCGCACCGTGTCCGGGTCGTCGCTGAAGTGCGACTCGGTCGGGCCGATGAAGTGGAACTCACGCCAGGGGAACACATAATACGGCTCGCCCTTGCTGGAGAACGCCTCCAGGCCCTGGCCGCGATAGGCTGCAGGGAGGCGCACCATGACATTGACGCCCTTGATGCCCAGCACGCGTGGATTGCGGTCGCCCGCGCCCGCCACCCGATCGACCCAGGGGCCGGCGGCGTTGATCACTACCTTGGCGGTGACATGGGCCTGACCGAGGGCTTGCGGGGCCTGCTCGTCCAGAGTCAGCCGCCATTGGCCTTCGCTGCGCTGCAACTGACTGACCCGGGTATAGGTGCGCAGCGTCGCGCCGCGCCATTGCGCGTCCAGCGCGGTGTCGACACAGATGCGCTCAGGCCAGGCGTACATGTATTCCTCGAACACCCCCACACCCCGCAGCGGCCCGCCCAACCCACCGGCCAAGGCACTGTCGGCCGCAGCCTGCTGCGCCGTTTGGCGCCGATAGGCCAGCGGGACCTTCCAGCCGCCCAAGGCCTCGACCAGACGAAAGCCCATGTCCACCAGCCAGGGCGGGTAGCGGTCGCCCTGGCGGAACGGGTAATGGAAACGGTGCCTGGTCAGGTGGCCAGGCATGTCCTTGACCAGCTCGGCGCGGCAGCGCATCACCTCACGGGTGTAGCGAAGGCGCTGCCACATGTCGAACGGGCGAAACGGCATCTGCCACAACGGGTAGCGCGCGGCCAGGTAGCCCAGGCCCGAATAGAGCATGCGGCTGGAGCGCGACGAGGTGCCGGCGCCGATGTCGCCGCGGTCCACCAGCAAGGTACGAAAGTTGCGGGCGGCCAGCTGCCGGGCGGCGGCGCAGCCAACCGCGCCAGCGCCGATGACCACCACGTCGTAGTGATCGCCATCGAGGGATTCCAGGGAGGGACGGGTCATGTGTCAGGTTCCGGGGCTTGTGATTGTTCTGCAGGACCTTGTGCAAACAGCTCAGTCACATTAAGAAGCCGCCGCCAGCCGTTCTAGAACGTCCATGACAACTTGCGTAACCCTTCGGCACGCCAGGCAAAGGTATTCCATGACACGTCCCAACCGTTATATGGAAGCCCGCAAGGCCGGTGCGATAGTGCTGCCACGTTTGCTGCCCTGATAACAACAAGAGGTAAGTCGAATGTCCGCTGCAAAACGTTCTGTCGAAGATGCCCCTCTCAACGCGTTCCACCGCAAACTCACTGTCTATTCTGCTGGCGGCCCGTTCCTCGACGGCTATGTCCTGAGCATCATCGGCGTGGCCATGCTGCAAATTACCCAAGCCTTGCAACTGTCCGCCCTGTGGGAGGGCCTGATCGCCGCCTCGGCGCTGATCGGGGTGTTTTTCGGCGGTTTCCTCGGTGGCTGGTTCACCGACAAGTACGGGCGCAAGGTGCTGTACCTGGTCGACCTGATAGCCATTGTCGGTTTCTCGGTGGCGCAGTTCTGGGTCGAGTCGGCCTGGGCGCTGTTCGCCTGGCGCTTGCTGATCGGTATCGCGGTCGGTGCCGACTACCCGATCGCCACTTCGCTGCTGGCCGAGTTCCTGCCCCGCAAGCAACGCGGCCCGCTGCTCGCGGCCATGGTGCTGATGTGGTTCGCCGGCGCCGCCGTCGCCTATATGGTTGGCGAACTGCTGCTGCGGGTGACGGGCGAGGATGGCTGGCGCTGGGTGCTGGCCAGTGCACTGGTGCCGGGGGCGTTGTTCCTGATTGCCCGCAGCGGTACCCCGGAATCGCCGCGCTGGTTGCTGAGCAAGGGCCGCCACGCCGAAGCGGACGCAGTGATCAAGAAGGTCTATGGCCCTGACTATTCGATCGCCGACCTGCCAGAGCCGAGCAACCAGCAACCGGTCTCGGTGTGGTCGCTGTTCCACTCCGGCTACGGCAAGCGCATGGCCTTCGTCACCCTGTTCTGGACCTGCGCGATCGTGCCGCTGTTCGCCATCTACGCCTTCGCCCCCAAGGTGCTGCAGGCGCTCAAGCTGACCGGCGACTGGGCCGCCTACGGCTCGATCGCCATCACCTTCCTGTTCACCCTGGGCTGCCTGCTGGCGACCAAACTGATCAACCGTCTGGGCCGGCGCAAGATGCTGATCCACAGCTTCCTCTGGTCAGGCATGTCGCTGGTGCTGCTGGGCGTGTTCCCCGACGCCTCGCCCACCACCGTGCTGGTGCTGTTCGGTGCCTACGCGGTGTTGATCGGTGGCGCCCAGGTGCTCGAATACGTCTACCCCAACGAACTGTTCCCCACCGAAATCCGTGCGAGTGCGGTAGGCCTGGCAACGTCGCTGTCGCGGATTGGCGCCGCCGTGGGCACTTACCTGGTGCCGATCTCCCTGGCGTCCTATGGCGTCGCCAACACCATGTTCGCAGCGGCATTGATCTCGCTGTTCGGCGCGCTGATCTCCTGGTGGATGGCCCCCGAGACCAGCCAGCTCGACCTGCAGCAGGCCGCCGCCCTGGGCGGGCAGACCCAATCCTCGTCGCCCACCTACAAACCTGTTGCTCGCCAAGCGTGAAGGAGCTCAAACCCTTACCGCTGTTCCAAAGGCTTTCCAAAAGCTGTGGGAGCCGGCTTGCCGGCGATGAGGCCGGGACAGGCATGACGAGGTAGCCTGTTCGGGCCCCATCGCCGGCAAGCCGGCTCCCACAGGGACCGTACAAGGCACAAGTGGTTTACAAGTCCGGGTCCAGGCCTACCTTGTCGCCGTGCCAGTCAAAGCGCTCCACCTCATGCCGGCGCTTGCGGAAGCTGTAGGGCGTCTCGCCATACTGCTTGCGAAACCACAGGATGAAGTGCGACGCATCGGAAAACCCGCACGCCAGGGCAATGGTGGTGATGTTCTGGCTGGTATTGACCAGCAGCCGCCGGGCGTGGTCCAGGCGCAGCTTGCGCCAGTAGTTGGCCGGCGGCTCCTGGGTGTTGGCGACGAACTCTCGGTGCAACTGCCGAGGGTGAGTGCCCACCGCTTCGGCGACCGCCTTGAGGGTCATCGACGCATCCAGGTTGGCGCGCATGAAGGCAATCGCCCGTTGTACCCGGTCGTTCTGGTAGACGCTGTCGCCGGCGGCCTGCTGTGCATCGCCTTCGGCCCGTTCGTCCACCAGCAGGTACTCCAGGCCCTTCTGCGCCCGCACCGCGCCGCAATGGCGGCGAATCAGGTTGGCGGCCAGGTCGATCGCCGTCCCGCCTGGGCAGGTGATGATGCCGCGGTCATCCACGTAGCTCTTGTCGATCACCATGGTCGACAGCGGGAAGCGTTCGCGAAACTCATCACGCAAGGTGAAGTGCACCGCGCAGCGCCGCCCATCGAGCAGCCCGGCCTTGCCGAGCACGAACGAACCCGAGCACAGGGCGATGATCGGGATGTTGGCCGCGTACACGTCACGCAAGGCATCGAGCAACCAGTCAGGTGGGTTGCGTGTTTCGCCAAGCAAGCCGCCGGCCAGCACGATGTAGTCGTACTGGGCGAACAGATCGAGGGGCTTGGTCGGCGAGATCGGCATGCCGCAGCTGGCCGTGATCGGCTGGTCGTCGAGGGTCATCCAGTCCCATTGGCAGTACACCTGCTGGCTGCGAAACGACTTGTCGGCGGCGAAGCGCAGCGAATCGACCAGGCCTGCCACCGGTACCAGGGTGAACTGGTTCATCAGCACGAAACCGACACGCAGCTCGGGTTTGATCTGTACGGGCGGTTCTGGCGATTGCTGCTGTTGTAGTTGTTCTTGTTCGGCAACCATGGACATCGGCCTCATGACCTGCTGGATGGCGCCATTGTAGGGCGCGCCTGGCGTCTGAAATATCACATGGCGCAGGACAAATAACAGGCCCTTGACAAAAGGCGCCGCCGTTCTATCAATTGTCATGCCTGTAATATCGGCCCACTTGCCGCGCTGAGCATCATGTAGCCACAACAACATGCTCAGAGGCACCCCTCATGTACCGTGGATTCTGGTATGCCCAGGCGCTGGACCTGGACAGCGACCTCGCCCCCGCCCTGCAGGACTCGATTCAAGCCGACGTGTGCATTGTCGGCGGAGGCTTTCTTGGCCTGTGGTCGGCCATCCGCCTGAAGCAGGCACACCCGGCGCTGGCCATCGTCATCGTCGAGCGCGACCGCTGCGGCTCCGGTGCCAGCGGCCGCAATGGCGGCATCGCCACCAACTGGTGGGGCAAGTACCTGTCGGTTCGCACCATCTGCGGCGACGTCGAGGCCCGGCGCATCTGTGAAGCCGCCGAATCGGCGATCGACGAAATCGGCAGCTTCTGCCAGGAACACGGCATCGATGCCCAATACCGCAAGGACGGCTGGCTGTGGACCGCGACCAACCCCCGTCAGTTGGATTCCTGGCGGGTGCTCACCGACGGCCTGCACAAGCTCGACGTCAATCCGTTCCAGGAAATGGACCGCGAGACCCTTCGCGGTCGCGTCGGCTCGCCGCTGGTACTGGGCGGTATCTACGACCCGAACGCCGCCACCGTGCAGCCGGCGATGCTGGCGCGCGGCTTGCGCCGGGTCGCCCTGAAGCTGGGGGTGAAGATCTTCGAGAAATCGCCGTTCACCCACCTGGAGCGCGGCAAGCACCCGGTGGTGCATACCGCCAAAGGTCGCGTGAAGGCCAGCCACGTGGTGCTGGCGCTCAATGCCTGGGGGGCGCAGTTCCCCGAACTGCGCCGCATGATCGCGATCATGTCCAGCGACATGGTGGCCACGGCGCCGGTCAAGGCCAAGCTCGATGCCATTGGCTTCAGCCGCGGCGAGTGCATGACCGACTCGCGCACTGTCCTCAATTACTGGCGCAACACCCCGGATGGCCGCGTCGTGTTTGGCAAGCCTCTGGGGCAGTTCGCCTATGCCGGTCGCATTGGCGATCTGTACGAGAAACCTTCGCCGGCTGCCGACAAGGTCGCGGCCGAGCTGCGTCGCCTTTACCCGCAATTAGAGGACGTGCCGGTGGTCAGCAGCTGGACCGGTCCGATCGACCGGGCCATGAAAGGCCTGCCGAACTTCGGCTACCTCGACCCTCACCAGACCATCAGCTACGGCATCGGCTTCTCGGGTAACGGTGTGGCCACCACGGTCTTTGCCAGCCGCATCATCAAGTCGCTGGCCACCCACGCCAACGATGAATGGGCCAATTGCGGCCTGGTCAATCAGAAGATGAAGCTGCTGCCGCCAGAACCGCTGCGTTTCTTCGGCGCGCACCTGGTGCGTGATGCCCTGGTGCGCAAGGAGTCCCTCGAAGACCACGACCAGAGCGCCGGCTTCATTACCCGCCAGTTGGTCGGCATGGCGCCAGCAGGCTACGTACCCGCACAAAAACGCTAAGGAGCGCAGCATGAGCGAACACATCGTACTGCTCGACGACGAAGGCCTGGCGCCCTCCACCCGGCTGAAGCGGCCGGACTGCGAGCACACCTGGAAGCAGTTTGCCTACACCTACCCGGAGCAGATGGTGGAACACCTGCAGGACGCCACCATCGCCTTCACCTGCAGCGTGCCGCTGCGTGAAGAGCACCTGCGCCAGCTGCCGAAGCTGAAGATGATCTCGCTGGCCCTGACCGGGCGCGATATCGTCGACGTCGACTACTGCGACGCCCATGGCATCGAAGTCGCCAGCGTACCGGGTTATGCCGCCAACACCGTGGCCGAGCATAGCCTGGCGATGATTCTTGAGCTGTTCCGCCGACCGGCCGCCTTCACCCGCCTGATGCGCCAGGTGCACGCCGGCGACAAGCCCTACCAGAACGTCTATTTCAACCACCGCATCCGCGATGTGCGTGGCAAGCGACTGGCGATCATCGGCAGCGGCCCGATCGCCCTGCGCCTGGCTCACCTGGCCCGGGCCTTCGGCATGCAGGTGCTGTTCGAGGACCGCGGGGGCAAGCGCCAAGGCCCCGACGCTCGGTCGCTGGACGAACTGCTCGCCTGGTGCGACGTGCTGTCGATCAACTGCCCGCTTACCGCAGAAACCGTCAACCTGATCGACGCCGACAAGCTGGCCTTGATGAAGCCCGACGCCCTGGTGATCAACACGGGCCGCGGCGGGATCGTCAATGAGGCGGCGCTGATCGATGCCTTGCAACGCGACCGCCTGGGTGGGGTGGCGCTGGATGTGGTGGAAGTCGAGCCCCTGCACCCGAGCAACCCGCTGTTCCAGCTCATCGATCGCGACGACTTCCTGCTCAACCCGCACATCGCCTGGAGCAGCGAAGACGCCATGCAGCAACTGATGGACAGCGCCGTGGACAACATCAGCGCCTTCGTCGCCCGCCAGGCCAACGCCAAAAGGAGCTGCAGCGCATGACCGCCTGAACCCGCACGCGCCGGTACAGCCAAGGGAACTACCACCACTGTCCCGTTTTCTTAAACACTGAGTGGTTATTTCCTTGGGCTTCAAGCTACTGGAGAACACGACATGCGCCACCTGATCATCGCCCCTGCGCTGCTGCTCCTGCTGCCTGCCGGAGCTGCTCTGGCCGACGTCGATGTGGAAGACGTCGCTACCTCGGCCGGTATCTCCGCCTCGCTGTACTCAACCTTCAAGGACGACAAACGGATCATTCCGGCCCGTGACGAGCTGTCCGCCTTCGTCGCCAGTGACGGAGCGATCCGTGGCGCCTATGTGGAGTCGGCGCTGGAACAGGTCCGCAAGGAGCATCCTGGCCTGCAGGCCAATGACGAAGACATTGCCATGGCCATCCTGGCCCAGGATGACTCGGTGGCCAATCATTAAGGACAGTAGCGGCCCTATCGCCGGCAAGCCGGCTCCCACAGGTACTGCACAGATCTTGAACTGTGTGCAATCCCTGTGGGAGCCGGCTTGCCGGCGATAGGGCCGCCATTGCATCACAAACAAGGAAGCTGCCATGCCATTGCCCCGCCCTCCCCACGCCATCGCCCTGGCGCTGTTGATCGCCTGTACCCAGGCAACCGCTGCCGATTCCGCCCCTCAGGCCTTGCTCAAGCAGGCCCAAGGCGAACAGCCAGCTTATCTGGACACTCTCAAGATGCTGGTCTCGGTCGATACCGGCACCGGGACCGAACCTGGCCTGACGCAAGTCAGTGCCGAGCTGGTCAAACGCCTCAAGGCCTTGGGCGCCGAGGTGCAGACCCACGCCGCCAAGCCTTCGGTGGGCGACAACATCGTCGGCACCTTCAAAGGTACCGGCAGCAAGGACTTCCTGCTGATGGTGCACTATGACACCGTGTTCGTCCCCGGCACCGTGGCCAAACGGCCTTTCCGGGTCGACGGGCCGCGCGCCTATGGCCCGGGCGTTGCCGACGCAAAGGGTGGCGTGGCGATGATCCTGCATGCGGTGAAGTTGCTGCAGGACCAACAGTTCAAGGGCTACCGCACGCTGACCGTGCTGTTCAACCCGGACGAAGAAATGGGCTCGGCCGGCTCCCGGCAAATCATTGCCGAACTGGCCCGCAAGCATGACTACGTGTTCTCCTACGAGCCGCCGGACAAGGACGCGGTAACGGTCGCGACCAACGGCATCAACCGCCTCAAGCTCGAGGTCAAGGGCCGTGCCTCCCACGCCGGGTCCGCGCCCGAGGAGGGCCGCAACGCCCTGACCGAACTGGCCCACCAGATTCTCCAGCTCAAGGACCTGGGCGATGCGGGCAAAGGCACCACGGTGAACTGGACCCTGGCCAAGGCCGGCGAAAAGGCCAATATCATTCCGGCGCTGGCCACGGCCGAAGCCGATATGCGCTATTCGGACCTGAGCGAAACCGACCGGGTGCAGGCCGACGCCCAGCGCATCGTGAAAAAGCAGCTGGTGGCCGATACCCAGGCCACGGTCTCTGTCGAAAAAGGTCGGCCGCCGCTGGCGCGCAACGAAGCCTCGGCGAAGCTGGCGCAAACGGCGCAGCAACTGTATGGCGAGGTTGGCCACAAGATCGAGCCGATTGCCATGCGATTCGGTACCGATGCTGGCTATGCCTATGTGCCGGGCAGCGACAAGCCGGCGGTGCTGGAGACCATGGGGGTGGTGGGGGCAGGCTTGCATGGGGACGATGAGTACATCGAGTTGGCCAGCATTGCGCCGCGGTTGTATCTGACGGTGGCGATGATCAAGCACCTGGCCGAGTGATCGATTGCCTGTACCGGCCCTATCG
>NZ_AKJC01000313.1 GCF_000282535.1 Pseudomonas sp. GM84 | reverse complement strand
CAAGCCGGCTCCCACAGTGTCATTGTGGGAGCCGGCTTGCCGGCGATTGCCCGACTTGGATATCAGATCCAGGTGCTGAACCAGGACAGCAGCAACGCCATGGCCAGGCAGGAAAAACCAAGGATGTAGTAGTAACGCGGCACCCGCTGGTCGAACGCATCCACCACCCCCTCCTCCACTGCCAGGCTCTCACGACTGACAGCCTCGCGGCGTCGTGCGCTGTGCAGCAGCAACCCGCCCGGGCAGGTCATCACCAGCGCCAGCAGATTGATCAGTTTGGTTGGGTGGGCAGACAGAAAGCCCCAGAGCACTTGCAAGGACATCACGCGACCTCGGATAGACGACAGCGAAGGCCGGCATTCTACCGAAGTCCACCCGTGGTGCCCGGTCTTGGCGACCAAGTGCCACTAAATTTCATCTGTCACACGCTCGTCATCAGAACAGGCCACCCTGTCGGCCTCTTCCTAGCAACGGAGTTTGCTCATGCTGCACGCTGAAAACCAGGACCGCCTCTATCTCGTGGCGCAGAGTGATGAGCAGCAGGCGCTGATCGACGGTTTCGCCATCAATGTCCAGGACCGCCAGTGGCTGGTCTACTGTGCCTTGGGCGGGCATGCGCATGATCACCTGCCAGAAGTGGATCTACTGACTGGCTTGAGCGTGCTGGATTTCTACAACGAAGCCGCTTGAGACCCGTACAGACAAAATAAAAAGCCCGCTGCCTGTGTCCCAGGCAGCGGGCTTTTCAATTCAGAGCGAAGATTACTCGCCCAGCACCTGACCGATGGTCGGGTCCTTGAACAAGCGGGTCAACGCATCGCTCAACACATCACCCACCAGCTTGGTGTTGGTTTCCTGATTCGGCGCCATGCCGAAGCGCTGGTCCAGCGAAGCACCGTAGCGACCGCTGTAACGGCGGTTGGCGTTGGACACGTCGGCACGGAAGGTGGCGCCAATGGTGGCCTCGGTCACGTACAGGTTGTCCTTGGGCGACTGGTACTTGAGTTCAGCCAGGGTCACGGTCAACTGCGGCGCGTTGGAGGCGTTCGGTGTCGGGGTGAAGCCCAGCAGACGCACGGCAGCTTCGGCCTGGGCTTGCAGCTTGGGCACGACATCGTTGCCACTGACGCTGATGGTGCTGGTTTCAGGGTACATGCCACCCCGAGTACCCAGCGACTGCGAAGCCCGGCCATCGACCACCTTGACCACCACCGGCTGGCCGTGGCCGACCGGGGCGAGCTGGGCATTGAGCTTGGGTTGCGGGCTGAGTTGTTGCGGGCTGTGGGCACAACCGGCCAGGCTGAGGCTGGCTACGGCGATCAAACCGAACAACAGTCGTTGCAACATGCGCGTTTCTCCAGAAAATGCGGCAAAGGCCCACAGTATACCTAGCCAGGGGCTGACCAGTCATCGGTCCGCCCCGCTTGTCACAATCGTTTCATGGCCCCGCCGCTATCCTTGCGCCAGCCCAAACGCACAGGACTCGCTGCCATGGCCTCGCTCTGGAACCTGCTGTTGCAACGCCCGCGCGACAACAGCTATGCCCGCCTCGACGATGCAGGCAAATGCCTGGCATTCAAGCAATGCAGCCGACCACCGGAAGGCAGCGGCTGGGTCCGGATCGGCGAAATCCGCTTGGCCTGGCTAGGCCGCGAGTTGCCCGCCGAAGCCCGAATTTGCACCCGTGCAAGCCATCACTGGCAGCAGCGCAGCCTCCCCGCCTGACAAACGCTGCAATAAAAACCACGATTTACGACCTTTCTGCCCGCGACATCGCTATAATCTCCCCCCGATTATAAGGACGTCTCCTGATCGGGCCCCGCATTTGCCGTTTGACCCCGGCACCTTCAACGCTTCGCCCACAGAGAGCCTTCCACTCAGGTCTTGCATCGGCTGTCGTGCCTGCTTTTCCGGCCCTTCGCACTGCATGAACCTATGGGTTGCCATCGCGCATTCCCCTTTTGAGGTTCACGACTCCAAAAGAGCGTGAAAAAACGGTTTTTCACAACTTCACGAGAGTGTGGCGAGCAATGAACAGTCTGGCATGTGCAAAAGCGACAGATGTGTCCCTAACAGCCCTGAACAGGCGGCTAAAACGCTCATTCCCCATGGGTAATTGAGGCCGCTCCCATAGCGCACGCACGACACCTTGACCATAAGTCGAATTGCCGCACCCGTGGCAAACGGCGTTCAATACTCGAACCCGAAGACTGATTGGCGGTGTCCGCGGAAGTTGCAAGAACTGCGAAGAGTCGGACATGGCGATCCTGGTTACCCTGGGGTCCTATGCTGTCAATTAGGTAGCTGTAGATTGTGGAGACGCGTTAAATGGCGCAGAACGAATCGGTTGATGTGGTACTGGTAGGCGCGGGCATCATGAGTGCCACCCTAGCCGTACTGCTCAAGGAGCTCGACCCGACCCTCAAGCTGGAGGTCGTCGAGGCGATGGACTCCGGGGCCGCGGAAAGCTCCAACCCCTGGAACAACGCAGGTACCGGCCACGCCGGCCTGTGCGAGCTTAACTACACGCCTCAGGCCGCCGATGGCAGCATCGACATCAAGAAGGCCGTGCACATCAATACCCAGTTCGAGGTCTCGCGCCAGTTCTGGGCCTACCTGAGCAAGAAAGGCAATTTCGGCTCGGCCCGTGCCTTCATCAACCCGGTCCCGCACCTGAGCTACGTCGAAGGTGACAAGGGTGTGTCCTTCCTCAAGAAGCGCTTCGAGCTGCTCAAGCAGCACCACGCCTTCACCGAGATGGAATACACCGAAGACCAGGCGGTGATGAAGGACTGGATACCGCTGATGATGCCAGGCCGTCCGGCCGACCAGCGCATCGCCGCCACCCGCGTGACGAAAGGCACCGACGTCAACTTCGGCGCCTTGACCAACAAGCTGCTCAAGGTGCTGGCCGACGCGCCGGACGCGCAGGTCAAGTACAGCAAGAAAGTGGTTGGCCTGCGCCGTAACGGCAGCGGCTGGACCGTCAGCATCAAGGACGTCAACAGCGGCGGCAGCCGTGAAGTCGACGCCCGCTTCGTGTTCCTCGGCGCCGGTGGCGCGGCCCTGCCGTTGCTGCAACTGTCCGGCATCCCGGAGAGCAAAGGCTTCGGCGGCTTCCCGGTCAGCGGCCAGTGGCTGCGTTGCGACAACCCGGAAATCGTCAAGCAGCACCAGGCCAAGGTCTACAGCCAGGCCGCGGTCGGTGCCCCGCCGATGTCGGTACCGCACCTGGACACCCGCGTGGTGGACGGCAAGACCTCGCTGCTGTTCGGCCCGTACGCAGGCTTCACCACCAAGTTCCTCAAGCACGGCTCGTTGATGGACCTGCCGCTGTCGGTACGCATGGGCAACATCGGCCCGATGCTGGCCGTGGCCCGCGACAACATGGACCTCACCAAGTACCTGGTCAGCGAAGTGATGCAGTCGATGGAACAGCGCCTGGAATCCCTGCGCCGCTTCTACCCAGAGGCCAAAGCAGAAGACTGGCGCCTGGAAGTGGCCGGCCAGCGCGTGCAGATCATCAAGAAAGACCCGAAGAAAGGCGGCATCCTGCAGTTCGGTACCGAGCTGGTCTCGGCTCAGGACGGCAGCCTGGCGGCACTGCTCGGCGCCTCGCCGGGTGCTTCGGTGACCGTGTCGATCATGCTTGAGCTGATCGAACGCTGCTTCCCCGAGCAGGCCAAAGGTGCCTGGGCTGCCAAGCTCAAGGAAATCTTCCCGGCTCGCGAGAAGGTCCTGGCTACCGATGCAGCCCTGTACCGCAAGATCAGCGCCGAAAACGATGTGGCGCTGGAACTGGTGGAAGACAGCCCGGCCAAGCATTACGCCTGAACTGGCTGAAACGAAAAAACGCCCCTCGGGGCGTTTTTTTGTGCCTGGACTGCGCTGGCCTCATCGCCGGCAAGCCGGCGATGAGGCCGGTGCGGGCTACAGATCAGCCACGGGCCTTATTGATGATCTCGACATACTCAGGCGCATTGCGCTGGTCGGCGATCTGCTCGACGAAGGTCTTGCCGTGCTCGTCCTTGCCATCGAGGTCATAGCCTGCCTCGACGAAGAAGCCGACGAAACGCTCGAAGTCATCCACGCGCAGGCCGCGGTAGGCCTTGACCAACTTGTGCAGCGACGGCGAGGTCACGCCATCGGCCGGCTCGAACTGGAGGAACGTCTTGACGTAGTCATCGCTGATCTCGTCACCAATCACCTGCTTCTTGTCTTTGCGCATTGCCGGCTCCAACTGGACCATCACGGGATTTCGAAGGCCGGCAGTGTACCCCCCACAGGCGGCGCGCCTCAACGCGTACGTACGGTACCGGTGTGCAGGTCGGCCCAGACATGGCCATTGGCATAGGTGAGGAACTGCACGTAGACGGTCTCGTTGCGCAGCAGGTCCATGATCACCCGGTAGTCGCTGACCGGGTAGTTGAGGCTCAAGGTGCGGGTCTTCTCGTCGTACACCGGTTTCTTCAGGCTCTTGCCCGCTTCGCCGTCGAAGGTGAGCAGCACCTGGCCGATGGTCGCGCCCTTGCTCAGTGGCTTGCCCTTGAGGCGCATCTGCAGGGAGGCGGTGATCGGAATGGGCTGCTGGTCGGACTGGCGCTGGGCACCCACCACCACCGAGTAATCGGTCACTTGCAGCAGTTGCTGGGCAGTGGGCGCTTCCTGGCGCAGAGTCTGGTCATCGGGCGGGAGAAACTGGCTGTGCAGGGGGGCAGCGGCGAGCGGCAGGCTCACCGCCAGCAGCAGGGGAAGAATCGCACGCATGTGAGGCTCCTTGGCATGAAGGCGCACTCTAGCATGCGACTCGAACGCACAATCAATCGAACTGCGCGATCATCCAGGCCTGATATTCGGCCACGCCCGCTTCACCCTCACGGGGCGCCCAGTGGGCATGCTCGCCTTCTGCCAATTGGCGGTACGGCCCGGCCTTGCACTCGAACAGGATGCTGTCAGGTGCCAATACCACCAGGCCATGATAAATGCGAGGCGGCAGGTCCACGCCCAGGCAATCGCCACCGGCTTCGAGGACGCGCTTGTCGGTCACGTTGCCCTGTTCGTCGAACACCAGCAGACCCAGCCGGCCCTTGAGTACCAACAAGGTTTCGGCCTTGTCATCGCTCAGGTGCCGGTGCGGCGGGATATAGGTCGACGGTTGCAAACCGACCGCAAGGCGATGGCAAGGGTCTTCCATCTCGTGGAAATTGTGGTGATGCCGCCCACGCGGGGCATCGGCGGCTTTGAGCGCCAGCCCGGCAAACAACGATTGGTCGATGAAGGCAGGCTGGCTCATGATTACATTCCCTTGACGGCGAAGATGCCGTTCGCGTTGCGCCAGTAAGCTTTATAGTCCATGCCATAGCCAAAGATGTAGCGGTCCACGCAGGACAGGCCCACGTAAGTGGCCTTGAGGTCCGGGCTGGCCTTGCGGTCGTGATCCTTGTCGATCAGCACGGCAGTGTGCACCGAGCGGGCGCCGGCATGCTTGCAGAACTCGATGATGGCACTGAGGGTGTGGCCTTCATCGAGAATGTCGTCGACGATCAGTACGTCGCGGTCGATGAACGACACTTCAGGCTTGGCCTTCCAGAACAGTTCACCACCGCTGGTCTGGTTGCGGTAGCGCGTGGCGTGCAGGTACGAAGCTTCCAGCGGGAACTGCAAGTGGGTCAGCAGCTTGCCGGCGAAGATCAGGCCGCCGTTCATCACGCAGAACACCACCGGGTTCTTGTCGTGCAGGTCGTTGCAGATCTGCTTGCCGACCTCGGCAATGGCCGCTTCCACTTCGGCTTCGTTGTACAGGCAGTCTGCCTCGCGCATGACTTGACGGATGTGCTCGAGATCAGCGGACATGGCGCTCTCCGGGGGTGCATTTTGGAAAAGCGGGCAAAGGTACGCATCCGCTCGTCACAGATCAAGCATTTATGGACTAACGTGCAAAAGGACTGCACGACAGCAAAGGCTGAATAGATTAACCTAGCGCGGTTTTTTTGCCCGCCTTTCGGAGCCCCCCTATGCCCACTCGTGAGATCCGCCACCCGCTGATCCGCCACAAGCTCGGCCTGATGCGCCGTGCCGACATCAGCACCAAGAATTTTCGCGAACTCGCCCAGGAAGTCGGCGCCCTTCTGACCTATGAGGCCACCCAGGACTTGCCCCTCGAAACCTACGAGATCGAAGGCTGGTGTGGCAAGGTCGAAGTGGAAAAAATCGCCGGCAAGAAGATCACCGTGGTCCCGATCCTGCGCGCCGGTATCGGCATGCTCGACGGCGTCCTCAGCCTGATCCCGGGCGCCAAGGTCAGTGCCGTCGGCGTCGCGCGCAACGAGGAAACCCTCGAAGCCCACACCTACCTGGAAAAGCTCGCGCCGGACATCAACCAGCGCCTGGCCCTGATCATCGACCCGATGCTGGCCACCGGCAACTCGATGGTCGCCACCATCGACCTGCTGAAGAAGGCCGGCTGCAAGGAAATCCGTGCCATGGTCCTGGTCGCGGCCCCTGAAGGCATCGCCATGGTGGAAAAAGCCCACCCGGACGTGCACATCTACACCGCGTCGATCGACCAGCGCCTCAATGAACACGGCTATATCGTGCCGGGCCTGGGCGATGCCGGAGACAAGATCTTCGGCACCAAGCAGAAGGACGCCTGACCATGCAGGACGGCTTCAACGACCCGCTCTGGCGCCAGGTCGTTTCGGGCGCGCAAATGCTCTTCGTGGCATTTGGCGCGCTGGTGCTGATGCCGCTGATCACCGGCCTCGATCCGAACGTCGCACTGTTCACCGCCGGCATCGGCACCCTGCTGTTCCAGCTGGTCACCGGCCGTCAGGTTCCGGTGTTCCTGGCCTCGAGCTTTGCCTTCATCACCCCGATCATCCTCGCCAAGGGCCAGTTCGGCCTGGCCGAAACCATGGGCGGCGTAGTGGCCGCAGGCTTCGTCTACACCTTCATGGGCCTGATGGTGAAGATCAAGGGCACCGGTTTCATCGACCGCATGCTGCCTCCGGTGGTCATCGGCCCGGTGATCATCTCGATCGGCCTGGCCATGGCGCCGATCGCCGCCAACATGGCGATGGGCAAGGCCGGTGACGGCAGCGTACTGCTGCCTTACCAGACCGCCATGCTGATCTCCATGCCGGCGCTGCTGACCACCCTCATCGTCGCCGTGTTCGGCAAAGGCATCTTCCGCCTGGTACCGATCATTTCCGGCGTGCTGGTCGGCTTTGCCCTGTCGTTCGCCTTCGGCGTGGTCGACACCGCCAAGATCGCCGCCGCGCCGTGGCTGGAGATTCCCAACTTCACCGCCCCGGCGTTCAACTGGCAGGCGATCCTGTTCATCGTTCCGGTCGCGTTGGCACCGGCGATCGAGCACATCGGCGGGGTGATTGCGGTGGGCAGCGTGACCGGCCGTGACTACCTGAAAAAGCCCGGCCTGCATCGCACCTTGCTGGGTGACGGCCTGGCGACCACCGCCGCCGGCCTGTTCGGCGGCCCGCCCAACACCACCTACGCCGAAGTGACCGGCGCGGTGATGCTGACCAAGAACTACAACCCGAAAATCATGACCTGGGCGGCGATCTTCGCCATCACCCTGGCCTTCATCGGCAAGTTCGGCGCGCTGCTGCAGAGCATTCCGGTACCGGTGATGGGCGGCATCCTGTGCTTGCTGTTCGGTTCGATCGCGGCGGTGGGCATGAACACCATGATTCGCCACAAGATCGACCTGTCCGAGGCGCGCAACCTGGTGATCGTTTCGGTGACCCTGGTGTTCGGTATCGGTGGCGTATTGATCGGCAGCGGCGACGGCCCGGACGACTGGGGCCTGAAGGGCATCGCCCTGTGCGCCGTGGTGGCTATTGCGCTGAACCTGATCCTGCCGGGCAACGACAGCTGGAAGCACAAGAAGCTGGATGATCAGTTGCCTTGAGGTAACTGACCTTCAGTTTTGCAGGGCCTGCACTGGCGCTATCGCCGGCAAGCCTATCGCCGGCAAGCCGGCTCCCACAGGGACAACACTCAACCTGTGGGAGCCGGCTTGCCGGCGATAGGGCCAGTACAGGCAACCTGGAAATCAGGCCTTTTCACACATCCCCGCCAACACCCTCACCCACTCCGGGTGATCATTCAGGCACGGCACCAGCACCAACTCCTCGCCCCCCGCTTCGATGAACTGCTCCTTGCCGCGATCGCCAATCTCTTCCAGCGTCTCGATGCAATCGGCGACAAACGCCGGGCACATCACCAGCAGCTTCTTCACCCCAGCCTTGCCCAGTTCATCCAGGCGCGTCTCGGTGTAGGGTTCGATCCACTTGGCCCGCCCCAACCTTGACTGGAACGACACCGACCACTTGCCATCGGGGATGCCCATCTTCGCCGCAAAGGCCTTGGCCGTCGCCAGGCATTGCCCGCGGTAGCACACCGCGCGCATCTCGGCACTGGCGTCCTTGCAGCAATCCGCTGCCTGGAAGTCATGCTTGCCGGTAGGGTCGAGCTTCTTCAAGTGCCGCTCCGGCAAACCATGGAAGCTCAGCAACAGGTGGTCGTAGTCCTGCTGCAGATACGGCCTGGCACTGGCGGCCAGGGCATCGATGTACTCGGGATGATCGTAGAACGGCTGCAGCACGCGCAATTCCAGCGGCAAGCCACGCTCGGCGACGGCCTGTTCGGCCTGGGCCACCACCGTGGTCACCGTGCTGTCGGCGAACTGCGGATAAAGCGGCGCCAGCGTCACTTTACGCACGCCTTGAGCGGCCAGGCGGGCAAGCACTTCGGGCAAGGCCGGCTGGCCATAGCGCATGGCCATTTCCACCGGGCCATGGGGCCAGTACTCGACCATCGCTGCCTGCAGACGACGGGTCAGCACCACCAGCGGCGAGCCCTCGTCCCACCAGATCGAGGCATAGGCATGGGCGGACTGTTCCGGGCGCTTGATCAGGATCAGCGACACCAGCAAACGCCGCACCGGCCAGGGCAGATCGATCACGTAGGGGTCCATCAGGAACTGGTTGAGATAGCGGCGCACATCGGCCACCGAGGTAGAGGCCGGGGAACCCAGGTTGACCAGCAGCAGGGCGTGATCGGTCATGCAGCGTCCTATGTCAGAGGCGGCTGGACAAATTGTCCAGGGCCGATTGCAGATCGTTGAAGCGGAAAGTGAAGCCCGCTGCCAGCAGGCGTACCGGGCGCGCCCGCTGACCGCCGAGCAGCAAGGTCGACAATTCGCCAAGCCCGGCCTTGAGCAGCAGCGAAGGCATCGGCATGAACGCCGGCCGGTGCAGGGCACGGCCCAGGCGCCTGGCGAACTCGCGGTTGCGCACCGGCTCCGGCGCGCAGGCATTATAGGGACCGCTGGCGTCGTTGTGCTGCAAGAGAAAATCAATCAGGGCGACCTGGTCGTCTATATGGACCCATGGCATCCACTGCCGACCATCGCCCAACGGCCCACCCAGCCCCAGTTTGAACGGCAGCCGCAGGCGCGACAAAAAGCCGCCATCGCTGGCCAGCACCAGACCCGTGCGCACCAGCACTACCCGGATACCAAAGCTTTGCGCACGCTGGGCGGTTTCTTCCCAGGCGATGCACAACTGGCTGGCGAAGTCTTCGCGCACGGGTTGCGAGGCCTCGGTCAGCTCACGCTCGCCGCCATCGCCATACCAACCTACGGCGGAACCGGAAATCAACACCTCCGGGCGCTGCTCGCGGCTTTCCAGCCAGGCCAGCAACTGCTCGGTGAGGGTGATGCGGCTGGTCCACAACAGCTGTCGTCGGGCAGCCGTCCAGGGCCGGTCGGCGATTGGCGCACCCGCCAGGTTGATCACGGCGTCCACCGGGTCATCCGCAGCCAGCTCCTGCAGTTGCGCGATGCCTCGCACGCCCTTGCCACATAAGCGCGGCACCTGATCGGGGCGCCGGCTCCACACCGTAAGCCGGTGGCCCTGCCCGAGCCAGAACTGGCACAGGTGCTGGCCGATCAAGCCGGTACCGCCTGTCAGCAATATATGCATGGCTGTGTCCTCGCAGAGTGCGGCGATGGTCTATTTTTAACAACAAGGCACTTTTTTAACCAAACGCTCTCGGATAAACATAGGCCAACCTGCCTCATAAGCGGAATAACCTTATACAAACATTGTGCATTGTACAGGTTTGCCTGACAGCGTAGTCTGCGTACAGCAAGGTTTGAAGAGGCCATCATGACAGTACCTATTGCCATCATCGGTGCCGGTATCGCCGGTCTGTCCGCCGCCCAGGCCTTGCAAAAGGCCGGGCAGTCCGTTCACTTGTTCGACAAAGGCCACGGCAGTGGCGGGCGCATGGCCAGCAAACGCAGCGAAGCCGGTGCCCTCGACCTGGGCGCACAGTACTTCACCGCCCGCGACCGGCGCTTCGTCGAACAGGTGCAGCATTGGGTGGAAGCTGGCTGGGCGGAACAGTGGAAGCCTCAGCTGTACAACTACCGTGATGGCGAGCTCACGCCCTCCCCCGACGAACAGACCCGCTGGGTCGGTGTACCGCGCATGAGCGCCATTACCCGCGGCCTGCTCAAGGACGTAACGGTGAATTTTGGCTGCCGCATTGCCGAAGTGTTCCGTGGCAAACAGTACTGGCACCTGCAGGACACCGAAGGCTGCAGCCACGGCCCGTACAGCCGCGTGGTGATTGCCGTGCCGGCGCCCCAGGCCACGCCGTTGCTGGCCGCCACACCCAAGCTCGCGGCGGTGGCCGCCGGGGTGGTGATGGAACCTACCTGGGCCGTCGCCCTGGCATTCCAGACCCCCCTGGACACCCCGATGCAAGGCTGCTTCGTGCAGGACAGCCCCCTCGACTGGCTCGCCCGCAACCGCAGCAAGCCCGGACGCGACGAGCACCTCGACACCTGGGTACTGCATGCCACTTCTGCCTGGAGCAAACAGCACATCGACCTGAGCAAGGAAGAAGTGATCGAGCAGCTTTGGGGTGAGTTTGCCGAGCTGGTCGGCTGCGTCGTACCCGCGCCCAGCTTCGCCCTCGCCCACCGCTGGCTGTATGCACGGCCTGCCGGTAACCATGAATGGGGCGCGCTCGCCGATGCCGACCAGGGGCTTTACGCCTGCGGCGACTGGTGTCTGTCCGGCCGCGTCGAAGGCGCCTGGCTCAGCGGCCAGGAAGCTGCAAGACGGCTGCTGGAACACCTCGATTAGCCCGCACGAAAAAGCTGTACAGAAAAAACCACTTGCATAAGTTTTCAGCTATGCTGGAATAAACTTGTACATGCCATCTTCCATGTACAAGTTTATTCCGGAGATAGCCATGCTCGACGTCGCCGCCACGTCCAAACCTCGCATCGCCATCAGTGCCTGCCTGAGCGGGCATAGCGTGCGTTACAACGGCGGGCACAAGGCCTCCGAATTGTGCCGCGAGCAATTGGAACAACATTTCGACTGGCTGCCCGTCTGCCCTGAAGTCGCCATCGGCCTGGGCGTGCCGCGCGATCCTATACGGCTGGTTGGCGACCCGGACCACCCTGCAGTGGTGAGCACACGCAACCCCGGCATGGACCTGACCGGCCCGCTGCGCAGTTATGGCGAGCAGATGGCCAATGAGCTGAATGATATCTGCGGCTATATCTTCATGCAGAAGTCACCTTCGTGCGGACTCGCACGGGTCAAGGTCTATCAGGACAACGGCCACCCTGCCCCACAAGGTGGCACAGGTGCCTATGCTGGGGCGTTCTGCGCCCTGCGTCCCGACCTGCCGGTGGAAGAAGAGGGCCGGCTGCACGACCCGGTGCTGCGGGAAAACTTCATCAGCCGCGTCTATGCCTACGCCGATTGGCAACGCCTGTTGAGTGAAGGTTTGAGCCGCGGCGCCCTGGTGCGCTTTCATTCGCGCTACAAGTACCTGTTGATGGCCAACAACCCACACGCCTATCGCCAACTGGGTCGCCTGCTCGGCAGCATGAGCCGGGATGACGACCCGCAGGTGATCGGGCCGCGATATTTCAGCGCGTTGATGCAGGCCCTGCGCCGATGCGCCAGCCGTGGCACCCATGGCAACGTCCTGCAGCACCTGAGCGGCTATTTCAAAGGGGCGCTGACGCAACAGGACAAAGCCGAGCTGGCGCACATCATCGATCAGTACCAACAAGGGTTCGTGCCCCTGGTCGTACCGCTGACCTTGCTCAAGCACTACCTGCGCAAGCACCCTGACCCCTATCTGCTGCAGCAGGCCTACCTGCAACCACACCCCGACAGCCTGGGGCTGCGCAATGCCGTCTGAAGGGCTTCTGCCCATCGGCGAGCTGGCGCGCCGCACCGGCGTGAACCCGGTGACGCTGCGTGCCTGGGAGCGGCGCTATGGCTTGCTGAAACCGCAACGTACTGCCAAGGGACATCGCCTGTATACCGACGAGCAGGTGGAACGGGTCGAAGCGATTCTCGCCTGGCTCGAACGCGGCGCATCGGTGGGACAGGTACGCGAACTGATCGACAAACCAACCGGCGCCACTGTGCAGGGCGACTGGCAGGCACGGCAGGCGCAGCTCATCGAAGCCATTGCCGGCCTTTCCCAGCGCACCCTGGACCAGCAGTTGAACCAGGCCATGGCCTTGTACCCTGCCATCACCCTGTGCGAACAACTGCTGCTGCCGTTGCTGGAAAGCCTGGCCCTGCGCTGGCGCACCTATTTCAACGCCCAGCTCGAACAGGTGTTTTTCCACACCTGGCTGCGCAGCAAGCTGGGCGCACGCGTCTACCATGACAACCTGCTGCTCCAGGGGCCAGCGGTACTGCTGGCCGAAGACGCCGAGCGCCCATTCGACCCCACCCTGTGGCTATGTGCCTGGCTGCTGAGCAGCAACGGTATAGCCGTTGAAGTGCTGGAACAGCCGGTCAGCGGCGCGCAACTGCAACGCGCAATCACCGCACTGCAACCCAGGGCGCTGCTCCTGCACCTGGGCCCACGTATCGACGCAAAGACCTTGCAGCGCACACTCCAGGGAATAACCGGGGTGAAGCTGCTCGGCGGGGCCACGGTTTCGCTTCATCAGACGCAGTTGGAAGCGTTCGATCTTCCCGAGCTTTTCCTATTCGATACCCCCCAAGCGGCACTGCGTTTACTGCAACGCCATGACCGCCGGCTTACCGAGATGACTTCACCATGCAATTGATCTGGTTGCGCACTGACCTGCGCATCGACGACAACACCGCCCTGAGCGCCGCCGCCGAGCGCGGCCCGGTCGTGGCGTTGTGGCTGGCCAGCCCTGGCCAATGGCAGGACCATGACGACGCGGCGTGCAAGGTGGACTTCTGGCTGCGCAACCTGCGCGACCTGCGCCAGTCCCTTGGCAAGCTGAATATTCCGCTGTTGATTCGCAAGATCGACAGGTGGGATGAAGCAGCACCCTGTGTACTTGAGGTATGCCGTCAGCACGCGATCGAGGCGGTGCACTGGAACGATGAGTACGGCATCAACGAAAGCCGGCGCGACCAGGCCACCCGAGCGCTGCTGCAGGCTCACGGCATCCAGGCCCATGGCTATCTGGACCAGTTGCTGCTGCGCCCCGGCACGATCCTGACCCGCAGCGGCGATTACTTCCAGGTTTTCAGCCAGTTCAAGAAAGCCTGCCTTGAGCACCTGCACCGTGGCCTGCCTGCGCTTGCCCAGCGGGTAAGACGGCAAGCGCCACTGGACATCAACAGCGACCCGATCCCGCAACATATCGAGGGCTTCGACAAA
This sequence comes from Pseudomonas sp. GM84, assembly GCF_000282535.1. Taxonomy (GTDB): domain Bacteria; phylum Pseudomonadota; class Gammaproteobacteria; order Pseudomonadales; family Pseudomonadaceae; genus Aquipseudomonas. The sequence goes on along the minus strand of NZ_AKJC01000313.1, from coordinate 18,173 downwards.
CCCGCGCGTGCGCTCAGCGAGCACTGGCCTGCCGGTGAGGATGAAGCGCAGGCGCGGCTTGCGCGTTTTCTCGACGAAACCGTCGAAGACTACCAACACCTGCGCGATCTACCGGCCAAAGCGGGCACCAGCCAGCTGTCGGCCTACCTGGCGGCGGGCGTGATCTCGCCACGGCAATGCCTGCACGCTGCGCTGACCAGCAACCGGGGTGAGTTCGACAGCGGTAGCAGCGGCATCCAGACCTGGATCAACGAGTTGCTTTGGCGCGAGTTCTACAAGCACATCCTGAACGGTTATCCACAGGTATCGCGCCATCGCGCTTTCCGCGCCCACACCGAAGCCCTGCCCTGGCGTGATGCGCCCGAGGATCTGCAGGCCTGGAAAGAGGGACGTACCGGTTTCCCGATCATCGACGCCGCCATGCGCCAGTTGCTGCACACCGGCTGGATGCACAATCGCCTGCGCATGATCGTCGCCATGTTCCTCAGCAAGAACCTGCTGATCGACTGGCGTTTGGGTGAGCGCCACTTCATGCGTCACCTGATAGACGGTGACCTGGCCGCCAACAATGGCGGTTGGCAGTGGAGCGCCTCTACGGGCACCGATGCCGTACCCTATTTCCGGCTGTTCAACCCGGTTTCCCAGTCGGAGCGCTTCGACCCGGAGGGGCGCTTTATCCGCCAATGGTTACCAGAATTGAGGGTACTGGATAATAAAACTATTCATCAGCCCGTGAAGTCTGCGGATCTTTTAGCTATTAATTCTTATCACAGTCCGATCGTCGATCTCGGAAGTAGTCGTCAGCGCGCTCTGGAGGCCTTCAAAAGCCTTCCACGCCGGCAGGAGCAGAGGGCAGTAACTTGAACAACTCGCGCAGTTTCTGGGTTACGGGGGCCACCAATGGACTGGGTTTGGCTTTGGTAGAAGGATTGCTTGAACAAGGGCACCGAGTTGCCGCCAGCGGCAAGGACGGCAAGGCACTGCAGGCTTTGGCATCGCGCCATGGCAGCAGGCTGTTGCAGTTGCCCTGGCAACTGCATGACGAAGAGCAGGCTGCCAGTGCCTGCCAACAGCTATGCCATGCCTGGGGATCACTGGACGGCCTGATCATCAATGCAGGCACCTGTGACTACCTGGCTGACGACGTGCCGGACAGCGAATTGTTCGAAAGCATCGTCAGCACCAATCAATTGGCCGGCGAACATTGCCTGGCCAAGGTCTTGCCGTTGCTGGCGAAAGGCAACGCGCCGCAGGTGATGGCCATCTTCAACCGCTATTCGGCCTTGCAGTTGTATTCACCGACGCAGGTGACCGCTGGTTGGAACAACATGCCCCAGTGGCTTCGCGAAGAGCGTGACGAATTGAATGACCTGGGCATCGCACTGACGGTGGTGGCCCCGCAATCGTTGAGGGCACCGGTGACCTCCGTACAAGCCATGCCAGAGAGCTGGACGCCGCAAAGTGCGGCTGATGAACTGCTGCGGCGCTTGCCTCTGCGCGAAGCGGAATTGGTGCTGGAGGTGATGGACTTGGGCAGCTTGTGGCCCTTGTCGCGCTGATATCCGTGTCTTACAGCTGAAAGCGTTGCACGTTGCCCGACTCGTGCCACAGCACAGGTAGGACGCTGCTCAGTAATTGAGGATCTGCACTGCTCCAGAAAGCAGCCTCGCGTGCGGGTCCTTCAGCCAGCAGGTTGCGCTCGACCAGCAAGCGTTGCATCTGGCGCGCCACGGCCGCGCCTGTGTCGATGATGGCCACGTCAGCAGGCACCATCGTGGCCAGCAGCGGACGCAGGAAGGGGTAATGAGTACAGCCGAGGATCAGCGTGTCACAACCTGCAGCCAACAGCGGTTGCACATAGCCTTGCAGCAGCTGGCGCAATGGCTCGCTGTCCAGGTCACCGCTCTCGATCCGCTCGACCAACCCAGGGCAAGGTTGCGTGACCACCCGCACATCGTTGGCGAAGCGGTCGAGCAAGGCGGCGAATTTGGCACTCTGCAAGGTACCGGTCGTAGCCAGCACGCCCACCACCCCGGAGCGTGTGGCTGCAGCAGCAGGCTTGACCGCCGGCTCCATCCCCACCAGCGGCCAATCGGGGTACAGCTCGCGCAGGTCGGCAACCGCCGCCACTGTCGCGGTATTGCACGCCAGCACCATTGCCTTGGCACCTTGCGCCTGGAAGAACTCGGCAATGCGCCGAAGGCGCTGGCGAATATAGTCCGGGGTTTTCTCGCCATACGGCACATGGCCGCTGTCGGCCACGTAGAGCAGCGATTCGTTGGGCAACAGCCGCTGGATCTCGGCGAGGACCGACAAGCCGCCGACCCCCGAATCCATCACGCCGATCGGCGCCGAACGCTCAGCCATCGCGCTTGCCGCACACGGCGCAGGCCGGATCACGCTTGACCCGCAGCTCGCGCAGGCGGGTGCCGAGGGCATCGATCAGCAGCAGGCGGCCCACCAACGGCTCGCCGAAACCGGCCAGCAACTTCATCGCCTCCAGCGCCTGCAGGCTGCCAACCAGCCCTACCAGCGGGCCAATCACGCCGGCTTCGCTGCAGGTCAGCTCGGCCTCGCTGCCGTGGCCATACAAGCAGTGGTAGCAGGGGCTGTAGTCGCGTCGCGGATCGAACACCGACAACTGCCCTTCGAGGCGGATCGCCGCGCCGCTGACCAGCGGTCTGCCCATGGCGAAGCACGCTGCATTGACCGCCTCGCGGGTAGAGAAGTTGTCGGAGCAGTCCAGCACCAGGTCGACCGCCGCCACGGCGGCGGCCAGGGAATCTTCGTCCAGCGCCTGGCGGTGAGCGACCAGGCCGATCTCGGGGTTGATCGCCTGCAGGCGCTGCACAGCCGAGTCCACCTTGCTCATGCCAACGCTGTCGCTGTCATGAATCACCTGGCGCTGCAGGTTGGTGAGGTCGACGGTATCGAAATCGGCCAGGTGCAATTCGCCAACCCCTGCCGCGGCAAGGTACAGCGCAACCGGCGAGCCGAGGCCGCCCAGGCCGACGATCAACGCCTTGCTGCGCTTGAGCCGCAACTGCCCGTCGATGTCCACCTGCGCCAGCAGGATTTGCCGGCTGTAACGCAACAATTCCTGATCGGTCAGCATGGCAAACGCCCCAAGGAAATACGTTCATGGCCGCCAAGGTCCTTGCGGCTGGCAACCTCGATGAAACCCTGCGCGGTCAGCAGTTCACGCACTGCCGCTGCCTGGTCGTAACCATGTTCGAGCAGCAACCAGCCCCCTGGCAACAGGTACTGGGGTGCCTGGCTGACGATCGCTCGCAGGTCGTCCAGGCCATCGGCACCCGCCACCAGCGCACTGCTGGGTTCGAAGCGAACATCACCCGCGACAAGGTGCGGATCTTCGGCGGCAATGTAGGGCGGGTTGCTGAGAATGAGGTCGAAACGCTGGCCGGCCAGGTTGTCGAACCAGTGGCTGGCCAGCACCTGAACATTGCCCAGGCCCAGGCGTTGCCGATTGCGCTCGGCCAGGGCCACCGCCTCTTCCACCCGGTCCACCGCAGTAACCTGCCAGGCCGGGCGATCATTGGCCAGGGCCAGGGCAATGGCACCGGTTCCGGTGCCCAGGTCGAGGACCTTCGACGGCGTCGCCGGCTGCAACTCAAGGGCCGCTTCGACCAGCAGCTCGGTGTCCGGCCGCGGAATCAGCGTGTGCGGCGCTACTTCCAGGTCAAGCTTCCAGAAACCCTGCTGACCCAGGATGTAGGCGACCGGCTCACCGCCACGGCGCCGCTGCAGGTAGCCGGCGTAGGTCGCGGCATCCTCGCTGCTGACGATGCGCTCGGGCCAGGTGTGCAGGTAGCTGCGCGACTTGCCGATGGCCGCGGCCAGCAGCAGTTCCGCGTCCAGGCGCTCGGTAGGCGAGTCGGGCAACTGCGCGTTGCGCAGCAGGCTGGCAATGATGGTCATCAGTCCCCCAGGGCGGCCAGTTGGTCGGCCTGGTATTCGGCCAGCAAAGGTTCGATCACGGCGTCCACGCCGCCGGCGAGGATGTCGTCGAGGGAGTACAGGGTCAGGTTGATGCGGTGATCGGTGACCCGGCCCTGTGGATAGTTGTAGGTGCGAATGCGCTCGGAGCGGTCGCCGGAGCCCACCAGCAGCTTGCGCTCGCTGGCGATGGCGTTCTGCGCAGCGCTGGTCTGCATGTCGTTGAGCTTGGCCGACAGCCAGGACATGGCACGCGCACGGTTCTTGTGCTGCGAGCGCTCTTCCTGGCACTCGACCACGATGCCGGTGGGCAGGTGGGTAATACGGATCGCCGAGTCGGTCTTGTTGACGTGCTGACCGCCAGCGCCGGAGGCGCGGTAGGTATCCACGCGCAGGTCGGCCGGGTTGATCTCGATCGCCACCTGCTCGTCGGGCTCCGGCAGTACCGCCACGGTGCACGCCGAGGTGTGGATGCGGCCCTGGGACTCGGTCTCTGGTACACGTTGCACGCGGTGCGCGCCGGACTCGAACTTGAGCTTGCCGTACACACTGTCACCTTCGACGCGGGCGATGACCTCCTTGTAGCCGCCATGCTCGCCTTCGTTCTCCGACAGGATCTCCAGGCGCCAGCCACGCCGCTCGGCGTAGCGCGAGTACATGCGGAACAGGTCGCCCGAGAAGATGGCTGCCTCGTCGCCGCCGGTGCCGGCGCGGATTTCCAGGAACACGTTGCGACCGTCGTTGGGGTCCTTGGGCAGCAACATGCGCTGCAGCTGCGACTCCAGTCCGACCAGCTGTTCCTTGGCATCGCGCACTTCTTCCACGGCCATTTCACGCAGGTCGGGGTCGGCGTCCTTGAGCAGCGCCTGGGCACCCTCGAGGTCGTCCTGCACCTTGCGCCAGTCCTGATAGGCGGCGATCACCGGCTCCACTTCGGCGTATTCGCGGGAATAGGCGCGAAAGCGGGTCTGGTCGGATATGACTTCGGCGTCACCAAGCAGCGCGGTGAGTTCCTCGAAGCGGTCCTGGAGCGTGTCCAGTTTGTTCAGCAGCGACGCTTTCATTGCGGGGTTTTGTCCGTCGAGCCCTCATTGAGGGCAAAGAGTTCCTGGGCCATGGCCAGCGCATCGAGGCGGCCCTCGGCCGAGAGCTTTTTCAGTTGCACGCTGGGCGCGTGCAGGAGTTTGTTGGTCAGCCCACGGGCCAGTTGGGCCAGTACGTCCTCGGGGTTGCCGCCGTTGGCCAGCAGGCGCTGGGCCTTTTGCAATTCTTCGTCGCGCAGGCGCTCGCTCTGCTGGCGGTAGGCACGCAACACGTCCACCGCAGCCAGCTCGCGCAGGCGCAGCATGAAGTCCTCGGCGCCCACCGAGACCAACTCCTCGGCAGCCTGGGCCGCGCCCTGGCGGCTCTTGAGGTTTTCCGCGACCACTTCGTGCAGGTCGTCGACGGTATACAGGTAGACGTCGTCGAGTTCACCCACTTCCGGCTCGATGTCGCGCGGCACGGCGATATCGACCATGAAGATCGGCTTGTGCCTGCGCTGCTTCAGCGCGCTCTCCACGGCGCCCTTGCCAAGGATCGGCAATTGGCTGGCGGTGGAGCTGATGACGATGTCGCTGTGGGCCAGTTCCTGGGGGATATCGGCCAGCAACACGGCGTGGGCACCGAACTGCGCGGCGAGGGTACTGGCCCGCTCCAGCGTGCGGTTGGCCACGACGATACGGCGCACGCCCTGCTCGTGCAGGTGGCGGGCAACCAGTGTGATGGTTTCACCCGCACCGATCAGCAGCGCCTGGCTACGGCCCAGGTCGCTGAAGATCTGCTTGGCCAGGCTGACCGCGGCGAAGGCCACCGACACCGGGTTCTCGCCGATCGCGGTATCGGTACGCACCTGCTTGGCGGCACTGAAGGTCGCCTGGAACAGGCGCCCGAGCAGCGGGCCGATGGTACCGGCCTCGCGCGCCACGGCGTAGGCCGACTTCATCTGACCGAGGATCTGCGGCTCGCCGAGCACCAGCGAGTCCAGGCCCGAGGCCACCCGCATCATGTGCCGAACGGCGTCGTGCTCCTCATGGATATAGGCGCTGGCGCGCAGTTCATCCAGACTCAGCCGGTGGTATTCGGCCAGCCACTTCAGAACGTCGTCGGCAGACAGGTGGTCCTGCTCTATATAGAGCTCGCTACGGTTGCAGGTGGACAGGATCGCCGCCTCGCGGCTGGCGGTCAGTCGGCAGAGCTGCTGCAGGGCGTCGACCAGCTGATCTGGGGTAAACGCCACGCGCTCGCGTACGTCTACCGAGGCAGTCTTATGGTTGATACCAAGTGCAAGAAAGGCCATGCAAGGTCGCTGGTTGTGACGGGAAGCCGATAATTGTCCTCTTTCGCAGGTTTTAGAACAACCACCGTTCGCTATTGGAGTGATAGCAGGCCTCGTCCTGGCGGCAGACGCCCCTGTGGGAGCCGGCTTGCCGGCGATGCAGGCACTGCGAATACATGGCACCGGCTACGCCGGTGATCGCCGGCAAGCCGGCTCCCACAAGGGTCGCTTCGATGCATCGAGGGATGTGCGCGACGGTCAGCACTGGGCTGCCAGTCGAGAACCGTTTAACCATTAAACGAAGTTCCGAAATATTTCCTACAAAAGTTGGTGTCAATGAAATCTTTCGACATATTCGTATGGATTTAATCCACAGATTTGTAGTCCTTTTCCGAAATAGCACCCCGGTCATTGCGCTACCCAGTGTCAATACCTAGCCTTGGCCATCACTGTCCGGGCCAGATTCCCGCCAGCACATACAAACCCTTCACACTTAATGATTACCAAGGAGCGGTATGCATGGCTTTTGACGCTTATATAAAAATCGACGAGATTCCAGGCGAAGCGCTGGATGAGAAATACAGCAAATGGATCGAAGTCACCGGCTATGACTTCGGTGTCAGCCAAAGCACTTCAGCCACCGCAAGTTCAGCCGGTGGTGCGACATCAGGTCGTACTGCCGTCAGCAACTTCACATTCACCAAGTTCCTCGACAGTGCCAGCTGCAAACTGATGGAAGCCAGCTGCGCAGGCCAGCACCTCAAGGAAGTCAGACTTGCGCTCTGCCGCGCGGGTGGTGACAAGCTCAAGTATTACGAGATTGTCCTCGAAGAAGTGATCATTGCCGACTACACCCAGAGCGCCGCCGACGGTGTGCCGATAGAGGTTGTTCAGCTCGACTACGGCAGGATCAAGACCACTTATACCCAGCAGAAACGTATCGACGGCAGCGGCGGCGGCAACATCGCCGGCGGTTGGGACAGGATCGGCAACAAGAAATACGCGTGAGGGTATCGTCATGTCCCAAGCTCGCGCCTATATCAATCCCAGGATGCAGAACTACCACACGCTCAAGGCTAGCCTTGCCCTGACGGGGCACGCTGCCAGCAAGTTCGATGTGCTGAATTCGCATATCTACAACACAGTGGTCAAAAGTGGTGAGCTAGTCGTCATGGGTGACTGGTCTACGCCGTCCTGCACCAGCCATGAGGCTTTTCTGATGTCAAAGGCCGCTATCACCCATATGGGCCTGATGCGCAGCGGTCAGGGCGCTGACGAATTTTTCCTGGAGAATTTCGAACTCCTGAAGAGCCTGCTTGCCCACGCCTCTATGGGCGCGGGCGTGGTCAGTGATGGCTGGAGCCGGCATCTGAAGGCTATTCAGGACACCCTGCTGGAAATTGAAAAGCTGCATAAGGAATACCTTGGCTCCGGCACGCTCAAGGCGCGTGACCAGTTTTATGCAAGGCGTGCTGCGCTGTTCGTGAAGCTGGATGAACAGTTGAGCAAGTTGGCAGCATTCGGGGCTGGTCTGCGGAATAGAGGGTCGATCAAAAGGACACTGGCGATTTCTACGAAGAGTTATCTGCATGCTGGGGAGATTGCAGGGTATGCGGATAAGGTTGCCAGAGCGGGCAAGGCTGCCAATCTGATTAAGAAAGGTACCTATATAGGCATCGCTTTGGAAGTGGCGACTACAGGGCTGGACATTCAAGAGGCTTGCATCCTGGGACGTGTAGAAGAATGTAGGCGAGCAAAATACGTTAAGGGCACTTCCTTGACCGGCAGCGTAGCGGGCGGGTGGATGGGTGCCAACTATGGCGGAGGCCTTATCAGCAGCATTTGCATTGCCTTTGGCGTACCCACAGGTGGTACAGGCGCTCTCGCGTGTGCCGTCATAGGTGGGGCTGCAGGGGGTATAGGAGGCGCCAAACTTGGCGGTGTAGGGGGAGAGGCTGTTGGAGAGGTTCTGTATGAAAAGGTGGGGCAATTATGAGCACTGCAGCTGGCGTTGTCGCATTTATCATCTTGGCCGCCATGGTAGCCACAAATTGCGTATCACTCTACCTATCAGTTCGGCACCTTGAACATATCGAATCGCTACTAAAAAATAGCAAATTCGTTGCCGGAAACATAAAAACCTTCTCGCAAGCCGGCCTCATGGGAAGAGTCATGCGTATGCTATCGATCACTATGATACTGACTATTCCAAAGCCTTACGCACGTAGAGGCTTACTTGACCTTAACGAGATCGAAAAATTTCCAGCTTGCTTGAAAAGAGTACTGATCACCATTGGCACCTTGCATCCAATACTCATTGGATCACTCATCGCCTTCTGTATCTGGCTACATATACATGATCCAAACCGTAGCTGGTAGCAGATGGAAGAATAGTCGCGCCAGTCATTGCCTCATGAAGGGCGCGACTTTTCACGAGTTATAAATGGGGCAAAGCCAGCACACCAGCCAAAGCCTTTCGAGATCATGGCTGACCACCTTTGGTAAACATTCATACCATGAGCCGCGAAATAGCCGCACTGCTTGGATTTTTAATAATCATGCCATTAGGAGCGACGATGTGCGTGATCACTTATATCGCCCATCGCCACCTTGATGAAATCGAGTCATCACTACCAAATTGCAAAATGGTTCAAAACAACAAAACGTTCTACTCAGAAACAGGCTTATTCGGAAAACTCTTGCGCACCGGCTTGATTTCCTTCTCACTTACGACCCCCAAACTATGCGCACGCCGAGGACTGATTGACTTGAATGACTTTCATAAAATGCCACCTCGATTAAAAAAGCCCTTGATCGCAACATGGATCATTTTGATGGGACTAATTTTTGCGCTCATGTGTTTCCGAGCCTGGCTTCATTTCTCACCGATTCGATAGCCATCTTTTAATCTATCAAGACGTCAGATTTCGAGCCTGCATGCGCCGGCGCCTTATCACCATCTCGATGAAGGGCGCGCGGCATGAGTAGGCTCCCGCGTTCTCGCCCAACGGAAAAACAACCGAACCCCTACCCGCTACCGCTGTCCGACCCAGCATCACCCCTGCTGTAAACCTCGACCTTCGCAGGTGGGTTTGCCCCCGCGCTTGTGTCATCATGCTCCGACCGCCGGTAAGTCCTTCTAAGCCTCTTTATATGAACAGACCCTACGCATTGCTGCTTGCCTTCGCCCTGCTCCAGGGCTGCCAGAGCCTGGCCCCGAAAAGTGCCGAGCCTACCGTTGCCGAGGCCGACAAAAGCGAGGCGCAAAAGCCCGTGGCGTATGGGTCGTTCACGCAAGATACGCTGTACAGCCTGCTGGTGGCCGAGCTGGCCGGGCAACGCAACCGCTTCGACATCGCCCTGGCCAACTACACCGACCAGGCCGCCAAGACCCAGGACCCCGGCGTTTCCGAGCGTGCCTACCGCATTGCCGAATACCTCGGTGCCGACGAGCCGGCCCTCGACAACGCGCTGGTCTGGGCCCGCAACGACCCGCAGAACCTCGACGCCCAGCGCGCCGCCGCCATTCAGCTGGCGCGTGTCGGCCGCTACGACGACTCCATGACGTATATGGAGAAGGTACTGCAGGGCAAGGGCGACACCCACTTCGACTTCCTTGCCCTGTCGGCCGCCGAAACCGACCAGAGCACCCGCGATGGCCTGATGCAGAGCTTCGACCGCCTGCTGGTCAAGTACCCGGACAACAGCCAGCTGGTGTTTGGCAAGGCCTTGCTGCTCAACCAGGACGGCAAGACCGAAGAGGCCCTCGAACTGCTTGAGGCGCACCCGGCACAGGATGGCGAAATCGCCCCGATCCTGCTCCGCGCCCGCCTGCTCCAGGCCCTCGACCGCGGCCCGGAGGCCCTGCCGCTGCTGCGTGGGGCCATTCGCGACAACCCGGATGACAAACGCCTGCGCCTGACCTATGCGCGTACCCTGGTCGAACAGGACCGTATCGCCGACGCCAAGGGCGAATTCATCAGCCTGGTCCAGCAATACCCCGATGACGATGAGCTGCGCTATTCGCTGGCCCTGGTGTGCCTGGAGAACAAGGACTGGGACGAGGCCGAAAGCTACCTGCGCGAAATGATCGAACGCGACAGCAATGTCGACGCCGCGCACCTGAACCTGGGTCGCATCGCCGAAGAACGCCACGACCCGGCGGGCGCCCTGCGCGAGTATGCACAGGTCGGCCCCGGCCCCGATTACCTGCCGGCGCAATTGCGTCAGGCCGATATTCTCATCGCCAACGGCCGTGGCAGCGAAGCCTCGCGCCAACTTGCCGCGGCCCGTGAAGCGCAGCCGGACATCGCCGTCCAGCTGTACCTGATCGAATCGGAAAGCTACAGCAACAACAACAAGGACGCCCAGGCCAACCAGGTGCTGCAACAAGCCCTCCAGCACTACCCGGACGACCTCAACCTACTTTACACCCGCGCCATGCTGGCCGAAAAACGCAACGACCTGGCGCAAATGGAAAAAGACCTGCGCGCCATCATTGCCCGCGAGCCGGAAAACGCCATGGCCCTGAACGCCCTGGGCTACACCTTGGCCGACCGCACCACCCGCTATAGCGAAGCCAAGGCGCTGATCGACAAGGCCCACCAGCTGACCCCCGACGACCCGGCCGTGCTCGACAGCCTGGGCTGGGTCGCCTACCGCCTGGGCAACCTCGATGAAGCCGAACGCTACCTGCGCCAGGCGCTGGAGCGCTTCCCCGACCATGAAGTGGCTGCCCACCTGGGTGAAGTCCTGTGGGCCAACGGCAAGCGCCGCGAAGCACGTCAGGTCTGGGCCAAGGCCTTCGAAACCCAGCCCGACAGCCCTATCCTGCGCAAGACCGTTTTGCGCCTGACCGGATCCGAGACCCTCTAACGCCATGTTCTTGCGCCATTGCATCACCTTTACCCTGATTGCCCTGCTGGCCGGCTGCGCCGGCTTTGGTAGCCGCGAAGCCCTGCAGGGCCAAGGCGACCCACAGCAGTGGCGCGCTCATAAAGAGCAGCTGAGCACCCTCGATGGCTGGCAGATCAACGGCAAGGTCGGCATCCGCGCCCCGCGCGATTCCGGCAGCGGCACGCTGTTCTGGCTGCAGCGCCAGGACTACTACGACATCCGCCTGGCCGGCCCCCTGGGCCGTGGCGCCGCACGCCTGACCGGTCGCCCTGGCGGCGTGGTGCTGGAAGTGGCCAACCAGGGCCGCTACCAGGCAGAAAGCCCCGAAGCCCTGCTGGAAGAACAGCTTGGTTGGCAACTGCCGGTTTCGCACCTGGTCTGGTGGGTGCGCGGCTTGCCCGCCCCCGACAGCAAGAGCAAGCTGACCCTGGACGGCGACAGTCGCCTGGCCAGCCTCGACCAGGATGGCTGGCAGGTGCAGTACCTGAGCTACACCGAGCAGAACGGCTACTGGCTGCCCGATCGCCTGAAACTGCACGGCAAGAACCTGGACGTGACCCTGGTGGTCAAGGACTGGCAGCCGCGCCAGCTGGGGCACTGATCGATGCACAAGATCACCCTGCCCGCCCCGGCCAAGCTCAACCTGTGGCTGCACATCATCGGTCGTCGCCCTGACGGCTACCACGAGCTGGAAACCGTATTCCAATTCCTCGACCACGGCGACGAGCTGACCTTCGCCCGCCGTGACGACGGCGTGATCCGCCTGCACACCGAGATCGCCGCAGTGCCCCACGACAGCAACCTGATCGTGCGCGCCGCGCGCAAGTTGCAGGAACAATCCGGCACTGACCTTGGCGCCGACATCTGGCTGAACAAGGTACTGCCCATGGGTGGCGGTATCGGTGGTGGCAGTTCGGATGCCGCTACCACTCTGCTGGCCCTGGCCCACCTGTGGCAACTGGACTGGGATGAAGACCGCCTCGCCGCCCTGGGCCTGACCCTGGGCGCCGACGTGCCAGTGTTCGTGCGGGGCCACGCCGCGTTCGCCCAGGGCGTGGGCGAGCAACTGACCCCGGTCGACCCGGAGGAACCCTGGTATGTCGTGCTGGTGCCGCAAGTGTCTGTCAGCACTGTAGAAATTTTTTCACATCCGCTGTTGACACGTGATTCCCTCCCCCTTAAGATGCGCCCCGTTCCCGAGGGAAACAGTCGAAATGACTGCCAACCGGTGGTAGAGCAGAGTTACCCAGAAGTTCGCAATGCGTTGAATTCATTGGGTAAATTCACAAAGGCTCGACTGACCGGCACTGGAAGTTGTGTGTTTGGGGCCTTCCCAAGCAAAGCCGAAGCTGATAAAGTTCTGGCCCTTCTTTCAGAGACCCAAACAGGGTTTGTGGCGAAAGGAAGCAATGTTTCGATGTTGCATCGTGAGCTGCAAAGTCTGATCAAGAAGTCGAGTGCCTAGCGCTCGCAGCAACAGATACAGGGGCGTCGCCAAGCGGTAAGGCAGCAGGTTTTGATCCTGCCATGCGTTGGTTCGAATCCAGCCGCCCCTGCCATTTTCCTTATACTCATCCAGGTATACCCTCAGCCTTCAGGTACTGCGCGTGTCCAAGATGATGGTCTTTACGGGGAACGCTAACCCCGATCTGGCTCGGCGTGTCGTACGTCAGCTGCATATTCCACTGGGTGATGTTTCTGTCGGTAAGTTCTCCGACGGCGAAATCAGTGCTGAGATCAATGAAAATGTCCGTGGTAAGGACGTCTTCATCATCCAGCCAACCTGTGCCCCTACCAACGACAATCTGATGGAACTGGTCGTGATGGCTGATGCCTTCCGCCGCTCCTCTGCGTCGCGAATCACTGCTGTGATTCCTTACTTCGGATACGCCCGCCAGGACCGCCGTCCGCGTTCGGCACGTGTAGCCATCAGCGCCAAAGTTGTCGCTGACATGCTCACTGTCGTGGGTATCGACCGTGTACTCACCGTCGACCTGCACGCTGACCAGATCCAGGGCTTCTTCGATATCCCCGTCGACAACATCTACGGCTCGCCCGTACTGGTCGACGACATCGAAGACCAGCGTTTCGAGAACCTGATGATCGTCTCCCCGGACATCGGTGGTGTCGTGCGCGCACGTGCCGTCGCCAAGTCCTTGGGTGTCGACCTGGGTATCATCGACAAACGCCGCGAAAAGGCCAATCACTCCGAAGTGATGCACATCATCGGTGATGTCGAAGGGCGCACTTGCATCCTGGTAGACGACATGGTCGATACCGCCGGCACCCTGTGCCACGCGGCCAAGGCCCTGAAAGAACACGGCGCTGCCAAGGTTTACGCCTACTGCACGCACCCTGTCCTGTCGGGCCGCGCGATCGAGAATATCGAGAAGTCGGTACTGGACGAGCTGGTGGTGACCAACACCGTCCCGCTGTCCGCCGCTGCTCAAGCCTGTGACCGTATCCGCCAGCTGGATATCGCACCGGTTGTCGCTGAAGCGGTACGCCGCATCAGCAATGAAGAATCGATCAGTGCGATGTTCCGCTAAGCGGAACAGGTATTGATGTGAAGCGCCCCGCCCCAGCATTTGTTGGGGCGGGGCTTTTTTGCCATCCCCGTTGGCGCTGGTCGCAAACGCCCTCGGGGGGCTATTTTGGAGAAACAAAATGACTGATTTCATTCTGAACGCCCAAGCGCGTACTGACCTGGGGAAAGGTGCGAGCCGCCGCCTGCGTCACTCCGCCAACATCCCAGCCGTTGTATACGGTGGCGATAAAGAAGCTCAATCCCTGACCATCGTGGCCAAGGAAATCGCCAAGCTGTTCGAAAACGAAGCTGCCTTCAGCCACGTTATCGAGCTGAACGTCGACGGCGCCAAGCAGAACGTCGTAGTCAAGGCCATGCAGCGTCACCCAGCCAAAGGCTTCATCATGCACGCCGACTTCGTTCGCGTCGTTGCTGGCCAGAAGCTGACCGCCAAGGTTCCAGTTCACTTCGTTGGCGAAGAAGCCCCGATCAAGAAAGGCGGCGAAATCTCGCACGTTGTTTCCGAGATCGAAGTTTCCTGCGAAGCCAAAGACCTGCCTGAGTTCATCGAAGTCGACCTGGCCAACGCCGAAGTCGGCAGCATCATCCACCTGTCGGACCTGAAAGCTCCGAAAGGCGTAGAGTTCGTCGCTCTGGCCCACGGTGATGACAAAGCTGTTGCCAACGTTCACGCGCCACGCGTTGCTCCAGAAGCTGAAGCAGGCGCCGCTGAGTAATCCACTCGCGCGCCGGTGTTGATCGGGTTACAGTGCCGCGCACCGTAACCCACCAACTCCAAGGAAGAGCCCCTACGTGACCGCCATCCAGTTGATCGTCGGCCTGGGTAACCCCGGCCCCGAATACGAACAGACCCGGCATAACGCAGGGGCTCTTTTCGTTGAACGCATTGCCAGCGCCCAGCGCGTCTCCTTGACCGCTGACCGCAAGTATTTCGGCCTGACGGCTAAATTCAGCCATCAGGGCAACGACGTTCGTCTGCTCATCCCCACCACCTACATGAACCGTAGCGGCCAGTCCGTGGCGGCCTTGGCCAATTTCTTCCGCATCAAGCCGGAAGCGATCCTGGTGGCACATGACGAACTCGACCTGCCTCCAGGCGTCGCCAAGCTCAAGCGCGGCGGTGGCCATGGTGGGCACAACGGCCTGCGCGACATCATCGCGCAGCTCGGCAACCAGAACGACTTCCACCGCCTGCGGCTTGGCATCGGCCACCCGGGTGACGCCAAACTGGTCTCCAACTTCGTCCTGGGCCGCGCGCCGCGCGCCGAGCAGGAGAAGCTCGACGCCAGCATCGATTTTGCCCTCGGCGTGCTGCCGGACGTGCTCGCTGGCGACTTTGCCAAGGCGATGCGCGAGCTGCACAGCCAGAAGGCCTGATTTCCTAGAGAGGGGAATACCCATGGGTTTCAATTGCGGCATCGTCGGCCTGCCCAACGTCGGCAAGTCCACCCTGTTCAACGCCCTGACCAAGTCTGGCATTGCGGCGGAGAACTTCCCCTTCTGCACCATCGAGCCGAACAGCGGCATCGTGCCGATGCCCGACGCGCGCCTGGCGGCGCTGGCGGAAATCGTCAAGCCCAACCGCATCCTGCCGACCACCATGGAGTTCGTCGACATCGCCGGCCTGGTAGCCGGTGCCTCGAAGGGTGAAGGCCTGGGCAACAAGTTCCTCGCCAACATCCGCGAGACCGACGCCATCGCCCACGTGGTGCGCTGCTTCGAAGACGAGAACGTGATTCACGTTTCCAACAGCGTCGACCCCAAGCGCGACATCGAGATCATCGATCTGGAGCTGATCTTCGCTGACCTCGACAGTTGCGAGAAGCAACTGCAGAAGGTCACCCGCAACGCCAAGGGTGGCGACAAGGAAGCCCTGGCGCAGAAGGCCATCCTGGAAAAACTGATCCCGCACTTCACCGAAGGCAAGCCTGCGCGCAGCCTGATGAAGAACATGGCTGACGACGAGAAGGCCGTCATCCGTGGCTTCCACCTGCTGACCAGCAAGCCGGTGATGTACATCGCCAACGTCGCCGAAGACGGCTTCGACAACAACCCGCACCTGGACGTGGTCAAGGCCATCGCCGAGGAAGAAGGCGCGGTCGTGGTACCGGTGTGCAACAAGATCGAAGCCGAAATCGCCGAGCTCGATGACGGCGAAGAAAAAGACATGTTCCTCGAGGCCCTGGGCCTGGAAGAGCCTGGCCTGAACCGCGTGATTCGCGCCGGTTACGAGCTGCTCAACCTGCAGACCTACTTCACTGCCGGCGTGCAGGAAGTGCGAGCCTGGACCGTCCGCGTCGGCGCTACCGCGCCGCAGGCCGCTGGCGTGATCCACACCGACTTCGAAAAAGGCTTCATCCGCGCCGAAGTGGTGGCCTATGACGACTTCATCCAGTTCAAGGGTGAAGGCGGTGCCAAGGAAGCCGGCAAGTGGCGCCTGGAAGGCAAGGACTACATCGTCAAAGACGGCGATGTGATGCACTTCCGCTTCAACGTTTAACGCGACATCAGCGGCGCCCCCTTCGCGGGGCAAGCCCGCTCCCACAGGTAACAGCGCAAGGCTTGAGAGCGGCGCTGTGTTTGTGGGAGCGGGCTTGTCCCGCGAAGGGGGCGCCGCCGTTTCAGGCCTGGAAAACAACTTGATGCTTTCCTGAGCCAAGGCCCAGAATGGTTCGACGCGGTTCATGCGTCCTCTTTCCGGAGCCTCGACCATGCATGGAACGCCTCCCCGCCCGCGCTTCGACTGGAAGCGCTGGTTCCCCGGCCTGGCCACGCTGCTGCACTATCAAGCTGCCTGGCTGCCCAAGGACATCGCTGCCGGCCTGGTGCTGACCACCATGCTGGTGCCTGTCGGCATCGCCTACGCCGAAGCGTCCGGGGTACCGGGCATCTATGGCCTGTACGCCACCATCATCCCCCTGCTCGCCTACGCCCTGTTCGGCCCCAGTCGAATCCTCGTGCTCGGCCCTGACTCGGCACTGGCTGCACCCATCCTCGCGGTGGTGGTGCAATACGCGGCAAGCGACCCACAACGGGCAATCGCCATCGCCGGCATGATGGCCCTGGTGGCCGGTGCTTTCTGTGTGATCGCCGGGTTGCTGCGCCTGGGTTTCATCACCGAACTGCTGTCCAAACCGATCCGCTATGGCTACATGAACGGCATCGCCCTGACGGTGCTGATCAGCCAGTTGCCGAAGCTGTTCGGCCTTTCGTTCGACAGCCAGGGGCCAGTGCGCGACCTGTGGACACTGGCCCAGGCGTTGCTGGCTGGCCAGGGCCACTGGCCCAGTTTTGCCATCGGTGCCGGCAGCCTCGCGCTGATCCTGCTGCTAAAGCCCTTCAAGCGCCTGCCGGGCATTCTCATCGCCGTGGTGCTGGCAACGCTGGCGGTCAGCCTGTTCAAGCTCGACCAGCTGGGCGTCAAGGTGCTTGGCGAGCTGCCCCAGGGCCTGCCGAGCTTCGTGTTCCCCTGGGTGACCGACATCGACCTGGTCGAAGTACTGCTGGGCGGGATCGCCGTGGCGCTGGTGTCGTTCGCCGACACCAGCGTGCTGTCACGCACCTACGCCGCACGCCTGAAAACCCCGGTCGACCCGAATCAGGAGATGTTCGGCCTGGGCGTGGCGAACCTGGCCGCCGGCCTGTTCCAGGGCATCCCCATCAGCAGCAGCTCGTCGCGTACGCCGGTGGCTGAAGCGGCAGGCTCGAAAACCCAGCTCACCGGCATCATCGGTGCACTGGCGGTCACCCTGCTGCTGGTGGTGGCGCCCAACCTGATGCAGCACCTGCCCAACAGTGCCTTGGCCGCCGTGGTAATTGCCGCGGCCATGGGGCTGTTCGAGTTCGCCGACCTCAAGCGCATCTTCCGCATGCAGCAATGGGAGTTCTGGCTGTCGTTCACCTGCTTCGTCGGTGTCGCGGTGTTCGGCGCCATCCCCGGCATCTGCATTGCCGTGGCGATCTCGGTGATCGAGTTCCTCTGGGACGGTTGGCGCCCGCATTACGCGGTGCTCGGCCGGGTCGACGGCACCCGTGGCTACCATGATGTGCAACGTTATCCACAGGCCAGGCGAATCCCAGGCTTTGTGCTGCTACGTTGGGACGCGCCGCTGTTCTTCGCCAACGCCGAGCAGTTCCAGCACACGGTGCTCGCTGCCGTCGATGAATCACCGACCCCCGTGCAGCGGCTGGTGATCGCGGCGGAGCCGGTGACCAGCATCGACGTCACTTCCGCCGACATGCTCGCCGAGCTGGACCGGGCGCTGGAAGCGCGCGGGGTGGAGCTGCAGTTTGCCGAAATGAAGGACCCGGTGAAGGACAAGATGAAGCGCTTTGGCTTGTTCCAGCACATGGGCGAGAACGCCTTTCACCCAACGGTCGGGGCTGCAGTGGATGCCTACCTTGCAGACAGCGGCGTCGACTGGCAGCCCTAGGTAGCCTGTACCGGCCCTATCG
>NZ_AKJC01000312.1 GCF_000282535.1 Pseudomonas sp. GM84 | reverse complement strand
CGCCCGCCGAGATATCGCGTCATACCAACAAGGCTGACAACCATGGCCTATCAGGCATCGGTACGTTGCAACAAATGTAGGAGCGGATTTATCCGCGATGCGCCGCGCGGGCGGCGCTCGATCTCGACTCCACCACACAACCATCGGCATGCCCCTAGCGCTCGCGCAAGGCCTCCTTGGCCCGGTTCAGCGGCTTGATCAGGTAATCGAGAATGGTCTTTTCACCCGTGCGGATATCCACCGTGGCAATCATCCCCGGCACGATGGCAAAGCGCTTGCCGGCCTTGTTCTGCAGGCTGTCCTGCTCGGTACGGATGAACACCCGGTAATAGTAGATCTCCGGCTTCACCTCATCCTGCAGGGTATCCGGTGAAATCCCCACCACCTTGCCATCCAGCCCGCCATACACCGAGTAGTCATAGGCACTGATCTTCACCTTGGCCGCCTGGTCGGGATGGATGAAGGCGATGTCCCGTGGCGCGATGCGGGTTTCGATCAGCAGCCGCTCGTCCATCGGCACGATCTTCATCACCTGCCCGCCCGGCTGCACCACACCGCCCAAGGTGTTGACCTCGATGTCCTTGACGATGCCGCGCACCGGCGAGCGCAGGGTCAGGCGCGACAGCGAATCACTGCGCCCGCGGATCACTTCCGACAGGCTGTCGGCCTCGGCGCTGGCCTTGGCCAGCTCTTCCCGGGCGCGCACCAGGTAGTCGGAACGCGCTTCGTTGGCCTTGAGTTCCAGCTCCGAACGCTGGCGGTTCAGGCGGATCACCTCGACCCGGCTGGAGGCGCCCATCTTGGCCAGGTTTTCGGTGATCTTCAGCTCGCTGCGCACCAGCCGCAGCGAGTCCTCGATGCCCGCCAGGGTCTGCTCCAGGCCGCGACGGCGGGTTTCGTACAGGGCGGTTTCGGCCTCGATCAGCTCGGGCGAATCACGCAGGCTGTCGGGGAAGCTCAACGGCTTGCCGGTCACCTCGGCGCGCAGCCGCGCCACACTGGCCTTGGCCGCCCGGTACTTGGCTTCGCTTTCGCCAACACTGGAAGCGGTCTTGGTCGGGTCGAGCTGGGCCAGCACCTGACCGCGTTCCACCAGGTCGCCCTCGGCCACGTTCATCTCGGCGACGATGCCGCCTTCGAACGACTGGATCACCTGTTCCCGCGAGCTGGGGATTACCTTGCCGGTGCCGGTCGACACTTCGGTCACCTCGAACCAGGCGGCCCAGCCGAGGAACGCGGCGAGCATCAGCGCACACAGGATGATGACCCGCCCTGCGCGCAGCACGGCCTGGTCGTCCTGGCCATCCAGGTAGGACGCGGGGAGTTCATGGTTGCTCATGCCTGGCCTCCTTGCAGTTTGGCCAGGGCCGCGTCGCGGCTGTCGTCGATGACGATGCGCCCGCCATCGAGCACGATGATCCGCTCGACCCGCTGCAGCACGCTCAAGCGGTGGGTGGCGATCACCAGGGTGCGGCCCTGGCAGAAGCGGTCGAGGTTATCGAGCAGCTTGCGCTCGGTCATGTCGTCCAGCGAGGCGGTGGGTTCGTCCAGCAGCAGCACCTGCGGCTGGCGCACCAGCAGGCGAGACAGCACCAGGGCCTGGCGCTGGCCGCCCGACAGGCCCAGCCCGCCTTCGAGAATCAAGTGGTCCATGCCCTTGGGCAGGCGCCGGACAAAGTCCAGGGCGCCGGTGGCGGCCAGCGCGGCGACCAGTTCCTGATCGCTGGCCTGGCCGGCGCCGAGGGTGAGGTTTTCCCGCAGGGTGCCGTGGAACAGCTTGGCGTACTGGGGCAGCAGGCCGACGTCGCGGCGCAGGTCGGCCGGGTCGAGGTGGGCCAGGGCGATGCCGTCCAGGCTGACCTCGCCCTGGGCCAGGTCCATGGCCCCGCCCAAGGCCTGCAGCAAGGTCGACTTGCCCGCGCCATTGCGCCCCAGCACGGCGATGCGTTCGCCCGGCTGGATGTCCAGCTGGCCGATGTTCAGCACCGGGGGCGCTTCGGCCTCATAGCGGAAGCTGGCCTGGCGCAGCTTGTACTCGCCGCGGATGGCGGGAAGGTGCACCCGGGCTTCGCCCTCGGGGTGGTCGACCGGCGACTGCATCAGCTTGTCCAGGCCTTGCAGGGCCACCTTGGCCTGCTGCCAGCGGGTCAGCACATGGGTGAGCTGGGCCAGTGGCGCCATCATTCGCGACGACAGCATCGACGCGGCCACCAGGCTCCCGGTGGTGAGGTCGCCGGCAATCACCATGGGCGCACCGATGACGATGACCACCGCGAACACCGCGCCCTGCACGTTCTGCGTCCAGGTCACCAGGCCGTTGGTCAGGGTACGCAGGCGCAGGTTGGTGTGGGCGCAGGCGGCGTTGTACTGGTTCCACTGCCGCTCGAACCGCGCCTCGGCCTGCAGCGCCTTGATTTCGTCCAGGCCCTGGATGCTCTCCACCAGCATGGCATTGCGCAGCGACGACTCGCGCATCGAGGCGTTGGCCAGGCGCGCCAGCCGCCGCTGCGCGAGCAGGCCCGGCAGCACCATGGCCAGCAGCGCCACCAGCGGAATGAGCACCAGCACCCCGCCAATCAGCCAGAACACGAACAGGAACAGCAAGAAGAACGGCAGGTCGGCCAGCGCCGTGGCGGTGCTCGACGTAATCAGGTCGCGGATCGACTCCAGCTCGCGCAATTGCGAGATGAACGAGCCGGTGGACTTGGGCCGTGCCGAGTTGCGCAAGCGCAGGGCATGGCCATAAACGAGGTCCGACACGCGCAGGTCGGCGCGCTTGCCGAGCAGGTCGGTCACCTTCAGGCGCAGCAGGCGCATGCTGAAATCGAACACCAGCGCCAGCACCACGCCGCCGAACAACACGTACAGGGTCGGCAACGATTCGGCGGGGATCACCCGGTCGTACACCTGCATGGAAAACAGCACGCCGGCCAGGGCCAGCACGTTGGCCACCAGGGACGCGACCATCACTTGCCCGTAGGGGCGCAGGTCGCGCAGCACGATGCGGGCGAACCAGTGGCGGTCGTAGGGCGCGGTGTAGTCGTCGGTGCGCACATCGCGCAGGGGCCGCGCCGGGCGCATCAGCGCGACCCGGTTGATGCGCCCTTCGAGCGCGGCGCGCGGCAGGCGCGAGGTCAGCCGCTGGTCGCCGGCGAACACCACTGCCAGCTCGTTTTCCTCGGTCACCGCTTCGACCACCGCCAGCTGGCCATCATCGAGCTCCAGCACCAACGGCGTGCGCCACTGCTTGAGGGCCTTGGCGTCGAAACGCACGAAGCGCAGCGCAAGGCCCGCCTGGCGCGCCATGTGGCGGAGGATCTCGTCCAGCGGCCGGGCATCCTCCACCGCCGCCAGGCGGATGCGCTGGGGCGAGACGTCCAGGCGGTAGTGGTGGGCGACCTGGAGCATCACCTCAAGCCAAGGCCCGAGGTCGGGGCGCTCGGCCACTGCCTGTTCGGCGTTGTGCTGGGGATTGGCCTGGCTCGGATTGACGGTTTGGTTCATGGCTCGATCTCCACCCCTTGCAGGTTGCGCCCTTCCAGACCCAGCGCGCTGCGCAGGGCGCCGGTGTTGTACAGGCAGTCGACATCCAGGCGCAGCAGGTCGGAGCGCGTGCCGGCGAGGTCGAAACGTGACTGATAGATTTCCTGCTCGGCGTTGAGCAGGTCGAGCAGCGGCCGTGTGCCCAGGTCCAGGTACTGCCGGCCATAGAGCATGCGCGCCTCCTGGATGCTGACCTGGCGGGCTTCCAGCGAGTTCAGCCGGCGGCCCAGCCCGGCGGTCTGCGCCATGGCTTCGGCGAGGCCACGACGGGCCTGCAGGCGCGCGGCATCCTCGGCGGAATCGGCAGCGCTCAGGGCATGGCCGGCGGCGCGGGTGCGGGCGCTGATGGCGCCGCCCTGGTAGATCGGCACCTCCAGGTTCAGGTAGATGCCGGCCTGGGTCCGGTCGAGGCTGTGGTTGTCGCGGTTGTAGTCGTTGTCCAGGTAATGGTTGACCTGCGGTTGCAGCGACAGGGTCGGGTAGGCTTCGGCCTTGGCCTGGGCCAGCTCCGCCTTGGACTGCGCGCGCAGGGCCAGGGCCATGAGCACGGCGGGCAGGCGGTCGTCGCCCTGGGCCGGGCGCTTGCAGGCCTGGTTCAGTTCAGGGGGCGTTTCTTCGGCCAGTGCCGGTGGCGACACGCGGCCAAGCAGGGCAGCCAGGATCGAGCGCCAGCGCTGGTACTGCGCCTGGTACTCCTCGAGGGTGGCGCGTGCGCCTTCTACCCGCGACTCGGCCTGGACCACATCGGAGCGGGTGCTGGCACCCATGTCGCTGCGCTGGCGTGCCATGCCGGCGATGTCATCGACCCCGCGGATCTGTTCGCGGGCGATGACCATCAACTGCTCGTAGCGACGGGTTTCGATCCAGGCGTAGGCGGTGTCACGGGCCAGGTCATCGAGCACCAGCAGGATATTGGCCTGGGCGCGGGTGGCGGCGGCATGGGCCGCATCGACGGCGCTGTCGACCTTGCCGAAATCGTAGAGCATCTGTTTAAGCGACAGGTTCAGGGCCTGGCTGTTGCGGTCGCCGCCGTAGCCGGAGTCGTAACCGGTGCGGATACCTCCGGAAATCTGCGGGTAGTAACCGGCGCGGGCAACGTTGATGCCTTCGCCTTGCTTGTACAGGTTGCCGATGGCCTCGGCGATGCTCGGGTGCCACTGCGCGGCGGCCAGCACGGCCTCGGCCAGCCCCAGCCGATCGCCCTGGGAGGCGGCCTGGCCGGACGGGGGACGGGCGGGAATGGCGTCGGGGGCATCGCGCAGCAGCGATGGCCCGATGGTGCGCAGCGTGGGATCTATGTCATCGGCTGCCAGGGCAACCGGGTTGATAGTGATCACCAGGAGCCCGAGGGCTCCCAGCAACAGCGGTGACAGCGGACTGCGTCGCTTCACGAAATGCCCTTACTGCTGTTCGTCCATGCCGCCGGGCGTGATGCCCGGCGGGTTGCTGCGCCTTCAGACGACATGGATGCCGTTCTGTACCCACAGGTGGTGGCTCGGGTCCTCCTGGGCCGTGTACTGGTTGTAGTCGACGCCGTCTGCGCTCGGGCTGCCGGTCAGGGTCCAACTGTCGGTGAGGTGAACCGAGTCTTTTTCATCCCCTTTGATGATCAGGGTGTCCTTGCCGGTTTCGGTGATTGCCACCACGTCCGCCAGGTTGAGGGTCAGCGCTACCGAGCTGGTGTCGTTGAGGTCGATGATCTCGATGTCGTGGACGCGCCCGACCAGGTTACCCAGGTCGATGCTGGCATCGCCGCCGCCCCACAACAGGGTGTCGGTGCCGGTGCCGCCGTCGACGCTGGCGAACTGCTGGTCGACCACCACCAGGGTGTCGTCCCCCGCGCCGCCTTGCAGGGTGATGTGGCCACCCTGGCTGCCATCGAGGTGGTCGTTGCCGTCGGTGCCGGCGATGACTTCGCTGGAGGCCGCCGCCGCGACCAGTGCCGTGCCGTCGTCGCCGCTGTCGGCCAGCATCGAGGAGGTGGCAGTGAAGCCTGTGGCACCGTCCAGGTTGATGGTGAGGGTGGCGGTGTCGCTGGTGCCGTTGGGGTGGGTCAGTTCGTAGGTGAAGGTGTCGTGCTGGCCGATCACCGCCGAAGTGAGCCCATTGTTGAGGGTGTAGGTGTAGCTGCCGTCGGCATGCACCAGCAGCGAACCGTAGGTGCCGGCCACGGTGATGCCGTTGTGGCCAGGGACGGCGTAGGTATTGCCCGCGACCAGCACGCTCAGCACGGTGAGCGAGGAACCCAGGTTGTCGGCCCCGGCGGGGTCGGTGATCAGGTTGCCGTTCACGGCGGTGTAGCCGCCGACCACGAACTCGGTGAGATGCGTGGTGGTGGTGTTGAGGCTGGTGGTGATCGAACTGAGCAGGCCGATACCGCTGGAGCCGACGCGGACCTGGTAGCTGCCGGCACCCTGGCCGGTGAAGGTATAGGCGGCGCCACCCCCTAGCAGGGTCAGCAGCGAGCTGCCCGGTACCGACTGCACCAGGACGTATTGGCCGGTGCTGGTATTGAGCTTGTACAAGGCGATGGTGGTGTTGCCGAGCAGGGTCAGCAGGTTGGTCGAGTTGATCACCACTTGCAGGTCGGCGCTGGTGTCGGCGGCGACCGTGGTGGTGTAGATGGCCTGGCGCGAGCCGATCACCGGTAGGCTCAGGGTGCCCAGGGTAGCGCTGCTGCTGTCGACCCGGTTGGCCAGGGTGATGTGGGTACTGTCGACATCGTTGACCGCATCCACCACCGTGGCCGGTGCGCTGAGGTTGCTGTCGCTCCAGATCTCCGAGGCTTGCGGGCTGTCGATGCGCACATAGAGGTTGGCGCTATCGGTCAGGCCGTTGCTGTGCACCAGCTGGTAGCTGAACACATCCACCTTGCCGACGCTGGACGGCGTGCCGTTCGGCGTATAGGTGTAGGTGCCGTCGGCGCGGATCACCAGGGTGCCGTACAAGCCTTGCACTTCGGTGGCGCTGCCGGCGCTGACGTAGCTGCCGTTCTTCAGCACCTGCAGCACGGCGGCGCTGTCCGGGCCGCGGGCATCGGTGCTGCCATCGACACCGGGGTCGCTGATGACGTTGCCGGACACCGGTGTGCCGGTGCCGGTGAACTGGGTCAGGTTGGTGGTATCGATGTCCAGGGTGGTGGTGACGTTGGTGATCAGGCCAATGCCGCCACTGCCGACGGTCAGGCGGTACTCGCCGGCCTGCAGCACGCCGATGTCGACGCGGATGCCCTGGCCCAGCGGCAGCAGGATCAGGTCCAGCAGGCCCTGGCTGGTGCCGGTGGCCAAGGTCACCCAGGCGCCGGAGGCGTCCTTCACCTGCAGGGTGAAGGTGGCGTTGTTGAGCAGGGCCAGGGCGCTGTTGGTGGTCAGGGTCAGGGTCGGGTCCACCGTGGCGCCGGCGCCGACCGTCCAGGTGAAGGTCTTGCTGAAGCCGGACAGCAAGGTGGTGAAGCTGTCGTTGTAGGTCTGATGGCTGACCACCGGCGCCAGGTTGACGGTGGCCGTGGCCAGGTTGTCGCTGGCGATCACCGGCGCATTGGCATCGATGTCCGGGGCGGTGATGCTGACGTTGCCGGAGGTGTTGTTGCGTGGGTCGGTCAGGGTTATCGACAGCACCTGGCCGTTGTCCTGGGCAGGGCTCAGGGTGACGGTGAAGGTGCCGTCGGGTTGTACGGTCGCGGTCTGCAGCACGGTGCCGCTGGCACTGCGCACGGTGACGGTGGCGCCGGGTTCGCCGCTGCCGGTGAGGGTGCTGCCATCGGCACTGATCACCAGGTTGCTGGCGACTGCAGGCGGGGTGAGGTCCGGCGCGGTCAGTGAAGTACCGGTCGAGACATTGCCCGCCGCATCGGTGAGGGTGACGCTCAGGGCCTGGTGGTCGATCTGTGCCGCGGCCAGGCTGACCACGAACAGGCCGTTGCTGCCCACGATGGCGGTGCCGAGCACGGTGCCGGCACTGTTGCGCACGGTGACCGTGCTGCCGATCTGGCCAGAACCGGTCACCGTGGTGCCGGTGGCGTTGATGTTGGCCACCGGCGCGGCTGGCGCTGTTGTGTCGGGCGCGGTGATGGCCGTGCTGGTGGACAAGTTGCCGGCGGCGTCCGACTGGCGAATCACCAAGGCCTGGCCATCGTTTTGGGGGGTGGTCAGGGTGACGCTGAAGGTGCCGTCGCTTTGCACGATGGCAGTGCCCAGCTGGCCACCGGGGCCTTGCACGGTCACGGTCGCACCCGGCTTGCCGTTACCGGTGAGCACGGTACCACCGGCATTGATCGCCAGGTTGCTCGGCGCCAGCGGCGCCTGGGTGTCCGGCGCGGTGAAGCTGGTGCTGGCGGACACGTTCTGCGCCGCATCGGCCTGGCTCAGGTTCAGTACCTGGCCGTTGAGCTGGGGGCTGCCGAGGTTGATGCTGAACTGCCCGGCACCGTTGACCAGGCCAGTGCCGAGCACGTTGCCGGCCGCGTCCCGCACGGTGACAGTCGCGCCGGCTTCACCGCTACCGCTCAGCACCAGGCCGTTGGCCGACAGTGCGGTGACCAGCGGGTTGGCCGGAGGCGTGATGTCGGCCGCCGTGACGAATATCGGCTGCGACTCGCCACCGAGCAGCGACACCGCCGTCACCGTCAAGTGTTGCCCGTTGAGCTGGGCGGTGTTCAGGGTCAGGGTGAAGCCACCGTCAAGGATGTTCGCCACGCCGCTGCCGATCAGGTTGCCGGCGGCGTCGTAGACGCGGATCGACGCGCCGGTGGCGGCGCTACCCGACAGGGTCAGGCCGTCGGCGGCCAGCGCTACATCGGTGGGTGGTTCCGGTGGTGGTACCAGTGGTGTGGAATAAGTCGCTACCGCCGAGGTGTTGTTGGCAGCATCGGTCTGGGTAACGGCCAGGGACGCGCCTGAACCGGGTGCCGGTTGCAGGTTGATCGAAAAATTGCCGCCGCTGTCGACCTGACCGGTGCCGATTACCACGCCGCCGAAGCTGACCGTCACGGTCGCACCCACTTCGCCACGCCCGGTGAGGATGTCATAGGTGTTGTTGACGGCGAGGTTGGTCACGGTGCCGGGCGGGGCGGTGTCGACGGTCTGGTACTCGGCCGGCAGCGAGGTGTTGCCAGCGGGGTCGGTGGAAATCACCGTCAGCAGGTGGCCGTTGTTCTGTGTCGGGCTCAGGGTGACGGTGAACTCGCCGCCTGCCGGCACCGTGACGGTACCGACCACCGTGCCGGAGGGGTCGCGTACGGTGATGGTGGTGCCCGCTTCACCCGTACCGCTGAGCAATGTGCCATTGCCGGTCAGGGTCAGGTTGCCGGGCTGTACCGGCGGAGTCAGGTCGGGCGCGGTCAGTTGCAGCGGTGGCGAAGGGTTGCCGGTGGCATCCTGGGCAATGACGGTCAGTACCTGGCCATTGATCTGTGCCGTGGTGAGGTTGAGCACGAAGGTGCCGTCGGCATTGACCACGCCTTGGCCGACCAGATCGCCATGGTTGTTCATCACGGTGACGCGAGTGCCCGCCTCGCCTGTGCCGATGAGCTGCGTGCCACTGGCATTGAGCGTGGCAATCACGCTCGCCGGTGGCGTGATATCGACCGCCGTGATCGTGCCGATCGGCGATACGTTGCCGCTGGCGTCCACCAGGCTCACTTGCAGCCGTTCGCCATTGAGTTGCGGTGTATTGAGGTTGACCACGAAGGTGCCGTTGGCGGCGACCGTGGCGGTGCCGATCTCCAGGGCGCCGACGAACACGCGCACGGTGGTGCCGGCTTCGCCGGTGCCGCTGAGCTGGTCGCCGCTGGCGTTCAGGTGCAGCTCCACTGCCGCTGCGGGCGGCGTCAGGTCCGGTGCATCGACCGTGACCGGCGCGCTGATGTTGCCGGGTGGATCGGCCTGCTGCACCGACAGCACCTGCTGGTTGATCTGCGGTGGCGTCAGCTGGACGCTGAAGCTGCCATCGGCGAGCACCAGGGTGGTGCCCAGGATCACGCCGGCGGCGTTGGTCACGGTCACGGTCGCCCCCACTTCGCCGCGACCGGTGACGACGCTGCCGTCGGCGTTGATCAGCACATCGGTGAGGGCGGCAGGCGGCGTGAAGTCGGGGGTTTGCAAGGTGGCGATGGCCGACACGTTGCCGGCGGCGTCGGTCTGGCTGACGCTCAGCAACTCGGCATTGCCCAGCGCCGGGGTGAGGGTGATGGTGAAATGGCCGCTGGCATCGACCTGCGCCGTGCCAATCTCGACACCGGCCGGGTTGCGCACGCTGACCAGCGCCCCCGCCTCGCCACGGCCGGTCAGGGTAATGCCATCGCTGGAGATCGCCAGCTCGGTCGGCGCGGCGGGTGGGGTGGTGTCTGGCGCCGTGATCGGGCTTGGATTCGACTGGTTGCCGGCGGCGTCGGTCAACACCACTTGCACGGGCTGGCCATTGGCCTGGGGCGCACTGAGGCTGACCTGGAAGGTGCCGTCGCCACGGACCACGGCGCTGCCCAGCACGCTGCCGTCGGCGGCCAGCACTTTCACCGTGCTGCCGGCCTCACCGGTACCGTTGAGCAAGCTGCCACCTGCGCTGAAGGCGAGGTTGGCGGCGGCATCGGGGGCCACGCGGTCGGGCGCGGTCAGGCTGACACTGTTCGACTCGTTGCCTGCGGCGTCCGTCTGGCTGGCGCCGAGGTGTTGGCCGTTGATCTGCGCGCTGCTCAAACCAATGCTGAAATTGCCGTTGGCATCGACCACGCCACGGCCAAGGTCGATCCCGCCTTCACCGATCACGGTGACGGTGGCGCCCGGCTCCCCCCGGCCGCTGAGGGTCAGGCCGTCGTTGGCCAGTACCAGGTTGGTCAGCGGTTGCGGGGCGGTGCTGTCCGGTGCCTGCAAGGTGGCCGGCAGCGAGGCGCTGCCATCAGTGCCCACGGCGCTGACCTGCAGGACTTCGCCATTGGCCTGGGCGCTGCCGAGGTTGACGCTGAAGGTGCCGTCGTTGCCGACCAGGGCCGTGCCCAGCAGCGTGCCGCCGGGACCGTAGACATTGACCGTGCTGCCCGGGGTGGTGCTGCCGGTGAGCACCAGGCCATCGGCAGACAGCACCAGGTTGTCGGGGGTGTCGGGTGCCAGGTTGCCGGGTGCATTGACCGTCTGCGGCGGCGACACGTTCTGCGCGGCATCGGCCTGGGTGACGCTGAGGCTTTCACCGGCAGACGCCGCCGGGGCGAGGCTGACGCTGAAGCGGCCATCGCTGCCGACCGTGGTCGTACCGAGGGCGCTGCCGTCTGGGGCACGCACGGTGACCGTGGCACCCGCTTCACCCGTGCCGGTCAGGGTGGCGCCATCGACCGAGACGGCCAGGTTGGCGACGGCGGCGGGTGGGGTGGTGTCGGCAGCGGTGTACGGCGTGCTGGCCGAGACGTTGCCTGCGGCATCGGTGGCGCTGACCTGCAAGGTCTGGCCGTTGGTCTGGGGACTGTTCAGGGTGACCTGGAAGGTGCCGTTGGCGTTGGCCACGGCAGTGCCGAGCAGATTGCCTGCGGCATCGCGCACGCTGACCGTGCTGCCCGCTTCGGCGTTGCCGCTCAGTTGCAGGCCGCTGCCGGCCAGGGCCAAGGCGCTGGGCGCTGGCGGTGGGGTGAAGTCCGGCGCGGTGACAGCGACGGCGACCGAGGTGTTGTTGCCGGCATCGGTCTGGGTCACGCTCAAATGCTGGGCATTGAGCTGGGCGCTATCGAGGGTGAGGGTGAAGCTGCCGTTGGCGGCCACCAGGCCGCTGCCGATGATGGTGCCGTCGGGGCCGCGCACGGTCACGGTGGCACCGGCTTCGCCAAGACCGGTCAGGGTCAGGCCATTGTTGTTGAGCACCACGTTGCTCAGTGCGGCCGGTGGTGTCAGGTCCGGGGTGCTCAGGGAAACGGCAGGCGAGGCGTTGCCTGCGGCATCCACCTGGCTCACGCCGATCGCCTTGCCGTTGGCCTGTGGCGTATCGAAGGTCACCGTGAAGCGGCCATCGGCCCCTACGCTGGCACTGCCGACCACGTTGCCGGCGGCATCGCGCACCTGCACGGTGGCGCCGATTTCGCCGCTGCCGGACAACTGCTTGCCATCGGCGCTGAGCGCTACGTCGCTGACCGCTGCCGGTGGCGTGCGGTCGGGGGTCGCCAGGCTGGCGGGGCCGGACACGTTGCCGGCGGCATCGCTGAGGGTGACTTGCAAGGGACTGCCGGTGGTTTGCGCACTGGGCAGGGTGATCTGGAACTGGCCGCTCTGGTTGACCGTGCCGGTGGCCAGGATCGCGCCACTGGCATCGCGCACGGTGACCGTCGCGCCCGCTTCGCCCTGGCCGCTGACCACGGTGGCGGCGCTGTTCAGGCTCAGGCCGGTGGCCGCGTTCGGCGCCTGCAGGTCGAACGCCTGCTGGGTGGCGGCGAGCGAGGTGTTGCCGGCGGCGTCGGCCTGGGTAACGGTGAGGGTCTGGCCGTTGGCCTGGGGCGGCACCAGGCTGACGCTGAACAGCCCATTGCTGCCCACGGTCGCGGTACCCAGCACGGTCCCTTGCGCATCCACCACGCGCACGGTCGCGCCCACTTCGCCGTGGCCGGTGAGGGTGGTGCCGCTGCGGTCGAGGGCGAGCTGGTCCGGCGCCTCCGGCGCGGTGCTGTCCGCGGCCACGATGGTCGCCGGCACCGAAAGCTTGCCGTCCAGCGAGGCGCTGACCTGCAGCGTTTGCGCATTGAGCTGGGCGTTGCTGAAGAACACCCGGAACGTGCCGTCACTGCCGACCGTGGCAGTGCCCAGCGTGATGCCACCGGAGGTCACGGTAATCAGCGAGCCCACGGTGCCTTCGCCGGTGAGCAGGAAGCCGTCGGCACTGATCTGCAGGTCGGTGGGGGTGGCTACTTCAGTGCCATCAAGGCCGTTGAGCGTGGTGGGGGTTTCATGACCGGCCCCATCGTCCACCACCACTTGCACGACATCGCCGCTGGCCAGCGGCGGGTTCACCGTGATCACGAAGGCGCCGTCAGGCCCGGCCGTGGCGGTGCCCAGAATTGTGCTGCCATCGCGCACGGTGACGGTGCTGCCAGGCTCGGCGTTACCGCCAACAGTGGTGCCATCGGCGCTCACGGTCAGGTCGGTGGCCGCTGCGGGTGGGGTGATATCCGGGGCGGTGATGTTCGACGGTGCGGAGGCGTTGACCCCGTCGGTGACGACCACGCTCACGGTTTCGCCATTGGCCAGTGGCGGGGTGAGGGTCACGGTGAAGCTGCCGTCAGGGTTCACTGTCGCGCTGGTCACCGTACCGCCGGGGCCGGTGATGGTGACGTTGCTTGCACCTGGTGCATGGCCGGTGATGGCGGTGCCGTCCGCGCTGAAGGTGACATCGACCAGTGTGGGCGGTGTGTGATCGGGTGCAGTGGCCTGGCCTGCGCCGGAGACATTGTTGGCCGCATCGGTCAGGGTGATCTGCAGTTGTTGGCCATCCAGCTGTGCAGGCGACAGCGCCACCGTGAAGTTGCCACCTGCGGGGACCACCACGGTGCCCAGCAAGTCACCGTTGGCATTGCGCACTTGTACGGTCGAACCGACTTCGCCGGTGCCGTGCAACAGGGTGCCGTCGGCGCTCACCTGCAGACCGGTCGGTGTGGCTGGAGCGGTCGTGTCGGCGGCGGTGATGGACGCTGATGGCGAGAGGTTGCCAGCGGTGTCTTCCAGCACCACCGACAGCACTTGGCCGTTGGCCTGGGCCGGGCTCAGCGTGATGCTGAAGGAGCCATCCTGGGCGACTGTGCCACTGCCCAGCACTTGTCCGGCCGCGTCGCGCACGGTCACCGTAGCACCAGCTTCGCCCTGACCACCGAGCAGTGTCCCGCCAGCGGTCAATGTCAGGCCCTGGGCGATGCCCGGTGCTTCAAGATCGCTGGCGGTAAGGGTCTCGGCGCCGGAGGTATTGCCTGCCGCGTCTGCCTGGGTGACCGACAAGGTTTGGCCGTTCAACTGCGCTGGGTCGAGGGTCACGTGGAAACTGCCGTCGGCTGCCACCACGGCGGTGCCCAGTACCACGCCGCCAATTCCGGTGACCTGCACCGTGGCGCCGGGTTCACCTGTGCCCGAGACAACCGTGCCATCGGCAGACAAGCTCAGCCCTCCGGGCGTGCCGGGTGCCACGCTGTCCGGCGCGGTCAGGTCGGCCGCAGCAGAGACGTTGCCGGTCGGGTCTTGCTGTTCAACGGTCAATGCCTGGCCGTTGGTCTGGGCCGGCGTGAGGGTGATTTCGAAGCGACCGTCGCTCGCCACTACTGCAGTGCCCAGCACGCTGCCGTCCGGGCCGCGCACGGTGACCGTGGCGTTCGGTTCGCCGGTGCCGGTGACGGTGGTGCCGCTGGCATCGATGCTCGGGTTTACGACGGCTTGGGGCGGTGTGCTGTCCGGCGCCGTGAAGCTGACCGGGCCGGCGCTGTTGCCGAGGCTGTCGGTGGCCTCCACGCTCAGGCTTTCGCCGTTGCGCTGGGGCTGGTCGAGGGTCACGTCGAAGCGCCCGTCGGCGCCCACCTGCGCCGTGCCCAGCACGCTGCCATCGGCGCCGCGCACGGTGATGGTCGAGCCCGCCTGGCCAAGGCCGGTGAGGTGCAGGCCGGCGCTGTCGATGGTCAGCGCCGAGGGTTGCTGGGGACCGTCCAGGTCAGGGGCGACGAGGGTTGCAGTCGAGCTGTTGCCCGTTGCGTCACGCAACACCACGTCCAGCACCTGGCCGTCGGTCTGGGCCGGTGCCAGGGTGAGGGTGAACTGGCCATTGGCGTCGACCACAGCCGTCCCCAGCACCTCGCCCTGAGCATTGCTGACCTGCACGCTGGCACCCGGTTCGCCGCGTCCGGTGAGCGTGATGCCATCGGCACTGAGTTGCAGGTCGCTGGCT
This sequence comes from Pseudomonas sp. GM84, assembly GCF_000282535.1. Classification (GTDB taxonomy): domain Bacteria; phylum Pseudomonadota; class Gammaproteobacteria; order Pseudomonadales; family Pseudomonadaceae; genus Aquipseudomonas. The sequence goes on along the minus strand of NZ_AKJC01000312.1, from coordinate 4,720 downwards.
GCGTTGGGCGGGGTGATGTCCGGCGCTGTGACAGGGGTCGGCAGTGAGCTGTTGCCGGCGGCGTCTACTAGCGTGACGGTCAGTTGTTCGCCATTGGCTTGAACGGGGTCAAGGGTGACGCTGAAGCTGCCATCGGCCTGGACGATGGCCGTGCCCACCACCTGGCCCTGGTCGTTCAGGACCTTGACCGTGGCACCCACCTCACCATGACCTGAGACGGTACGCCCGTCGGCGCTGACCTGCAGACCGCTGGCCGGTGCTGGCGGGGTCGTGTCTGCGCCACCGGGATCGATGTCTGGCGCAGTGACCACGGCGGCCGTGGAGGTGTTGCCGGCGGCATCGGTGGCCGTTACCTGCAACTGTTCGCCATCGACCTGCGGCGGGGTGAGGGTAATGCTGAAATTGCCATCGGCGCCGACCAGCCCGCTACCGATCAGGTTCCCTTGGGCATCACGCACCTGCACCGTGCTGCCGGCTTCGCCACGGCCACTGAGTTGCCGGCCGGTCGGATCGATCAGCAGGCCGCTGGGCGCATCGGGTGGCGTGCTGTCCGGCGGGTTGCCCAGGCCATCGTTCGGGGCGCTGATGGTGCCGGCGGCGGAGGTGTTGCCAGCGGCGTCCTGGGCCGTGACCTGCAGTGCCTGGCCGTCGGTCTGGGGAGGTTGCAAGGTAACGCTGAACGCGCCGTCGGCGCCTGCCACCGCGGTGCCCAGCAGCGTGCCGTCGGCACCGCGCACTTGCACGGTGGCGCCGGGTTCGGTGCGCCCGCTCAACGTCGTGCCCTGACCATTGATCGCCAGTTCGCCGGGGGCCTGCGGCGCGGTCATGTCCGGAGTGCCGACGGTGCCTGCCTGCGAGCTGTTGCCCGCGCCATCGGTAAGGATGACGTCCAGGTTGCCGCCGTCGAGCTGGGGTGTATTCAGCGAGACGTCGAAGGTGCCGTCGGCGCCCACTGTGCCGCTGCCGATCACATTGCCGGCGGCATCGCGCACGGTGATCGTGCTACCCGCTTCGCCACGGCCGGTCAGGTGCAGGCCATCGGGCGATACCAGCAGATCGATGGCACTGGCGGGTGGCGTGGTGTCGCCAGGTGAGGAACCGCCACTGCTGCCACCACTGCTGTGGTGGTCTGCGGCGGCGGCCGCACCGCCGACACCGAGCAGGCTGAGGCCGGCAATCGCCCAGGTCGGCGTGGCACTGCCGGCCACCCCGATGCCGGCCACCAGCTCATCCAGCGAGGCCACTTCGTCGAAGGTGAAACCGGTGAAGGCGGCGGCGTCATACTTGGCGTGCCACAGGCTACCGTCTTCGCCGACGAACACCATGTCGCTGCCGACGCCGGCCTGGTCCACGGCGAAGAAGTTGCCGACGGTGACCTTTTCCCCTGATTTGAGGGTGACGATCAGGTCCTGGCCACGGCGGGTGACGGTCGCCACCTGGTCGGGAGCCACCGGCATCTGCACGACACCCGGGCTGTTGAGCGTGATATTGCCCCAGGCACTCTGGGTGGCGACGGCGGATTGCTTGTCGGCGACGACGATGTTGTCCATGCTTGCTCCCTGCTGGTGTGCGGTACGGGTCGGCGTCTGCGACCCTTGCCTCGCGCAACCTCCCCCCGCGAGCGGACCTGTTGCGCGCAACGGGGCCGGGTAACGGCCCTGTGACCGGTGGTTAGGGAGATATAGCAGCCCAGCAGGAAGCAACCAGAGGCTTTCTGGGTTAATCCTTTTGTAAGAACGCGTCTAGCGCAGGCCTAAGCGCTTGGCCAGGCGGCTCAGATTGGCACGGTCCAGCCCCAGCTCGCGGGCGGCGGCGGCCCAGTTGTCCTGATGGCGCTGCAGGCAGGCGTCGATCACCTGGCGCTGGTAGGCGTCGATGGCGTCGCGCAGGCCACCCTCGGGCAGTGAAGGCGCAGGCAGCAGGGCAGGGGAGGCCGCCGTCGCCGTGGCGGGGACGGCGCGCAGGTCGAGGTCGCTGGCTTCGAGGGTGAGAATGCGAGGGCGCTCAGGATGTTGGCCCATGGCCTTGAGCGCCGAACGGCCGATCAGGTGTTCCAGCTCACGCACATTGCCGGGCCAATCGTAGGCCAGCAGCGCGGCCTGGGCTTCGCTGCTCAGGCGCAGGCTGTTGAGGCCCAGGCGCGATCGGTTCTGTTCGAGGAAGTAGCCGGCCAATAGCAACACGTCGCGGCCACGCTCGCGTAGAGGTGGCACCTGTAGCGGGTAGACGCTCAAGCGGTGATAGAAGTCGGCGCGGTAATTGCCGTTGCGTACTTCCGCCGCCAGGTCGCGGTTGGTAGCGGCGATCAGGCGCACGTCGACCCGGTGATCGCGGTCCGAACCCAGGCGCTGCAGCTGCCCGCTCTGCAGCACCCGCAGCAGCTTGGCCTGCACGGTCAGCGACAGCTCGCCGACTTCGTCGAGAAACAGCGTGCCGCCATTGGCCAGCTCGAACTTGCCCCGGCGCTCGCCATGGGCTCCGGTGAAGGCGCCACGCACATGGCCGAACAACTCGCTCTCCACCAGGGTGTCGGGCAGGGCGGCGCAGTTGAGACTGACCAGCGGCTTGTCGGCGCGGCTGCTGGCCTGGTGCAGGGCTTGCGCCACCAGTTCCTTGCCTACGCCGGTTTCGCCCGTGATCAGCACGGTCAGGTCGCTGCTGCCGACCAGGCGGATTTCTTCCACCAGTTGTTTATGGGCCTTGCTCTGGCCGATCAGCTCCCGGTCCTGGCCGCTGGCCTGGCGGTAGATCTCTGCACGGTGGTGTTCGTCTTCGGCGCGCAGGGCCAGGTGTTCGATGCGTTCGGCCACGGTCACGGTGGCGGCCGCGAGGCTGGCGAAGGCCTGCAGGGCGTCCAGCTCCAGGCTCTGGAACTGCCCGGGAGTAAGGGCGTCGAGGGTCACCAGGCCCCAGGGCCGTTCATCGACCATCAGTGGGCAACCCATGCAGTCGTGCACTTCCAGGGCGGCGTCGTGGGCGTTGACCAGGCCATCGTAGGGGTCGGGCAGCTCGGAGTCGCTGGCAAAGCGGGTGGGTTCGGCGCGGCTGAGGAGGATCTGGAAGCGGGGGTGTTCACTGACCTTGAAGCGCCGCCCCAGGGTGTCGGCGCTAAGGCCGTCGACGGCCAGGGGCACCAGCCACTCGCCGTCCAGGCGCAACAGCGCGGCGGCGTCGCATGGCAGCAGGCCACGCATGGCCTGGAGCAGGCGCCGGTAGCGTTCCTGGTCGGGCAGGTCGCGGGAAAGGTCGCTGACCAGGGGGAGCAGGGCGGTGAGCAAGGGCTTTGCGGTCATAAAGACTCCTGTTGGTCGTTATGACTATACGCCGGGGTAGGTCGTTTTGACATGATCGGCGTCAAGCCCCTGATTTTGCTGGCGCAAAAAGTTGGCACGATTGCTGTAATGGTCAACGCAACCTATTCAAGCCCCGTGCTCAGGAGTTGTTGCAATGCTCAATGCCGAACAACGTGCAATCATCAAAGCTACCGTGCCCCTGCTGGAAACCGGCGGCGAAGCGCTGACCACCCACTTCTACAAGATGATGCTCAGCGAGTACCCCGAGGTGCGCCCACTGTTCAACCAGGCCCACCAGGCCAGCGGTGACCAGCCGCGTGCCTTGGCCAACGGTGTACTGATGTATGCGCGCCACATCGACCAACTGGAGCAGCTGGGCGGCCTGGTTGGCCAGATCATCAACAAGCATGTGGCCTTGCAGATTCTGCCGGAGCATTACCCGATCGTCGGTAGCTGCCTGCTGCGCGCCATCGAGGAAGTGCTGGGCAAGGAAATCGCCACCCCTGAAGTGATCGCTGCCTGGGGCGCCGCCTACGGCCAGCTGGCCGACATTCTGATCGGCGCCGAAGAAGGCTTGTATAAACAGAAGGAAGAGGCCGCTGGCGGCTGGCGCGGCACCCGCGAGTTCCAACTGGTACGCCGTGAACAGGAAAGCAGCGAAATCGTCTCCTTCTATTTCGCCCCGGTCGATGGCAAGCCGGTGCTCAAGGCCGAGCCAGGCCAGTACATCGGTTTGCAGCTGTTCATCGACGGTGCCGAGCAGCGTCGCAACTATTCGCTGTCGGCGCTGTGCGATGGCCAGCAGTACCGCATCAGCGTCAAGCGCGAAGCGGGTGGCAAGGTTTCCAACTACCTGCATGACCAGCTGATGGTCGGCGAAACCCTGAAACTGTTCCCGCCGTCCGGTGACTTCACCCTGGCTGCCAGCGACAAGCCGCTGGTGCTGATCAGCGGCGGCGTGGGTATCACGCCGACCCTTGCCATGCTCGAGTCTGCGCTCGAGACTCAGCGTCCGGTGCATTTCATTCACTGTGCGCGCAATGGCGCGGTGCATGCCTTCCGTGACTTGATCGACGGATTGGCCGAGCGCCATCCGCAACTCAAGCGCTTCTATTGCTATGCCGAGCAAGAAGGTTCGCAAGAGGCTGATGCCGTGGGCCTGCTGAGCCAGGAGCAGCTGGCAGAGTGGCTGCCGCGCGAGCGTGATGTCGATGCCTACTTCCTTGGGCCCAAGGGCTTCATGGCGGCGGTCAAGCGTCATCTGAAGGGGTTGGGCGTGCCGGAAGGGCAGAGCCGTTACGAGTTCTTCGGGCCGGCGGCTGCCCTGGAATGATGGGCTGAACCGGCTGGCCCTATCGCCGGCAAGCCGGCTCCTACAGGAACAGCGCAGGCCTCGAGGGCTGTGGGGTACTTGTGGGAGCCGGCTT
>NZ_AKJC01000311.1 GCF_000282535.1 Pseudomonas sp. GM84 | reverse complement strand
GGCTTGCCGGCGATGGGGCGCAAAGTCGCCCCAAGATGCTGCCAAAAATACCGTAGATAGCGCTTGGTGAGCTAGAGAACCGCGAAGGTTCCTTGCGCTTTTGCCACCAGTTTGTCGCCTTGGACTACGTCGGCGTCGACCACCAGGGTGCGCCGCCCGGCGTGCAGCACGCGAGCGGTGCACAGCACGTCGCCTTCGCTGACAGCGCGCAGGTAGTTGATCTTGCACTCGATGGTCACGCTCTGTTGGTCGAAGCCATGGCTGGCCGAGCAGGCCAGCCCCATGGCAATGTCCACCAGGCTGAAGATCGCCCCGCCGTGCAGCTTCTGGCCGCGGTTGCGCAGGTGCGGCTCGAGCGCCAGGGCCACCTCGGCAACGCCTGTGTCCAGGCGTTGCACGCGGCAGCCAAGCAGCTGGCTGTAAGCGCTCTCGACAAGCGCCTTGGGGATTTCCATCATTTCTTCTTCAACTGCTTGGCGTTGGCGAACAGCGAGGCCATGGCATTGTTGGCCGGTGCTGCGGGGGCTGCTTCACGCTGGCGTGGCGCCTGCTGCGCGCGGTTGCCGCCGTTGCCACGGTTGCCGCCGCGGTTGCCTTCGACCTTTTCGCCCGGCGTGTCGCTCATGCGCATGGACAGGCCGACGCGTTTGCGCGGAATGTCCACTTCCATGACCTTGACCTTGACCACGTCACCGGCCTTGACCGCCTCGCGAGGGTCCTTGATGAACTTCTCCGACAGCGCCGAAATGTGCACCAGACCGTCCTGGTGCACGCCGATGTCGACGAAGGCACCGAAGTTGGTGACGTTGGTGACCACGCCTTCGAGGATCATGCCCGGTTCCAGGTCCTTGAGGTCTTCGACGCCGTCCTGGAAGGTGGCGGTCTTGAACTCGGGACGCGGGTCACGGCCAGGCTTGTCCAGTTCCTGCAGGATGTCGGTGACAGTCGGCAGGCCGAAGGATTCGTCGGTGAAGCGTTTCGGGTCGAGGCGCTTGAGGAAGCCGCTGTCGCCGATCAGCGAGCGGATGTCACGCTCGGTATCGGCGGCGATGCGTTGCACCAGCGGGTAGGCCTCCGGGTGCACGGCCGAGGCGTCCAGCGGGTTGTCGCCGTTCATCACGCGCAGGAAGCCTGCAGCCTGCTCGAAGGTTTTCTCCCCCAGGCGGCTGACTTTCTTCAGCGCCGCGCGGGTGGCGAACGGGCCGTTGGCGTCGCGGTGGGCGACGATGTTCTGCGCCAAGGTGCTGTTGAGGCCGGAGATGCGGGTCAGCAAGGCCACCGAGGCGGTGTTGACGTCCACGCCCACGGCGTTCACGCAGTCCTCGACCACGGCGTCCAGGCCACGGGCCAGCTTCATTTGCGACACGTCGTGCTGGTACTGGCCGACACCGATGGATTTCGGATCGATCTTCACCAGCTCGGCGAGCGGGTCCTGCAGGCGGCGGGCGATCGACACCGCGCCACGGATCGACACGTCCAGGTCCGGGAACTCGCGGGCGGCCAGTTCCGACGCCGAATACACCGATGCGCCGGCTTCCGAGACCATGATCTTGGTGATCTTCAGGGCCGGGTACTTCTTCACAAGCTCGGCCACCAGCTTGTCGCTTTCACGGCTGGCGGTGCCGTTGCCGATGGCGATCAGCTCCACCGAGTGCTTGGCGCACAGGGCGGCGAGGATGGAAATGGTGCGATCCCAGTCGTTTTTCGGCGCGTGCGGGTAGACCGTGGTGTAGTCCAGCAGCTTGCCGGTGGCATCGACCACGGCGACCTTGCAGCCGGTGCGCAGGCCCGGGTCGAAGCCCAGGGTGGCGCGCGGGCCGGCCGGTGCGGCCAGCAGCAGGTCGTGCAGGTTGTGGGCGAAGACGTTGATCGCCTCGCCTTCGGCGTTGTCGCGCAGCTCGCCGAACAAGTCGGTTTCCAGGTGGGTGTACAGCTTGACCTTCCAGGTCCAGCGCACCACCTCGGCCAGCCACTTGTCAGCAGGGCGGCTGCGGTTTTCCAGGCCGAAGTGGCCGGCGATCATCACCTCGCACGGGTGCAGGGTGCCAGGCAGCTCTTCGCCGACTTTCAGCGATGCGCTCAGCACGCCTTCGTTGCGCCCGCGGAAAATCGCCAGGGCGCGGTGCGACGGCGCGTTGCGCAGCAGCTCGTCGTGGGCGAAGTAGTCGCGGAACTTGGCGCCTTCTTCTTCCTTGCCCGCCACCACGCGTGCGCTGAGCACCGCATCGTGCTTGAGGAAGCTGCGCAGCTTGTCGAGCAGGGCGGCGTCTTCGGCGAAGCGCTCCATGAGGATGTACTTGGCACCCTCCAGCGCGGCCTTGACGTCGGCCACACCCTTGTCGGCGTCGACGAAGCGCGCGGCTTCGCTCTCCGGGTTCAGCTGCGGGTCGTTGAACAGGCCGTCGGCCAGCGCGCCAAGGCCGGCTTCCAGGGCGATCTGGCCCTTGGTGCGGCGCTTTTGCTTGTACGGCAGGTAGAGGTCTTCGAGGCGGGTCTTGGTGTCGGCCAGCTTGATCTCGCGGGCCAGCTCCGGGGTCAGCTTGCCCTGTTCCTCGATGCTGGACAGGATGCTGGCGCGGCGGTCGTCGAGCTCGCGCAGGTAGCGCAGACGCTCTTCCAGGTGGCGCAGCTGGGTGTCGTCCAGGCTGCCGGTCACTTCCTTGCGGTAACGGGCGATGAAGGGCACGGTCGAGCCTTCGTCCAACAAGCCCACGGCCGCTTCGACCTGCTGCGGGCGAACGCCCAGTTCCTCGGCGATACGGCTGTTGATGCTGTCCATGTGAACCACCTGACAAGGATTGAAAACCGCGCATTATACCGATCGAAATCGGCTTGCGGTGATAGCGCCAGGCCAGCGCCCGTGGCCAGGAACTGGCGCCCGGGGAAAAATCTGCTAACAATGCTCACGGCACGCAGGGTAATGGCTACGCCATAATGCGCGGCGATATCAGAGGAGTTATTCATGACTGGCACCCCCAACACCGCTGAAGGTGACAAGATTCTCATCGTCGACGACGACCCGGGGCTCAGCAGCCTGCTGGAACGTTTCTTCACCAGCAAGGGCTATCGCGCCCGTGCGGTCCCCAACACCGAACAGATGGACCGCCTGCTGCAGCGCGAGGTGTTCAACCTGGTGGTGCTCGACCTGATGCTGCCGGGTGAAGACGGCCTGTCCGCGTGCAAGCGTCTGCGCCAGTCGAACAACCAGATCCCGATCATCATGCTCACCGCCAAGGGTGACGAGCTCAGCCGTATCAAGGGCCTGGAGCTGGGTGCCGACGATTACCTGGGCAAGCCGTTCAACCCCGACGAGCTGATGGCGCGGGTCAAGGCCGTGCTGCGTCGCCAGGCGCCAAGCGTGCCGGGTGCGCCAGGCAGCGAGGACGAATCGGTCACTTTCGGCGACTACGAACTGTCGCTGGCCACCCGCGAACTCAAGCGCGGTGACGAAGTGCACATGCTCACCACCGGTGAGTTCGCCGTGCTCAAGGCGCTGGTCATGCATGCCCGCGAACCGCTGACCCGCGACAAGCTGATGAACCTGGCCCGCGGTCGCGAGTGGGACGCCCTGGAGCGCTCCATCGACGTACAGATTTCGCGCCTGCGCCGCATGATCGAGCCGGACCCGTCCAAGCCACGCTACATCCAGACGGTCTGGGGCGTGGGTTATGTGTTCGTTCCAGACGGAAACGCTGGCAAATGATGCTGCACCGTCGATGAAGACACCGCTGTGGTTCCCGCAGAGTTTCTTTGCCCGCACCTTGTGGCTGGTGCTGATCGTCGTCCTGTTTTCCAAGGCGTTGACCCTGGTCTACCTGCTGATGAACGAGGACGTGCTGGTCGATCGTCAGTACAGCCACGGCGTCGCGCTGACCTTGCGCGCCTATTGGGCCGCGGATGAAGAGAACCGCGAAAAGATCGCCGAGGCCGCCGGCCTTATCCGGGTGACCGGCTCTGGCGTACCTGAAGGCGAGCAGCACTGGCCATACAGCGAAATCTACCAGCGGCAGATGCAGGCCGAGCTGGGCGAAGACACCGAAGTGCGTCTGCGCATTCACGCGCCGCCGGCATTGTGGGTCAACGCGCCGAGCCTGGGGCCTGGCTGGCTGAAGGTGCCGCTGTATCCCCACCCGCTGCGCGGGCAGAAGATCTGGAACGTCCTGGGCTGGTTCCTGGCCATCGGCCTGTTGTCCACCGCCTCGGCGTGGATCTTCGTGCGTCAGCTCAACCAGCCGCTCAAGCGCTTGGTGTTCGCCGCCCGCCAATTGGGCCAGGGGCGCAGTGTGCGCCTGCCGATCAGCGACACACCCAGCGAGATGACCGAGGTCTACCGGGCCTTCAACCAGATGGCCGAGGATGTCGAGCAGGCCGGGCGTGAGCGAGAGCTGATGCTGGCTGGGGTTTCCCACGATTTGCGCACGCCACTCACGCGCTTGCGCTTGTCCTTGTCCTTGCTGGGCAGCGACAGCGAGCTGAGCGACGACATGGTGCGCGACATCGAGGACATGGATGCCATTCTCGACCAGTTCCTGGCGTTCATCCGCGATGGCCGTGACGAACCGGTGGAGGAGGTCGACCTGGCCGACCTGGTGCGTGAAGTGGTAGCGCCCTTCAACCAGCCGCACGAACGTGTGCGCCTGTGCCTGGAGCCGATCCCGCCGTTCCCGCTGCGCCGGGTGTCGCTCAAGCGCATGCTGGGCAACCTGATCGGCAATGCCCTGCACCACGCGGGCAAGGGGGTCGAGGTGGCGGCCTATGTGTCGGGTGACGAGAGTGCGCCGTATGTGGTGCTCAGCGTGCTTGACCGGGGCGCCGGGATCGACGAGTCGGAGCTGGAGACCATCTTCAACCCGTTCATTCGCGGGGACCGTGCCCGCGGTGGCAAGGGCACCGGACTGGGGCTGGCGATCGTCAAGCGGATCGCGGCGCAGCATGGCGGCAATGTGGAGCTGCGCAATCGGTCCGGAGGCGGGATCGAGGCGCGGGTGAGGTTGCCGTTGGGGTTATTGCTGCCGCGCAATGCTGTGTGATTTTCAGGGCTATTCCGGCCCTATCGCCGCGGTTCGTCGCCACGACAAGCCGGCTCCCACAGGTATTCCACAGGTCTGGAGAATTGTGGTGACCCTGTGGGAGCCGGCTTGTCGTGGCGACGAACCGCGGCGATAGGGCCCTTGAATCAACCCTTACCCTTGGTCCGTGTCTGATTCGGCCCGCCATTCTTCTCCAGATGCTCGATGATCATCCCGGCCACGTTCTTGCCGGTGGTCACCTCGATCCCCTCCAGCCCTGGCGAGGAGTTCACCTCCATCACCAACGGCCCATGGTTCGAGCGCAGGATATCCACACCCGCCACGCTCAGGCCCATCACCTTGGCCGCACGAATCGCGGTGATCCGCTCTTCAGGGGTGATCTTGATCAGGCTGGCGACGCCGCCCCGGTGCAGGTTCGAGCGAAACTCCCCTGGCTTGGCCTGACGCTTCATCGAAGCAATCACCTTGTCTCCCACCACGAAGCAGCGAATGTCGGCGCCACCGGCCTCCTTGATGTACTCCTGAACCATGATGTTCTGCTTCAGGCCCATGAACGCCTCGATCACCGACTCGGCCGCCTGGGTTGTCTCGCACAGCACCACGCCGATGCCTTGGGTGCCTTCGAGCACCTTGATCACCAGGGGCGCGCCATTGACCATCTGGATCAGGTCGGGGATGTCGTCCGGCGAGTGGGCAAAACCGGTAATCGGCAGGCCGATACCGCGCCGCGACAGCAGCTGCAACGAGCGCAACTTGTCCCGGGAGCGGGCGATGGCCACCGACTCGTTGAGCGGGTACACGCCCATCATTTCGAACTGGCGCAACACGGCGCAGCCGTAAAAAGTCACCGAGGCGCCAATACGCGGAATCACCGCGTCGAAGCCCTCGAGCGGCTTGCCCCGGTAATGGATCTGCGGCTTGTGGCTGGCGATGTTCATGTAGGCCCGCAGGGTATCGATCACTACCATTTCATGGCCACGCTGGATACCGGCCTCGACCAGGCGGCGGGTGGAATACAGACGCGGGTTGCGCGACAGCACAGCGATCTTCATGCAGCACCTGTGACAGGAGAAAGGGTGGCCGGAAAAGCCGGTTTGTCTTGAACGTACTTGAGGCCAGGGTTGACTACCAGCTGGCCGTGAATCAGCGCCTTGGAACCGAGCAGCAGGCGATAACGCATGCTCTTGCGACAAGCGAGGGTAAATTCGACTTCCCAGACGCGGTCGCCCAGCGCCAGCGAGGTGCGGATGACGTAACGGGTCTGGGCGTGGCCATTGGAACTCTTGATGGTCTTCATGGTGACCAGTGGCGCCTCGCAACGACGATGCCGCAACTGCACCACCGAACCCAGGTGGGCGGTGAAACGCACCCAGGCTTCGCCGTCGCGCTCGAACGGCTCGACCTCGGTGGCGTGAAGGCTGGACGTGCTGGCGCCGGTGTCGATCTTGGCGCGCAGGCCCGCCACGCCGAGGTCGGGCAAGGCGACCCACTCGCGCAGGCCGATCACAGTCAGATGGTCAAATGTCTTCACGAAGCACACCCTGGGAATAAGGTGGTGAACTGTAAGCACGGCGGGAACTTTTTGCATCCGATCGTTACGGTAGTACAGTTCGATGAAAGACAGTGTGCGAGGTAACGGGATGGCACAAAAAGCCGAAGACGACGACAAGGTTCGCCTGGATAAATGGCTGTGGGCGGCGCGCTTCTACAAGACGCGGGCACTGGCCAAGGCGGCGATCGAAAGCGGCAAGGTGCATTGCCGGGGCGAACGTTGCAAGCCTGGGAAGGAGCCGCGCGTAGGCGACGAGTTCGTCCTGCGCACCGGCTTCGACGAGCGCACGGTGGTGGTCAAGGCGCTGTCGGTGGTGCGCCGGGGCGCGCCGGAGGCCCAGACGCTGTATGAAGAAACCCAGGACAGTGTGCGCCGCCGTGAGCAGGCGGCAGAGATGCGCAAGGCCGGCGCCATGGGTGTGACTACCGATGGCCGGCCGAACAAGAAGCAGCGGCGGCAGATCCATCAGCTGCATGGCAGTTTCGATTGAGCGGCGGCCCTATCGCCGGCAATCCGGCTCCCACAGGGATTGAGGCCGACGCGGAAAGTGTGGGAGCCGGCTTGCCGGCGATAGGGCTGCATGCCACTTGGAAAACAGCGCATCAACCACCACATAGGCATCAGGCCTGTGGCACAGCCACTCGTCGAAAGTCATGCACAACATCTGGCCAAATGGCCATAACCAGAAACACTGTAGAGCGATGGTTGCCGCGTGCGGTATCTCGCATGTCCGTGTAATCATTTAGACACCCTTTTCAGATAGCCGAAACCTATGAGCGACTTGCCGGATACCGATTTCACCCAACGCTTCATCTTCGACGACCGCGACATCCGCGGCGAGTGGGTGGCACTCGATGACAGCTACGCTGCGGTGTTGGCGCGTCACCAATACCCGCAGCCAGTGGCTACACTGCTCGGCGAGCTGATGGCCGCTACGGCTTTGCTGGTAGGCGCGATGAAGTTCGACGGCCTGCTGATCCTGCAGGCGCGGTCGGCCGGGCCGGTCCCGCTGCTGATGGTGGAGTGCTCCAGCGAACGCGACATTCGTGGCATGGCCCGCTACGAAGCCGAGCAGATCCCTGCCGATGCAACGCTGGCGCAGCTGATGCCCGACGGTCACCTGACCCTGACCATCGACCCGGTCAAAGGCCAGCGCTACCAGGGTACCGTCGACCTCGACGGCGCCAACCTGTCGGAATGCTTCACCAATTACTTCGTCCAGTCGCAGCAGACCAATACGCGCTTCTGGCTGAATGCCGAAGGCGGCAAGTCGCGCGGTCTGTTGCTGCAACAGCTGCCGATCGATCGCGAGCGTGACGAAGAAGACCGTGAAAACAGCTGGCAGCACGTGGTTGCCCTGGCCAGCACGCTGAAAGCCCAGGAGTGGGCCGAAGACAACGAAACCCTGCTGCACCGCCTGTACCACGAAGACGCCGTGCGCCTGTTCGACATCCAGTCTCTGCGCTTCAACTGCAGCTGTTCGCGCGAACGTTCCGGCAATGCGCTGGTCAGTCTTGGCGAACACGATGCCAAGCAGCTGGTGGAGGAGTGTGGCGGCAAGGTGGAGATCGATTGCCAGTTCTGCAACGAACGCTATTTCTTCGATGCCAACGATGTTGCGCAACTCTTTGCCGGCGGCGGCACAGACACGGCCTCAGAAACTCGCCACTGAAACGGTTAATCACAGGTAAATCTCCTGTCTAATTGCGCAAAAGCGCGGTTACGACAGGAGGGGCCTACTTTTTTTGGGCGTTTCTGGCATAATCCGGCCACTTTTTTCGCTGTAGTAGTTTTTTTTAGACAACTACAAAACGTTTGGAGCACTCGGCCTCGGGCCGGATGGGGTATCTCATGACGCAAGCCAACAACACCGTGTACACCGACCTGAGCGTCGATGAGCTGGTAAAAGAAGCGCTGCAACGCGGTGAAGGCGTGCTCGCCGATACTGGCGCGCTGGTAGTCGAGACTGGCCACCGTACTGGCCGTTCGCCGGCTGACCGTTTCATCGTCGAAGAACCGTCCACCCAGGACGCCATCGCCTGGGGCCCGATCAACCGCAAGTTCCCGGCCGACAAGTTCGATGCCCTGTGGGACCGCGTCGAGGCGTTCAACAACGCCCAGGATCACTTCGTTTCCTACGTTCACGTAGGTGCTGCCGCCGAGCACTACCTGCCGGTGAAGATGACCACCCAGACCGCCTGGCAGAACCTGTTCGGCCGTTGCCTGTTCATCAACCCGGAGCAGTTCAACCCGGCTGGCCGCGACCAGTGGCAGATCCTCAACGTCGCCAACTTCGTGTGCGAACCTGAGCGTGACGGCACCAACTCCGACGGCTGCGTGATCATCAACTTCGCCAAGAAGAAGGTGCTGATCGCTGGCATGCGTTACGCCGGTGAAATGAAGAAAGCCATGTTCTCGGTGCAGAACTTCCTGCTGCCGGCCGCTGACGTACTGCCAATGCACTGCGCAGCCAACATTGGCGAAGAAGGCGATGTAACCCTGTTCTTCGGTCTGTCCGGCACCGGCAAGACCACCCTGTCGGCCGACGAAAGCCGTTACCTGATCGGTGACGACGAGCACGGTTGGGGCGAAGGCGTTGTCTTCAACATGGAAGGCGGCTGCTACGCCAAGTGCATCGACCTGTCCGAGAAGAACGAGCCGGTCATCTGGAAAGCCATCAAGCATGGCGCCGTGCTGGAAAACGTCGTCCTCGACGGCAACAAGCACGCCGACTACGCCGATGTCAGCCTGACCCAGAACAGCCGCGCTGCCTACCCACTGGAGCACGTCGCCAAGCGCGCCGAAGCCAACCTGGGTGGCGAGCCGAACGCGGTCATCTTCCTGACCTGCGACCTGACCGGTGTTCTGCCTCCGGTTTCGATCCTGAACAACGAGCAGGCGGCCTACCACTTCCTGTCCGGCTACACCGCGCTGGTCGGTTCCACCGAAATGGGTTCGGGCGGCGGCATCAAGTCGACCTTCTCCACCTGCTTCGGCGCACCGTTCTTCCCGCGCCCGGCTGGCGAGTACGCCGAGCTGCTGATCAAGCGTATCAACGCCTTCGGCTCCAAGGTCTACCTGGTCAACACCGGCTGGACCGGCGGTGGCTACGGCGTTGGCAAGCGCTTCAGCATCCCGACCACCCGTGGCGTGATCGCGGCGATCCAGAGCGGTGCTCTGATCGGTGCCGAGACCGAGCACCTGGACATCATCAACCTGGACGTGCCGAAGGCCGTTCCGGGCGTCGAGACCGAGCTGCTCAACCCGCGCAACACCTGGGCTGACAAAGCTGCCTACGACGAAGCTGCCAAAGGCCTGGCCAAGCTGTTCACCGAGAACTTCAAGAAGTTCGACGTGTCCGACGCCATCAAGGCCGCTGGCCCACAGCTGTAAGCTGAGCCAGTTGCAACGAGAAAGCCGCCCCTAGGGGCGGCTTTTTTGTGTGCTCAAGGCCACTGCTGTCTGGCGTGCAGGATACGGATGACTTCTACGTACTCCTCCGCAACCCGAAAGACCATTACGTAGTTGGGATGAACGACAATTTCCCTTGTTCCGGGAAATCTGCCTGCTCTGTACAGGAACGGACTGAGCGCTGCTCGTCTGGCTTTTTCAGCGAAGCGTTCGTCCAGTGCCAGAGCGGCCTGGGGATTGTCTTGGGCAATATGCTCCATGATGCGCAAACGGTCATTGCACGCCATTGCGCGCCACGTCAGGCGCATCAGCGGATTCTGGCTTTGAGTTCGGCACGGCGGGCTGCGAACAACCGCTGTACCTCCTCATCCTCCAACGAGGGCGTTGGGTCTTGCAGGCTGGCGTCGACCTGTTCGGCAAACCAGGCATCGTAAGCCGCTGCTTCATGGGCTCGCCTCAACGCCTGTGCACGATCAGGACGTTGGTAGGTACTTGTCTGATCGCGATCGAAGGCGGAGGTATCGACTTCGAAGTGATCAATACCGATGTCGAGCAGATAGGCCACCAGCGTTTCGAACTTCTTGAACAGCCGCACGTTTCCACTTCGCTGGGCAACGAGCACATGTTCCTGATGGTTGACGTCAACCTGGATTGCCCATCCTCCAGGTTGGCCAACGATGTGGGTGGCAAGGACACTGCCGCATTCCACCATTCGGCTCAGGTTGGCATGATCTAATTGATGGGTTGGCATCGGGGCATTTCTCGGTTTCATCGGGATGCACCATGCTATGCAATCTATAGTTGATTGCGACTATAGTCCTTCCTGTCTTGCTGTGGGAAGCTTCCTCACGGTGTCACCAATTGTGGAACTATCATGATCGAATCCCCCGACCGTACAGCCTTCTCCCACTTCCACCCCATCCTCACCCGCCCCCAGGACAACGACCACAACGGCCACATCGCCGGTGCCACGGTGCACGGCTTCTTCGAAACCGCTATCCAGGCGTTCCTGGTCGAGCAAGCCGAGTTCGACCTGCGCGAGGGTGACCTGGCGGCCTTCGTGGTCAGTTCGGCGGCGGATTTCTACGCGCTGCCGGGCTTTCCGGATTTGCTGGAGGTGGGCCTGGGCGTGACGCGCCTGGCGGGGAGTACGGTGGAGTACCGGTTGGCCCTGTATCGCCCGGGAGAAGCGGATGCCTGCGCGGCGGGAACGGTGGTGCAGGTATTCATCGAACGCGCTGCCGGCAGGCCCGTGCCGCTGCCAGAAGCGCTGCATACCATCCTGTCCGGCCTGCAGCTCGACGCGCAGGCATGAAAAAGCCCCGCCGGTGAGGGCGGGGCTTTTGCGGCCGAGGTGCTAGCCCCGGTATCAGTGATGGTGGTGCTTGTGCTTGCGGTGGCCGTAGTGGCGACCACGGTCGTAGTGACGACCGTCTCTGTAGCCGCGGCTGTAGTATTTGCGCTCGTCATGGCGCTCGTCTTCATCGGCCCGGTTGCCCAGGTAGTTACCCGCCGCGCCACCGATACCGCCGCCCGCGGCTGCACCAATGTAGCTACCGGTGGTACCGCCCACCGAGCGACCGACCACGTTACCGCCTGCGGCGCCCAGCGCGCCACCGATGGCGGCCTCGCCACGCTGGCGTTTGTCGGCACCCAGGGCACCGCCGGCAGCGCCGCCCAGACCGGCACCAATGGCGCCGCCGGTGCTACCACCGATGGAGTTGCCCACTACGGAGCCGAGTACCCCGCCCAATGCGCCGCCAATGCCAGCCTCGGTATTGCCGCCTGCCATGGCAACGCCGCTGAGCAAGCTGAAAGACAACAACAGAATCGAGGAGTACTTCTTCATCAAGAGAGCCTCATAGGGATGACGACGCGAATTTGAGGCTCTGGGATGCCCGTGGCAATTGAAATCCGACGAGTAACACGGGTTGTACACAATTTTCTAAGTTATTGTTTTTGTGATGAAACTTTCTCGAATATTGCAGGTCTGAAATATTTGTGACGAAGCCCTGACCCCCGTGGAACAGGGCTTTTTTCGTTTTTGGCGGTGCTGCAACTGGCCCCATCGCCGGCAAGCCGGCTCCCACAGGTCAAGCACAATTCACAAACACTGTGGTGTACCTGTGGGAGCCGGCTTGCCGGCGATGAGGCCAGTGATCACTCAAAGAATGCGCCCATCGTCCCGCGCCCGTTCCAGCTTGATGGCAACGAACTTGGAAGTCGGTGTATGGCTGCCCTCGCCAATGCTCTCCAGCGGGATCAGCGGGTTCACCTCGGGGTAGTAAGCCGCCGCCTGCCCGGCCGGGATATCGAACGCCAGCAACGTGAAGCCATGCACACGGCGCACATGCTCATCCCCCCACAACGAGACGATGTCGACCTTCTGCCCCGGCTGGAAGCCCAGGCGGATGATGTCTGCCTCGTTGGCGAACAGCACGTCGCGTTGCCCGCGCACGCCGCGATAGCGATCGTCCAGGCCGTAGATGGTGGTGTTGTACTGATCGTGTGAACGCATCGACTGCATGATCAGGTCAGGCAGCTGGCCACTGGCGCGCACGCGCTCGTCGAGCAGGGTGTCCGGCAGCAGGTTGGCCTTGAAGTTGGCGCGCCCCGAGGCGGTCTTCCACTCACGGTTGGCAGCGCTGTTACCCAGGTAGAAACCGCCGGGTTGGCGCAGGCGTTGGTTGAAGTCGCTGAAACCGGCAATGGTGTCGCCGATCAGGTCGCGAATGCGGTCGTAGTCGGCCACCAGCCAGTGCCAGTCGACCGGCTGCTTGCCCAAGGTGGCGGCCGCGATACCGGCGATCACTGCCGGTTCTGAGCGCATCTGCGTCGATAGCGGTTTCAACTGACCATTGGACGCGTGAACCATGCTGAACGAGTCTTCCACGGTGACCGCCTGCGGCCCCTCGGCCTGCAGGTCGATGTCGGTGCGCCCCAGGCACGGCAGGATCAGCGCCTGCTGGCCGTGAATCAGGTGGCTTCGGTTGAGCTTGGTGCTGATCTGTACGGTAAGCGCGCAGTTGCGCAGGGCCTGGGCGGTACGTTCAGTGTCCGGGGTAGCCTGGGCGAAGTTGCCGCCCAGGCCGATGAATACCTTGGCGCGGCCGTCGAGCATGGCATGGATGGCCTCGACGGTATTGTGGCCGTTGTGCCGCGGCACCGGGAAATCGAAGCGGCGTTCAATGGCCTCGAGCAGGGCCAGCGGCGGGCGTTCGTTGATGCCCATGGTGCGGTCGCCTTGCACGTTGCTGTGGCCACGCACCGGGCACAGGCCAGCGCCGGGCGCACCGATGTTGCCGCGCAGCATCTGCAGGTTGACGATTTCCTGGATGGTCGCCACCGAGTGGCGGTGCTGGGTGATGCCCATCGCCCAGCACATGATCACCCGGCGGCCACGGCAGTACATGCGTGCGGCCAGCTCGATGTCGGCCAGCGCCAGGCCGGATTGTTCCTCGATGTGCTGCCACGGGGTGGCGTCTACCGCGGCCAGGTACTCATCGACACCCTGGCCATGCTCGGCGATGAACCCATGGTCGAACACGGCAGGCTCGCCCTTGGCCTGAGCCTCACGCTCCCACTGCAGGACGAACTTGGCCATGCCGCGCAGCATCGCCATGTCACCGCCCAGCGCCGGGCGGAAGAACGCGGTGTTGGTCGGTCGGTCGCTGTTGGTGAGCATTTCCAGCGGGTTCTGCGGATGCTGGAAGCGTTCCAGGCCGCGCTCCTTGAGCGGGTTGACGCACACCACCTGAGCCCCACGTTTCACCGCGTCTCGCAGCGGGTCGAGCATGCGCGGGTGGTTGGTGCCGGGGTTCTGGCCCCAGACGAAGATCGCATCGGCGTGCTCGAAGTCGTCGAAGGTGACGGTGCCCTTGCCGACCCCGACGCTTTGCCCCAAGGCCACGCCGCTAGCTTCGTGGCACATGTTCGAGCAGTCGGGGAAGTTGTTGGTGCCATAGGCACGCACGAACAGCTGGTAGAGATACGCCGCTTCGTTGCTGGCGCGCCCCGAGGTGTAGAACTCGGCCTGGTCCGGGCTGGTCAGCTTGTTCAGTTCGCGGGCGATCAGGGCAAAGGCGGCGTTCCAGTCGATGGGCTGGTAGCGGTCGCTGGCCGGGTCGTAGACCATCGGCTCGGTCAGGCGGCCCTGGTATTCGAGCCAGTAGTCGCTCTGCTGGCGCAGCGCGCTGACGCTGTAGCGGGCGAAGAAGGCCGCGTCGACGCGGCGCTTGGTGGCTTCCCAGTTGACCGCCTTGGCGCCGTTCTCGCAGAACTTGACCATACCGCTTTCGGGCGAGTCGCCCCAGGCGCAGCCCGGGCAGTCGAAGCCGCCATTCTGGTTGGTCTTGAGCAGCGCGCGGATGTTCTTCAGCGCATTGTCGCTGCCGACCCAGGCCTTGGCCACGCTGCGCAGCGCGCCCCAACCACCGGCGGGGCCGTGGTAGGGCTGGTAGCGAGGGGAGGAGGCTGGGGCGTTGTCCGGGAGGTTTTGGTACGAGGTCACGGCTGTTACGACTCCGCCGCTGGGCTATAGACCCGCGGTGCACTGTGTTTGGGCAGGTGAATGAGGTTGAGGTTGTGCTTGCGCGCCCATTGCAGGGCAAGGCCGGTAGGTGCCGACAGGCTGACCAGGGTCTGGACGCCGGCGCGCAGGACTTTCTGGATCAGCTCCAGGCTGCAGCGGCTGGTGACGATGGCCAGGCCGCCTTCGCTGCTGATGCCTTGGCGCAGCAGGGCGCCGATCAGCTTGTCGAGGGCGTTGTGCCGGCCGATGTCTTCGCGGCCCATCAGCAGTTCGCCCTGTGCATTCATGAACAAGGCCGCGTGCACCGCACCGCAGTGCTGGCCCAGCGGGGTGAACGCGTCGATGCGCTCACGCAGGCCGGCAAGCCACTGCACGGGTGGCAAGGGCGCGCCAGGGAGTGCCGTGAGCTCCGGCAAGGCCTGTTCCAGGGCCTCGACCCCGCACAGGCCGCAACCGCTGGTGCCGGCCAGCTGGCGGCGCTGATTCTTCAGGTTCCAGAATGCACGGCTGGAAATCTCAAGGTCCGCGTACATCGCCGAACCACTGCCGGAGAGCTTCAGGTCGTAGATTTCCGCCGTGCCTTCGACAATGCCGCTGCCGACGCTGAAACCGACCGCGAAGTCTTCCAGGTCGGTGGGGCTGACCAGCATGACCGCCTGGTTGAGGCCGTTGTAGGCGATGGCCAGGGCGACTTCTTCGGCCAGCGGCGTGCAGGCGCGTTCGCCATCGCTGAGTTGTACGTAGTCGTAGGTACTGCTGGCGGCGGGCAGCTCCAGGGGCGTGGAGACCGCGCAGACCGGGGGTTTGCTTTGCATCGGAGGGCTGACCGGCGGCTTTTCGATAGCACCAGCCTAGGCCCGTGTGCCGCCCACGTCTAATCGCTAGGGTCTATGCCTTGATAGACCGCGTCGATTGGTCGCAGTGGGGCGGGGAGGGCAATCCTGGCCTAGACTCCTTGCTCCGAGGTTAACGTCAACAAGGAGCGCGTCATGAGCCTGTTCAGTTTCGTGAAGGAAGCCGGCGAGAAGTTGATCGACCTGCTGACCCCCGGCAATGCCAACGCCGAGGAGCAGCTTAAGAAACACGTGGAGAATGTCGGCCTGGGCAACCCCAACATCACCGCCACTGTAGAGGGTGACAAGATCATCCTCAAGGGCGAGGTGGCCAGCCAGGAGGAAAAGGAGAAGATCATTCTGGCGGCGGGCAACATCAATGGTGTGGCCAGTGTCGATGACCAGATCACCGTGACCGGGCCGGTCGTCAAGGCTGCGCGGTTCGTTACGGTGAAGAAGGGCGACACACTGTCAGCCATTTCCGTGGTCGTGTATGGCAACGCCAACCAGTACAACAAGATCTTCGAGGCGAACAAGCCGATGCTGTCGCACCCGGACAAGATCTACCCGGGGCAGGTGCTGCGTATTCCTGACTGATAGATCTTCATAGGCTTCATCGCCGGCAAGCCGGCTCCCACAAGGTCGGAGGTGATCGGTGTGGGAGCCGGCTTGCCGGCGATGAGGACCTTACAGACCCACCAGCAATTCCCGGTAATCCTCGACCGCCGCGAACTCCTGGGTATCGCGCGGCGCCGCCTGGCTGTCCGGCTGGCGCACCGCCAGCAGATGCCCCACGCCAAACCGCCGCGCACTGCGCAGGATGGCCAAGGTGTCGTCGATGAACAGGCTGCGCCCCGGCTCAAAGCCGATATCCGCCTGCAGCGCATCCCAGAACTGCGGGCTTTCCTTGGGATAACCGTAGTCATGCGAACTGATCAGCCGCTCGAAATACGGCGCCAGTTCCACCCGCTCCAGCTTCAGCGACAGCGAATCACGGTGGGCATTGGTGATCATCACCACGCGCTTGCCAGCCTTGCGGATCGCCGCCAGGAACGTATCGGCATCGGGGCGCAGGGCGATCAGGTCGGCGATCTCGCGCTTGAGCTCGCGGATCGGCAGCTTCAGTTCGCGGCTCCAGAAGTCCAGGCAGTACCAGTTCAGGGTGCCGGCATTGCGCTCGAACAGCGGCTGCAGCTCCATTTCCGCCATGGCCCGGCTCACCCCGTGCAGCTCGGCGTAGCGCTGGGGCAGGTGTTCGAGCCAGAAGCGGTTGTCGTAGTGCAGGTCGAGCAGGGTACCGTCCATGTCCAGCAGGACGGTATCGATGGCAGACCAGGGAAGAACAGGCATGGGAAACTCTCGTTCAGTCGGCAAGCCACGGTATAGTAACCCGTTCACGCCAAGGAGCCGCCCCATGCGCCAGAAACCCACCGTCCTCAGCCGAGAGATCGTCGCCAGCAGTCGTCTGTTCCGCGTCGAAGCCGTACAGCTGCGCTTCAGCAATGGCAACGAGCGCACCTACGAGCGTCTGGTCGGCCGCGGCAATGGCTATGGCGCCGTGATGATCGTGGCGATGCTCGACGCCGAACACGCCGTGTTGGTCGAGGAATACTGCGGCGGCACCGATGAATACGAGCTGTCGCTGCCCAAGGGCCTGATCGAACCGGGCGAGGACGTGCTGGCCGCGGCCGACCGCGAGCTCAAGGAAGAAGCCGGGTTTGGCGCACGCCAACTGGAGCATTTGACCGAGCTGTCGCTGTCGCCGGGCTACATGAGCCAGAAGATCCAGGTGGTGCTGGCCAGCGACTTGTACGAAGAGCGCCTGGAAGGCGACGAGCCCGAACCGATGCGGGTCGACAAGGTCAACCTGCGCGAGCTGTCGGCCCTGGCCATGCACCCGCAGTTCACCGAGGGGCGGGCGCTGGCGGCGCTGTACCTGGCCCGCGACCTGCTGATCCAGCGGGGGCTGCTCGACGTATGAATGACCTGCAACTGATGCATGAAGTGGTCAAGCTGGCCCGTTTGGCTGGCGAGGCGATCCTGCCGTTCTGGCGCGCCGATGTCGCCGTGACCAACAAAGCCGACGACTCGCCAGTGACCGCCGCCGACCTGGCGGCGCACCGGGTGATCGCCGACGGCCTGCAGGCGCTGGCGCCGCAGATTCCGGTGCTGTCCGAAGAAGACTGCAATATCCCCCTGGCCACGCGCCAGGGGTGGCAGCGCTGGTGGCTGGTCGACCCGCTGGACGGCACCAAGGAGTTCATCGCCGGCAGCGAGGAATTCACCGTCAACATCGCCCTGATCGAGAACGGTGAAGTGCTGTTTGGCGTGGTGTCGATGCCGACGAGCGGGCGCTGCTATTTCGGTGGGCGCGATCTGGGTGCCTGGCGCGCCGAGGCCGGCAGCGATGCCCTGCCGATTCAGGTGCGCAATACGCCGCCTGCCGATGGCCGCTTCACCGTGGTGGCCAGCCGTCGCCATTCCAGCCCGGAGCAGGAGGCGTTGCTGGCAGGTCTGAAGGCTGCGGTGGGAGAGCTGGAGTTGGCGAACATCGGCAGCTCGCTCAAATTCTGCCTGCTGGCTGAAGGCAGTGCCGACTGTTATCCGCGCCTGGCGCCGACTTCGCAGTGGGATACCGCGGCGGCGCAGGGGGTGCTGGAGGGTGCTGGGGGCGAGGTGATTGGCCTGGATGGGCAGCCGTTCCGTTATCCGGCGCGCGAGTCGCTGCTCAACCCGTTCTTTCTGGCTTTGCCCGCTGCGGCTGTCTGGCGCCAGGCGTTCATAGACCAACACATTCACGCTTGAACCTGTGGGAGCGGGCTTGTCCCGCGAACACGGGCGAAGCCCGTGCCAGGCACCGCGGGGGATTTTTCGCGGGACAAGCCCGCTCCCACAGGGATCTCAGGATCAGCGGTGTAGTACGTACTGGCCGCTGAAGCTGACAGCGGGCTCGTCGCTACCGACATTGCTCACCGTGGTCTCCAGCGTCAGCCGCGCCCGACCACGGCGCTGGTACATCGTCACGAACCGCTCCCAGGTCTTCTCGTCCGGCGCCGCACAGCGCGCCACCGCCGTGCCGGTCACCGGCAGCGGATAACTGATCTGCCCTTCCTGGATGACGATATGCCCGTCATCGATCCCCAGCTCGCGCAGGCGCAGGTGCAGCCAGCCCCAACCCACCAGCACCGCGGCGCAGTACAAACTGCCGCCGAACATGGTGCTCTTGTGGTTGACGTTGGCGGCCAGCGGGAGTTGCAGGCGCAGGGTCTGGGCTTGCCAATCGATGACCTCCAGGCCCATTTCACGGGTCAGCGGGATGTCGCCGTGCAGGACGGACTGCAGGTATTGGCTATCGGAACTCATGGGCGGTTTTCCTCGTGGTCGTCGGGCCCGCTGCTGCCACCTTCAAAATGCAGGCCGTGTTTGCGCAGCTTGTCGTGCAGGGTCTTGCGCGGGATGCCGAGGGCTTCGGCAAGGCTGCGCATGGAGCTGTGGGGCTGGGCCAGTTCGGCAGCGATCAGCGACCGCTCGAACTGCTCGACCTGTTCGCTGAGGTTGCCCAGCAGCATCGGCGCCGCAGAGGGCGCTGCAGCGGCGACCTGGCCGTCGAGGGCCAGCTCCAGGCCCAGGGCGAAGCGCTCGGCGGCGTTCTGCAACTCACGCACGTTGCCCGGCCAGTCGTGGCGCAGCAGCATGGCGCGTTGCGCCGGTTGCAGGCTGTGCGGCGCCAAGCCGTGGCGCTGGCTGGCGTCGTCGGCGAAATGCTGGAACAGCACCAGGATGTCGTCGCCCCGTTCGCGCAGCGGCGGGATGCGCAGCGGCGCCACGTTCAGGCGGTAGTAGAGGTCGGCGCGAAAGCGCCCCTGGTCGGCGGACTGGCGCAGGTCTTCCTTGGTCGCGGCGATGATGCGGATGTCCAGGGGGATCAACTGGTTGCCGCCGAGGCGCTCGACCACCCGCTCTTGCAGCAGACGCAGCAGCTTCACCTGCACGTCCAGGCTCATGCTCTCGATTTCGTCGAGGAACAGCGTGCCGCCGTTGGCGAATTCGAACTTGCCGATGCGGCGTTTCTGCGCGCCAGTGAACGCCCCCGGCTCGTGGCCGAACAGTTCGCTCTCCACCACCGACTCGGCCAGCGCGCCGGCATTGATGGCGACGAATGGCCCCTCGCGGCGGCTGGAAAGGTCGTGCAGGGCGCGGGCCACCACCTCCTTGCCGGCCCCGGTTTCACCGAGGATCAGCACGTCGGCTCGGGTCCCGGCCAGGGCGCCGATCTGCTCGCGCAGGCGCTGCATGGACGGTGAATGACCAACCAGGCGGGTGGACAGTTGCTGGCGGTCGCTCAGGGCCAGGCGCAGGCTGCGGTTGTCCAGCACCAGACGGCGCAGGGCCAGGGCGCGGCGCACGCTGTCGAGCAAGGCATCGCTGGCGAACGGCTTTTCCAGGAAGTCATACGCACCGGCGCGCATGGCCTGCACGGCCAGCGGCACATCGCCGTGGCCGGTGATCAGCAGCACCGGCAGTTCGTTGTCGCGGCCATGCAGCTGTTCCAGCAGTTGCAAGCCATCGATGCCCGGCATGCGGATATCGCTGACCACCACGCCAGGCCAGTCAGGCTCCAGGCGTTCGGCCAGACCTTGCGCATCGGCCATGGCGACCACCTTGAGCCCGGCCAGGTCGAGGGTCTGGCTCAAGGCCTGGCGCAGGTGCGGGTCGTCGTCGACCAGAAGCACCTGGGCCTGGCTGTCGATCTGAGTCTCGGTCGTCATGCCGAGGGGTCCTCCGTGGGTTGCAGGTTGGCGCCGGGCGCGGCCATGCGCAGCTGCAGGGTCAGCAGGGCGCCACCTTCCGGGTGGTTGGCCAGCAGCAGTTCGCCACCCAGGGCGCGCATCAGGCTTTCGCAGATGGCCAGGCCCAGGCCCAGGCCCTGGGTGCGGGTCTTGGTGGTGAAGAACGGCTCTTTGGCATGCTCCAGGGCCTGGCGGCTGAAGCCCGGGCCGTTGTCGCGAATGTACAGGTAGACGTAGCCCTCGCGGGTTTCGGCACTTAGCCACAGGCGGCGCGGGTTGGCCTTTTCGGTCAAGGCGTCGAGGGCGTTGGCCAGCAGGTTGCCGAGCACCTGGCGCAGGCGTGTTTCGCCCGCCTGCACCCACAAGGTGGCGTCCGGCAGGTCGCGAGTCAGCTCCACCGCCATCGCCCGTCGGCGCTTGGCCAGCAACGCCAGGGCATCGTCCAGCGCCGGCTGCAGCGCCACGCTTTCCGGGGCATGGCGGTCGCGGCGGGCGAACGCGCGCAGGTGGGCGATGATCGAGGCCATGCGCCCGGTCAGCTCGCCGATCAGCTTGAGGTTGCCGCGGGCATCCTCGGTGCGCTGGTGATCGAGCAGGATCTCGGCGTTTTCCGCGTAGCTGCGGATCGCCGCCAATGGCTGGTTGAGCTCATGGCTGATGCTTGCCGACATGGTGCCCAGCACCGACAGTTTGCCGGCCTGCACCAACTCGTCCTGAGCCCGCACCAGCTCTTGCTGGGCGTTCTCGCGTTCGAGCACGGCGCTCTTGAGGCGGGTGTTGAGGCCTTCGAGGTCGGCGGTGCGCTGTGCCACGCGGTTCTCCAGCTCCTGGCGGCCGCGGGCCTCGAAGTCGATGCGGTCGATGTAGTGGCGGCGCCGCTGCATGACCAGGCCGGCCAGCAGCATCAACACCAGCAGGACCGCGCCGCCGATGGCCATGACCGTCTGTACCGAACGGTCAACCAGCATCCTGGGCGCGAGGATGCTGACCTGCCAGCCGGTTTCCTTGATGTCGCGGGTTTGCGTCAGCCAGGCGTTGGGGTTGAGTGCCAGGGGCTGTGGCGCCTGGGTCGGGTAGGGCTGGATGGCGATGATGGCCTGGCGCTCGGCCTCGGTCAGTGCGCGGGTGGCACGGAAGCGCCAGTCGGGCCGCGAGGTGAGGATCACCACACCATTGTGATCGGTCAGCAGCAATTGCTCGGGGGTGCGGCCCCACAGGGTTTCGGTGTGGTCGAGGTCGACCTTGACCACCAGCACGCCGACGATGCGCTCGCGGTCGCGTACCGCGGCGGCGAAGAAGTAACCGCGCTTGGCCGAGGTGGTGCCCTGGCCGAAGAAACGCCCCAGGCGGCCGTCCATGGCTTCGTTGAAGTACGGGCGGAAGGCGAAGTTGCGGCCGGCGAAGCTGTCGTGCTTGTCCCAGTTGGAGGCGGCCAGGGTGTTGCCGCGAACGTCCATCAGGTACATCACTTCGGCGCCGGTCTGCTGGACGATGTCCTTGAGCAGGCGGTTGGCGTTGGTCACCGCTTCCAGCTTGAGCGGGTCAGCCAGTACCGTGCGCAGCGCCGGCATTTCGCCGAGGATCTGCGGCAGGGTTTCATAGCGGTGCAAGGTGCCGAGCAGGTTGGCCACGTACAGGTCGAGGGTCTGGCGGTTCTGTGAAGCCAGTTGGTCCTGGTAATAGCGTTCGGCAAGGTGATGCAGCGGCCACAGCAGTGGCGTCAGGCACAGCGCCAGCAAGGCCAGGCTGCGCCAGCGGGGACGGCGTGGGGGCGTCGGTTTTGCAATCATTGCGTAAATGCGCCAGAAGAGTCTGGCGCAATTATGCGCTACTTGAGGCAGTCGATCAGCGCCTGCTGCCACTGCGGCAGCTGGATGTCCCATTCGCGGGCCAGGCGCGTGCAGTCCAGGCGCGAGTTGAGCGGGCGGCGCGCGGGGGTTGGGTATTCGCGGGTGGGTATCGGCAGCAGCTCGGCGCAGGGCAGGCCGCGGGCTTCGAGCTGCGCGGCGATGGCCTGGGCGAAGCCGAACCAGGACGTTTCGCCCTGGGCCGTCAGGTGATAGGTGCCCCAGGCGCCGGCCTGGCCAGCCTGCCAGCGCTCGATCAGTGCGCGGGTGCTGGCCGCGATGGTCGCCGCCCAGGTCGGCGCACCGATCTGGTCATCCACCACCTTCAGTTGCGGTTTTTCCTGCAGCAGGCGTTGCATGGTCAGCAGGAAGTTGCGCCCGTACAGCGAATAGACCCAACTGGTGCGCAGGATGAGGTGTTCGCCATCCACGGCGGTAATCGCCTGTTCTCCGGCCAGCTTGCTGCGGCCATAGATGCTCAATGGGTTGGGCTGGTCCGCTTCGGTGTAGGGCGTTGCCTTGTAGCCATCGAAAACGTAGTCGGTGGAGTAGTGGATCAGCGGCGCGCCGAGCCGCACGGCCTCTTCGGCCAGCACGCGCGGGGCCTCGGCATTGACCGCATAGGCTGTATCCGGCTCGCTTTCGGCCTGGTCCACGGCGGTATAGGCCGCGGCGTTGATGATCAGGTTGGGTGCCAGGCGGCGTAGGGCTTCGCGCAGTGCCTCGGGCCGCGCCAGGTCCAGCTGGTCGCGGCCCAGCAGGTGCGTTTCGCCCAGGCCGGCCAGCTGTGTGCTCAAGGCTTGGGCCACTTGGCCATTGTGGCCACAGACAAGAATCTTCATGGGAACAGGTCCGCGTCAGCCAGCAGTGCACCCGCCTGATCCTTGGCCGACAGCAAGGGCGGTAGTTCCAGGCCCCAGTCGATGGCCAGTTGCGGGTCATCCCAGCGGATGCAGCGCTCGGCAGCGGGGTTGTAGTAGTCGGTGGTCTTGTACAGGAAGTCGGCCGACTCGCTCAGTACCAGGAAACCATGGGCGAACCCTGGCGGGATCCAGAACTGGCGATGGTCGTCGGCATTCAGCCGGGCGGCCACCCAGCGGCCGAACGTCGGCGAGCTGCGGCGGATGTCCACGGCGACGTCGAGCACTTCGCCCTGGGTTACCCGCACCAGTTTCCCCTGGGGGTTGTCGATCTGATAGTGCAGCCCGCGCAGCACGCCGCGCTGCGAGCGTGAATGGTTGTCCTGCACGAAGCGCGCCTCGACGCCGGTGGCCTTGGCGAACTCGCGGGCGTTGAAGCTTTCGAGGAAGAATCCGCGGCTATCGCCGAAGACCTTGGGTTCGATGATCAGCAAGTCAGGTATTTCAGTGGCGATTATGTTCATGGCGATTCTTTGACCAGTGTGCTCAGGATTCGACCGTACCGGTCATGTGCAGTTTGCCGCCCTTGGCCCTTTGCAGCCTAGATTGTCGGTGGGTCTACGCGTCGGCGCATCAACATCATTTCATCTTTGCCACTTGTTTATCGGCCTTGGCAGTGGCGAGATAAGCGAAAAGTAAAAGAGGTTTCATCTCCATGCCCCTCAGCACCCTGATCCAGCGTTCCAGCCTGCCCAGCCCTTCGCTCAGCGAAGCGCAGGCCCATGCCTTGCTGCAGGCGCATTATGATCTTGCCGGCAGCCTGTGTGCCCTGGGCAGCCAGCAGGACCTGAACTTCCGGCTGGACACGGGCCAGGGGCGCTATGTGCTCAAGGTCTGCCACGGCAGTTACGCCCAGGTGGAGCTGGAGGCGCAGCATGCCGCATTGGCGTACCTGCGCGAGCAGGGCGTGCCGGTGCCGGCCGTGCGTCCGGCGCGCGACGGGCAAGCTTTGCTGGCGCTGGACATCGACGGGCAACCGCTGCGGGCTCGGCTGCTCGATTATATCGAGGGCCAGCCGCTGACTCGACTCAAGCACATGCCAGCGCGGCTGATGGCCGAACTGGGCGCGCTCTGCGCCCGTGTCGACAAGGCCTTGGCCGGCTTCGACCACCCGGGCCTTGCACGTACCCTGCAATGGGACCCGCAGCACGCCCAGGCGCTGATCGAGCACCTGCTGCCGGTACTGCAGGACCCGGCGCAACGCGCCCGCATCGAGCAGGCCACCGCCCAGGCCGCCGCGCAGCTGGCGCCCCTGGCAGGGCAGCTGCCGAGCCAGGCGGTGCACCTGGACATCACCGACGACAACGCCGTCTGGGCCCGTGATGACGAACGCCAGTGGCAACTGCAGGGCGTCATCGATTTCGGCGACCTGCTGCGCACCTGGCGGATCGCCGATCTGTCGGTTACCTGCGCGGCCTTGCTGCACCATGCCGAAGGCGACCCGCTGCGCATCCTGCCGGCGGTGCGTGCCTACCAGGCCGTCAACCCGCTGAACGAGGCCGAGCTGCGCGCCTTGTGGCCGCTGGTGCTGAACCGCGCCGCGGTGCTGGTGCTGAGCAGCGAGCAGCAACTGGCCGTCGACCCGGGCAACCAGTACATCCGCGACAATATCGCCCACGAGTGGGAGATCTTCGACACCGCCACGGCCGTGCCCTTTGCCCTGATGCAAGCCGCCATCCTGCAGGCCGCCGGGATCGAACCGAGCCTGCCCGACCTGGCTGATTGCGCGCCCTTGCTCCCGGAACTGGCCGGGCAGGCGGTCAACCGGGTCGACCTGGGTGTGCTGAGCACCCATTGCGAAGCCGGTAACTGGGAACAGGCAGGTTTCGACCAGCACCTGCTGACGGCGCAACCCGCTCCGGCCTGCAGCCTGCACGGGCAGTACCGCCTGTCGCAAACCCATATCGACCGCCCCGAAGAGCCGGCCACCTGCGCCCTGGGCGTCGAACTGCATGTGCCCAACGGCACGGCGGTGCAGGCGCCGCAGGCGGGCACCTGGCAGCGCCATGGCGACGGCCGCGGGTGTTTGCGCACGCCGCAGTGGTCCTTGTGGCTGAGCGGCCTGGAAGATACCCCGGCAGATGGCCAGGCCGTGGCCAAGGGGCAGGCGCTGGGCAGCAGCTGTGGTTTCCTCAGTGTTCAGCTGAGCCTGGACGGCGACATCCAGCCCCCGTTCTTTGCCACACCTTCCCGGGCTGCGGCCTGGCTGGCCCTGTGCCCGTCGCCGGCAGCACTGCTGGGCTTCGATTGCGATGCCGAGCCGCTGGCCGACCCGCAGGCCCTGCTGGCCCGCCGCGACGCCAGCTTCGCCCGCTCGCAGAAGCACTACTATGCGCAGCCGCCGCAGATCGAGCGCGGCTGGCGCAACTACCTGATCGACATGCAGGGCCGCGCCTACCTGGACATGCTCAACAACGTCGCGGTGCTTGGCCACGGCCATCCGCGCATGGCCGCCGAGTCGGCGCGGCAATGGTCGCTGGTCAACACCAACTCGCGTTTCCACTACGCCGCCATTGCCGAGTTTTCCGAGCGCCTGCTGGAACTGGCGCCAGCGGGCTTCGACCGGGTGTTCCTGGTCAACAGCGGCACCGAAGCCAACGACCTGGCGATTCGCCTGGCCTGGGCCTACAGCGGCGGGCGCGACCTGATCAGCGTGCTGGAGGCCTACCATGGCTGGTCGGTGGCCACCGATGCCATTTCCACCTCGATCGCCGACAACCCACTGGCCCTGGAAACCCGCCCGGACTGGGTGCACCCGGTCGAGGCGCCGAATACCTTCCGGGGTCGCTACCGGGGCGCCGACAGCGCAGCCGACTACCTGCGTGATGTCGATGCCAAGCTCGCCGACCTCGATGCCCGTGGTCGCCAGCTGGCCGGCATGATCTGCGAGCCGGTGTACGGCAACGCCGGGGGTATCTCCCTGCCCGCAGGCTACCTGCAGCAGGCCTACGCCAAGGTGCGTGCTCGCGGTGGCGTGTGCATCGCCGACGAAGTGCAGGTGGGCTATGGCCGCCTGGGCGAGTACTTCTGGGGCTTCGAGGAGCAGGGCGTGGTGCCGGATATCATCACCATGGCCAAGGGCATGGGCAACGGCCAGCCACTGGGCGCGGTGATCACCCGTCGCGAAATCGCCGAGGCGCTGGAGGCCGAGGGCTACTTCTTCTCGTCGGCGGGCGGTAGCCCGGTCAGCTGCCGTATCGGCATGGCGGTGCTGGATGTGATGGACGAGGAGGGGCTGTGGCAGAACACCCGCGACACCGGGCGCTACTTCAAGGCGCGCTTGCAGGCGCTGGTCGATAAGTATCCGCTTGCCGGTGCGGTGCATGGCTCCGGGTTCTACCTGGGGCTGGAGCTGGTGCGCGATCGTCAGACCCTGGAGCCGGCTACAGAGGAAACCATGGTGCTGTGCAACCGCCTGCGCGACCTGGGTATCTTCATGCAGCCGACCGGGGATTACCTGAATATCCTCAAGATCAAGCCGCCGATGTGTACCACGCGGGCCAGCGTGGACTATTTTGTCGACAGCATCGATCGCATCCTGTCCGAAGAGCTGTAATCAACGGTGAAGCCGAACATGTCGATTGTTATCGAGATGTTCGGCTTTTTTATTCCTTAACGGTTGGTTGGTTAGCTTTTATTGCCGATATATATCGGGTATAAAATCGCCATGCCCTCCCTTCTTCCCAGAGGTTACCGATGAAAACCCTCAACTCCACGCCTCGCGCCGACGGCTTCCACATGCCTGCCGAGTGGGCGCCGCAAAGCCAGGTCTGGATGGTCTGGCCCGAGCGTTCGGACAACTGGCGCCTGGGTGGCAAGCCTGCACAGGCTGCCCACGTGACCCTGGCCAAGGCCATCGCTCGGTTCGAACCGGTGACCGTTGCCGTTTCCGCCGGCCAGTACGAAAACGCCCGTCGTCAGCTCGACCTGCCGAACATCCGCGTGGTGGAAATCAGCAACGATGACGCCTGGGTGCGCGACACCGGCCCGACCTTCGTGATCAACGATGCGGGCGAAGTGCGTGGCGTGGACTGGGGCTTCAATGCCTGGGGCGGCTTCGATGGCGGCCTGTACGCGCCTTGGAACCGTGACGAGGAACTGGCGGCCAAGGTCCTGGAAATGGAACGTTGCCAGCGCTACCACACCGAGGGCTTCGTGCTCGAAGGTGGTTCGATCCACGTGGACGGCGAAGGCACCCTGATCACCACCGAAGAGTGCCTGCTCAATCGCAACCGCAACCCGCACCTGAACCGCGAGCAGATCGAAGCGATCCTGCGCGATCACCTGGCGGTGGAGACCATCGTCTGGCTGCCGGACGGCCTGTACAACGACGAAACCGACGGTCACGTCGACAATTTCTGCTGTTACGTCAGCCCAGGCGAAGTGTTACTGGCCTGGACCGATGATTCGAACGACCCCAACTACGCACGCTGCCACGCAGCGTATGAAGTGCTGAAAAACAGCCGCGACGCCAAAGGCCGCGAGTTCGTGGTGCACAAGATGCCGATTCCGGGCCCGCTGTTCGCCACCGAAGCAGAATGCGCCGGCGTCGATCACGTAGCCGGCAGCCAGGAGCGCGACCCTTCGGTACGCCTGGCCGGTTCCTATGTGAACTTCCTGATCGTCAATGGCGGCATCATCGCGCCGAGCTTCGACGACCCGGCAGATGCCCAGGCCAGAGCGATCCTGGCCAAGGTCTTCCCGAACCACGAGGTGGTGATGATCCCTGGCCGTGAGCTCTTGTTGGGCGGTGGCAACATCCACTGCCTGACCCAGCAGCAACCGGCGCCGGTCAAGCGCTGAGACTGAGTTGAACGAGAAGGCCCGTCAGATGACGGGCCTTTTTTTGTCATGGGCGATGCCCGGCAAGCCAAATGGCATATGTTTTGTATTGATTTCAGGGAGTTAACTCTTCAAGTCGGATATCCGTCTTGTAATAAACACGACGTAAATTAGCCGCTCACGGGCCCAGGGAGTACGTGTAGACATGAATGCAGCAAGTGAGACGGCTTTGCGCCCATCATCAGTGAGTCGCCAATCGCTCAGAACACTGACGCAGTGGTTGAAACACCAGGGAAGCAAGAGGGTCAGGACGACCGACCCACGACGTCTGCTTGACGGCCGCTATCCACAAGGCCTGATCAGTGAAGCGGAGCTGGAAGCATTGCTGGGTGTGTGGCACTGAGCAGGGCAGGAGCCCGCCCCCATGCAAAACGCCACCGTGAATGCGGTGGCGTTTTCGTTTGTGGGGAGCCTGTACCGGCCTCTTCGCGGGACAAGCCCGCTCCCACAGGTTCTCCACAGCCCTCGAGTAGGGTGCGATACCTGTGGGAGCGGGCTTGTCCCGCGAAGAGGCCGGTAAAGGCGCCGCAAATCAGAAGCTGTAGGTCCCCGTCACCACCAGGCTACGCGGATCCCCCGGTTGGATCTGCGCCGCACTGGTCGCCGAGCTGTAGTAGGTCTTGTCGGTAATGTTGCTCAACGCCGCCCGCACATCCCAATCATGGGTACGCAAGCCTACCAGCGCATCCCATCGGCCATACCCTGGCATCACCGTGGTGTTCTGGTTATCGGCATAACGCTCGCCCACCAGCGTCAACCCGGTTTCCGCATACCAGCCCAGCTCCGGTTTCCACGTCACGAACAGGCTGCCGTTGCGCTTGGCCACATCATTGATGCGGTTGCCTTCCAGGCCGTTGTTGTCCTCGACGATGGTGGCGTCCTGCAGGCCAATCCCACCGCGCACGTACCAGTTGCCAACGATATTGCCGGTGGCGGTCAGCTCGATGCCGCGCGAACGCTGCAGGCCGCTCATCAGGGTGATCTCCGGGTTGATCGGGTCACGCGTGCGGCGGTTGTACAGCTCCAGCTCATAGATGGCCAAGGTGGTGGTCAGGCGATCATCCAGCCAGTCGCTCTTCACCCCGATTTCCTTCTGCCGGGTCTCCTCGGGGCTGGTGTCGTTGGTGTTGCCGGGGGCGCCAGGGGTGATACCGATCAGGCCACCGCCGACCGGCGAGAAGGTCTTGCTCCAGGAGGCATAGAACGAATGGTCGCGCCACGGCGTATAGACCACGCCCAGGCGCGGGCTGGTGCTGTTGCTGTCCTGCTTTTCGGTGAGGTCGCGCACCTTGTTGGTGGTTTCCACCTCGAACTGATCGAAGCGCACCCCGGCGAGGATCTGCCATTCATCGTTCAGGCGGATCTGGTCCTGCAGGTACAGGCCACGGCTGTCGACCACGCTGTGGTTGTCGCTCGACACCACCATCTTGCCGTTGTGCTGCAGGTGGCGGTTCGGGTTGTTCAGATCCAGAGGGGGCACGGGCTTGCCGCCCGCTGAAACCGGCGCGGCGGTGTACAGCGTCGGGTCGCGGCGCTGGTGGCCGAGCTCCAGGCCCAGCAGCAGCTTGTGCTCCACGCCCCAGGTGGCGAAGTCGCCTTCGGCCTCAAGGTTGTTGAACAGGTTGCGGGTGGTCAGGTCCTGCTGCCAGCGCTGGCGGGTGACTGTGTTGTTGCCGGGGTTGTAGGCGGTCACGTAGGTGTTGTCGAAGTCGCTGTCGAGCTGGAACAGGCCGAGGGTATGGCGCAGTTGCCAGGTCTCGTTCAGCTGGTAGTTCAGGCGCGAGCGCAACGACTGCGCGCGGTCGTCGATGTAGTCGCGCTGGGTATCGCCGTAGGTGGTGCTGCGGCTCACATCTGCCGGGCGCCCGTTGACCCCGGGGATGCCACGGTCCGGGGTGCGGTTGTAGCGGCTGTACTCGTACTGCACCAGCCAGTTCAAGTCAGGCGAGAGCTGCCAGCTCATCGAGGGGGCGAACAGCTGGCGGCTGCCATCGATGCCATCGCGGAAGCTGTTGTTGTCCTGGTTGCCCAGGTTCAGGCGCAGGCTGACAGTGTCGCTGGGGTCGGCGCTGAGGTCGGCATACAGGCTGCGCAGGTCTTCGCTGCCGCCCTGGGCTTCGATCGAGGAACGCCGGCCACGCTCTGGCGCCTTGCTTACCCGATTGACGATGCCGCCCTGGCTGCCGCGGCCATACAGGACGGCCGCCGGGCCCTTGAGCACTTCGACCCGTTCGATGTTGTGCAGGTCGCGAATGTACTGGCTGTCGTCGCGCACGCCATCCAGGTAGAAGTCGTTACTCGCGTCGAAGCCCCGAATACGCACACTGTCGAAGCGCGTATCGGCGCCGCTGCTGACGTTGGGAATGCCTTCGAGCGCCTTGCCCAGGGTGTTGCTGCCGTAGTCCAGGACATTGGCCGCCTTCACCGTGTCGATGGCTTGTGGCACGTAGCGCACCGGCGTGGAGGTGCGGGTGGCGGTGCTCACCTCCTTGACCCGCGGGTTGTCTTCTTCGCGCTCGCTGTCGGCGGTTACCGACTGCTCGGGCAGGGTGGTGGTGGCGGCGCTGGCCAGGCTGGCGCTCAACAGCAGCGAGAGGCCGAGGGTCAGGGGTGAAAGGCGGCAAGGGGCAAGCATGGAGGCATCCAGACCTGGGGCAGGTGAAAAAAGGATGCAAATGGTAATGCTTGTTATTTGCTGTCGCTCGGCTATTCGTAAAGACTTGCCTTTACGTATGTATCACTTTGTTACTAGCCAATTGGGAGTAGGGGCCTTCGGGGAAATTGTCATTGCTATCAAAATGAGATTTCTGACAAGAGACAAATTGTCCTCCTATGGCGCGAACGTGCGTGAAAATGCATCGTTCCTGCGTTTGATCATGGTTATATCGATCTGCTTTTCACGACTTTTTGACATTTGTAATCGCACCCCGCTAGGATTCGGCCAACGCCTGCTGGCCATGCCATGGCCAGGCTGCTGTACAAGGCCCGCCACGGGCTTTTCAGTTGGATCCGCATAGCGTCGAACCTACGAAGGGGCGTTGGTTCCTGGCGTCATATTGCAGAGCGTTTTTGATTAAGAAATAAGGAAAACAACATGTTGAAAACCAGGATCAGCCTGGTCGCCCTGGCGATGATCGCCGCGACGCAGGCCCAGGCCAACGAGCAGGCCGAGAGCAAAGGCTTTATCGAAGACAGTCACGCAAACGTTCTCCTGCGTAACGCCTACATCAACCGTGACAAGAAGCACGGCACCGATGACCAGATGGAATGGGGCCAGGCCTTCATCGGCAACTTCTCTTCCGGCTTCACCCAGGGCACCGTCGGTGTCGGCGTCGACGCATTCGGCCTGTACGCCGTGCGTCTGGACGGCGGCAAAGGCCACAACGGTGGCGCCGGTATCGACTTCTTCAAGCCGGAGAACACCAAGGACGCCAACGGCAACGCCAGCAGCCCGCATGACCTGTCGCGTGCCGGTGCCGCCGTGAAGTTCCGCATCTCCAACACCGTGCTCAAGTACGGTGACCAGATGCCGACCCTGCCCGTGCTGCAATACGACGACGCGCGTCTGCTGCCGGAAAGCTTCACCGGCACCCTGCTGACCTCCAAGGAAATCCAGGGCCTGGAGCTGAACGCCGGTCGCTTCACCCAGGAAGCGCGCAAGAGCGCCGAGCGTCGTGACGGTGGCGGCCTGAAGTCGATCAACGTCCTCGGCGGTAGCTACAAGTTCACCGACAACTTCACCGCTTCGCTGTACACCGCAGACAACGAAGACGTGATGAAGAAGCACTACCTGGGCTTGAACTACGTCTTCCCGATCGCCAATGACCAGTCCCTGACCCTGGACTTCAACGGCTACAAGTCGGACATCGACAAGAAGTTCGTCGAATCCGCCGAGCTCAACGGTGACTCCAACACCATCTGGAGCCTGGCCGCGACCTACGCCTACGGCGCGCACTCGTTCACCCTGGCGCACCAGCGCAGCACCGGCAGCACCGGCTACAACTACGGCTGGTACCAGAACGAAGGTGGCGTGGGTGACGGTGGCTCGACCATCTACCTGGCCAACTCCTACTGGTCCGACTTCAACGCCGAGGACGAGCGTTCCTGGCAGCTGGGCTACGGCCTGGACTTCGGTGCCTACGGTATCCCGGGTCTGACCTACAAGCTGGCCTACGTGGTGGGTGACAACATCAACACCCGCAACGCCGCCAACCCGGAAGGCTTCGGCGAAGGTAAAGAGCGCGAGATCTTCAACCAGATCCGCTACGTGGTGCAGGATGGCCCGGCCAAGGATCTGTCGATCAAGCTGCGCAGCTCGTTCCTTCGCACCAACAACGCTGTACAGCAGAACGGCTACAACGACGACGGCAACGAAGTCCGCGTATTCGTCGAGTACCCGATCAGCATCTTCTGATCTGATGGCCTCGCGGGCTGCCTTGCAGCCCGATCGCCGGCAAGCCGGCTCCCACACAGGAGCAGTCCAGCATCGCCCCTGTGGGAGCCGGCTTGCCGGCGATGAGGCCCTACGCCGGTTCCACTTCCTCTTGGCGAGTCACCTTCGCCGCCATCCCGTCCCCCGTCTCCGGCGCAAAGCTGTCACTGCGCGCCATCCGCCACATCCGCGCATAGAACTCGCTCTGGATCGAGCCGCCAAGCAATTCGCCAGGCTTGAGGAACTGGTGCAAGTCCGAAAACAGGCTGATCTGCCCGGTACTGATGCGCCGCGCCAGGTGCTTGGGCTTGAGCTCCGACGGATGCTCCAGGCCGGCTGCAGCGAGCATCTCGGCCAAGGCATGCAGGGTATTGCGGTGGAAGCTGGCAACCCGCTGGGCCTTGTCCGGCACCACCAGCGCGCGCTGGCGCAACGGGTCCTGGGTCGCCACGCCGGTCGGGCACTTGTTGGTGTGGCAGCTCTGCGACTGGATGCAACCGATGGCGAACATGAAGCCGCGCGCCGAATTCACCCAGTCGGCACCGAGGGCCAGCGCGCTGGCGATATCGAAGGCACTGACGATCTTGCCCGCCGCGCCGATGCGGATGCTCGAACGCAGGTTCAAGCCCACCAGGGTGTTGTGCACGAACATCAACCCTTCGCGCATGGGCACGCCCATGTTGTCGCTGAACTCGCGCGGCGCCGCACCCGTACCGCCTTCCTTGCCGTCGACGACGATGAAGTCCGGGGTGATACCGGTGGCCAGCATGGCCTTGGCGATCCCCATGAATTCCCACGGATGGCCCAGGCAGAACTTGAAGCCCACCGGCTTGCCGCCGGACAGCTCGCGCAGGGTTGCGACGAAGTGCAGCAGCTCCACCGGCGTGCGAAATGCGCTGTGCGCGGCGGGCGAGATGCAGTCCTCACCCACGCGCACGCCGCGTGTGATGGCGATTTCCTCGCTCACCTTGTGCCCCGGCAGGATGCCGCCGTGGCCCGGCTTGGCGCCCTGGCTGAGCTTGATCTCGATCATCTTCACCTGCGGGTCGCTGGCCTGGGCGGCGAAGCGTCGCGCGTCGAAACGCCCGTCATCGGTACGGCAGGCGAAGTAACC